>NZ_VIWV01000001.1:5051346-5367884 GCF_007829875.1 Streptomyces capillispiralis | reverse complement strand
CGGGGCGGTCAGCCCACGTTCACCGCGCTCCAGGCCGCGGCGACCGCGGCGTGCTCGGTGCCGCCCTCGCCGTAGAGGTCCGCGGCCGCCTTCAGGGTCGCCGTGCGGGCGGCCGCGTAGTCGGTCGAGGAGGTCATGTAGACCGTCAGGGCGCGGTACCAGATCCTGCCCAGGGCGGCGCGGCCGATGCCGGTCACCGTGGAGCCGTCGCAGGTGGGCGAGGAGTGGGCGACGCCGTTGACGGTCCTGGCGCCGCTGCCCTCGGCGAGCAGGTACGCGAAGTGGTTGGCGACGCCGGAGGAGTAGTGGACGTCGAGGTCCTTGACCGAGGCGTCCCAGCAGTCCGCGGACTTGCCGTCCCTGGACGGCTCGTCCATGTAGCGCAGGGCGTCCTTGCCGAAGCCGTCCCGGACGATCTCCTCGCCGATCAGCCAGTCCCCGGCGTCCTCGGGGTTGTTCGCGTGGAACTCCACCAGGGTGCCGAAGATGTCGGAGGTGGCCTCGTTCAGGCCGCCGGACTCGCCCGAGTAGGTCAGGGCCGCCGTCTTGGACGTCACGCCGTGGGTCATCTCGTGCCCGGCCACGTCCAGCGACACCAGCGGCCCCATCAGCTCGCCGTCCCCGTCGCCGTACGTCATGCAGAAGCAGCGGTCGTCCCAGAAGGCGTTGTTGTAGTCGTTGCCGTAGTGCACGCGGTTGTACGAGCCCTTGCCGTCGCCCGCGATGCCGCGGCGGCCGTGGACGTCCTCGTAGTAGTCCCAGGTGACGTCGGTGCCGTACTGCGCGTCCACGGCGACCGTGGCGCGGTCGGCGGTGTCGCCGGTGCCCCAGTGGTTGTCGGCGTCGGTGAAGGGGGTGGCCGGGGCGCGGTCGAGGCAGACGACCAGGACGCACAGGTCGGTCCCGTTGCCCGCGTCGCCGGTGTAGGTGCCGCCGCGGGTGGGGTCCTTCAGCTCGAATCCGGAGGACGTGGGCGTCGTCTCCAGCGGGACCGTGCCGCCGTACAGGGACTCGCCGTCGCCGGTGGCGCTCTCCAGGCTGTCCCAGGCGTCGATGCGGGCGCCGGTGCGCGCGTCGGTGAGCAGGGTGCGGGCGACCGGGTTGCCCGCGGAGTCCTGGGCGACCGCGTCGGTGCGCCAGGCCAGCCTCGGGGCGCCGTGCAGGGCGTCGACCACCAACTGCGGCTTGGCGGTGAGGCCCTTGAGGGGCTCGCCGAGGTGGGCGGCGCGCAGGGCGTTCGCCGCGAGGTCGGCGGCCTTCGGGGCGGCGAGCGCCGGGGTGACGGTCGGGAGGGCGAGGGCGGCGCGGGTCGCGCGCGAGGCGCCGCGGTAGCTGCCGTCAGGGGCCAGGTGGAGCACGAAGTCACCGCCGAGGACCGGCAGTTCGCGGTAGGTGCGGTCGTAGCGGACGTGCTGGGAGCCGTCCTCGTCGACGACGACGTCCCGGACCTTCGTCTCCTGGCCCGCGGTGAGCCCCAGCGCGGCGGCGCGGTCCGCGAGGACCGAGGCGGCGTTGTCGACGGCGGTGGCCCGGGTGGGGCGGTCGGCCGCGCCGGCGCTGGTGGGGGAGAGTGCGGCGGCCAGCAGGGCGGCACTGGTGACGGTGACGCCGGCGGTGACGAGTCGGGAACCTCGGGCATGCCGTATCCGGCTCAAGCGGTCTCCTAGAACGGGCGCCCCGGTGCGGGTGGGGGGAGGGGCGGCGCGGATGGTGACCGTGATTCAAGTGGCCGCGCGAATGTCATGTCCATAGCGCGAATGTGGGGGTGTGTGAGGGGTGAGAATCGTTCCTGCAAGGCTCCCGTGGCACTTCGGTGCAGAGGGGCTCCGCCGACCGTCCGCGCAGGTGAACCGAGTGATCCTCCCCTTCTTCGTCTACGGCACCCTCCGCCCCGGCGAGCGCAACCACGACCGCTTCCTGCGCGGCCGCACCCTGCGCGAGGAACCGGGGCGGCTGCGGGACGCGGTGCTCTACGAGGGGCCGGGATACCCGTACGCCGTCGAGGAGACGGGTTCGGTGGTGGGCGGGGAGCTGGTGACCGCCCTGCCGGAGGCGTACGCGGGGCTGCTCGCCGAACTGGACCGGCTGGAGGAGTACGTCCCGGGCGATCCGCGCAACCTCTACGAGCGAGTGGCCGGGGAGGTCGTCCGGGACGCCGACGGCACGGCGGTGCGGGCGTGGGTGTACCTCGCCGCGCCCTCCGTCGCCGGGCGGCTGCGGGCGCGGGGCAGGCGGATCGCGGGCGGGCGGTGGCGGGGCGGCGGGCGGTGAGCCGCGAAGCGGCGGGATCCGCGGCGCGCGCCCGGCCGGTCACCCGTTCACAGCCGCGCCGCCCAGCCTTCGGGCACTTTTTCGCGGCCCGGTCGGCAGGGCCCCGGTGACCTGCTGGAACGTCGTGCGGCCGGCGCGCGGCCCGGGGCGTCTGACACCCGTTCAGCCGCGCTCCTGACGCCTGCTCAGGAAGCGGTCCGCACCCGGTGGCACTTACCTCGAAGGTGCGGGACGCGTCCGACGGCGGCACATGGGGGTGCCGCGGGCCGCGGCCCCTTCGTGAGCCCGAGGGAGCTTCGATGCGACGTACCGCCCGGCCGCTGACCGGCATGACCGGCACCGCGCTCGCCGTGGCCGCCGCGGGGCTGCTCGCCGCGCCCGCGCACGCCGGGGCGGGCGCCGTCCCCGCCGCCCGCCCGCACGGCACGTCGGCCGGGGCCCTGGAGGCGTACCCGTCCTCGGTCGCGCCGGGCGCGCAGGTCACGGTGGGCACCGCGGCGTGCGGCGGCGACGGGTCGGCGGCGGGCGACGCCTCCGCCGTCGGCGGCGGCCGGTTCACGCTGGCGCCGGACGCCCACGGAGGCGAGGCGACCGGGCGGTTCCAGGTGCCGCCGGGCGCGCAGCCGGGGACGTACGAGATCGTCGCGACGTGCGCCGGGAGCGGCCGGCGGGTCTCCGGCGATCTGGAGGTGACGCTCACGCCCGGTGCGCAGCAGGTGCGTCCCCGGGGCAGTGTGAAGACGGGGGTCGGGGGCGCGCTGGGCCCCGACCCCGTGCAGACCGCGGCCGGTGTGACGGCTCTGGCCGTCGCCGCCGCGGGCGGTACCTGGCTCCTGCATCGCCGGGCGAGAGGCGACGGGATCTGACGGGCACCCTCCGCTGCCCGTCCCGCCGGTACCGCATGTCCCCTCCCCCTCCGGGTCCGACGCCCCTCGCGGCCCGGAGGGGGCACGGGGCCGACTCGACAGGAGGTCCGTCCGTGATGCGCCGCAGGTTCCGCCGGACCGGGGGTCCGGGCAACGCCGTCATAGCCTCCGTCACCGTGGTCGCCCTGTGCTGCGGGATGTGGCTGCTGCGCGACGGGACCGGGGCGCACTCCCCGCCGCAGCCCTCCGCCGCCCAGGCGCACACCGGGGCCGGCGGCCACGGCGCGGGCCGGTCCGCGGCGGCCGCGCTGACGCCCTCCGCGCCCGACCGGGTCCGCATCCCCGCGATCGACGTGGACGCGCCCCTGATCGGCCTGGGCCTGACGGGCACCGGCAGCCTCGACGTCCCGCCCCCCGGCCGCGAGAACCTCGCCGGCTGGTACGAGGCGGGCACCACCCCGGGCGAGACCGGCACCGCGATCATCGCGGGCCACGTCGACAACGCCGACGGTCCGGCCGTCTTCTACTCCCTCGGCGCGCTGCGCAAGGGCAGCACCATCGAGGTGGACCGGCGGGACGGCGGCGTCGCCGAGTTCACCGTGCACGCCGTCGAGGTGTACGACGCGCGGGAGTTCCCCGACGCGAAGGTCTACGGCGCGGCGGACCGCCCCGAGCTGCGGGTCATCACCTGCGGCGGCGACTACTCACCGACGACCGGCTACCGGGGGAACGTCGTCGTGTACGCCCATCTGACGGGCAGCCACTGAACGGTCCCCGGGCCGGGGCGACGGGCGGGCACCGCTCAGGCGAGCCACTGCTCGTACGCCAGGTTCGCCACCAGGGCGAAGACGACCGTCAGCAGGACGATCCGGACGAACCCGCTGCCCTTCTTCAGCGCCGTGCGGGCGCCGAGGGTGCCGCCCGCCAGGTTGAACACGGCCATCACGGCGGCCAGCTGCCACAGCACCGCGCCCTGCCAGGCGAAGGTGGCGAGCGCGCCGGCGTTGGTGCAGCAGTTGACGATCTTGGCGGTGGCGGAGGCGGTGACCAGGTCCAGGTGCAGCACGGCGGTGAGCGCCAGCACCAGGAACGTGCCGGTGCCGGGGCCGATCAGACCGTCGTAGAAGCCGATGCCGAGCCCGGCCAGGCCGATCGCCGCGAGGATCCGGCGCGGGGTCGCCGGGCCGGTGGCGGGGGCCGTGCCGAAGGCGGGGCGCAGGATGACGAAGGCCGCGACGGCGAGCAGCACCACCATGATGACCGGCTTGAGGACCTCGGTGCTCATCCCGGCCGCGAAGAACGCCCCGGCCGACGAACCGGCGAGGGCGGCCAGTCCGATGCGCACGGCGGTCCTCACGTCGACCGGTGCCTTGCGGGCGTAGGTGACCGCGGCGCCCGTGGTGCCCACGATCGCCACCGCCTTGTTGGTGCCCAGGGCGTGCGCGGCCGGCGTCCCGGCGGGCAGGCCGAGCAGCAGGACCGGCAGGAGCAGCAGCCCGCCCCCGCCGACCACGGCGTCGATCCAGCCCGCGGCGAGGGCGGCCAGGCAGAGCAGGACGACCATGGTCAGGGAGATGTCGGGCATGGTCACGACCCTAGGGACGCGATAGATGTGCCGTCCATCAAGATGAGCGTTTATTGAGGTTGCCCTCCTCACAGCGGCGCCCCGCCGGCCGCCCGGAACCCTCACATCCACCCCGCCGACCCGCTGAGGGCAGCGTTCCGCACGGGAAACAGAGGTGATGCCGCCGGGTAACACCCGCACCGCACGCTCGATGTCATGACCTCGAATGAGCGTGTGGTGGTGATCGGCTCCGGCCTCGCGGGCGTACGACTCGCCCGCCGGCTCGGCGAGCTCGGCACGCCCGTGACGCTGATCGGCGAGGAGGAGCACCGGCCCTACAACCGGGTGCTGCTCGCCGAGGTGCTGGCCGGGCGCTACAGCCCCGAGGTGATCGCCCTCCCGGCGCCCGCGGAGCTGACCCGGGCCCGGGTCACCGGCATCGACCGCGCCGGGCGGACCGTCGCCTGCGCGGACGGTTCCGTGATCGCATACGACAGGCTCGTCCTGGCCACCGGCTCCAACCCCGTCCTGCCGCCGCTGCGCGGCCTGTTCACCGAGGACCACGAACTGCCCGAGGGCGTGCACGCGTTCCGCACCATGGACGACTGCCTGGGCCTGGCCAAGGCGGTACGGCCGGGGGTGCGGGCGGTGGTGATCGGCGGCGGGCTGCTCGGCGTCTCGGCGGCCCGCGCGCTCGCCGTGCGCGGCGCGCAGGTCGTCCTCGCCCAGCAGTCCGAGCGGCTGATGGAGCGGCAGCTCGACCCGGCCGCGTCCGCGCTGGTCGGGCGGCACCTGGCCGACCTCGGCGTGGAGGTGCACACGGAGTGCCGGGTGCGGGACGTGCGCTGCGTCGGCGGCGCCGTCCGCTCGGTGGAGCTGGCCGACGGCTACGCCCTCGACGCCGACCTCGTGGTGCTGGCCTGCGGGGTGCACCCGAGGGCCGGTCTCGCCAAGGCGGCCGGGCTGGAGGTCCGCAAGGGCATCGTCGTCGACGACGAGCTGCGCACCTCCGACCCGTACGTCCACGCCGTCGGCGACTGCGTCCAGCACGCCGGCACCGTGTACGGGCTGGCCGCCCCGGCGCTGGAGCAGGCCGACGCGCTCGCCGCGCTGCTCGCCGGGGACACCGCCGCCCGCTACACCGGCACCCGCTCCCTGACCCGGCTCACGCTCACCGGCCCCGACAGCCCCTTCGACCTCGCCGCGTTCGGCGAGACCGACGCGCTGCCGGGCGACGACGTCGTGCAGCTCACCGACGCCACCCGGGGCACCTACCGCAAGGTCGTCGTCCGTGACGACCGCCTGGTCGGCGGGGTCCTCGTCGGCGAACTGGGCACCGTCGGCGCGCTCGCGCGCGCCTGGGAGGGAGCAGAGCCGCTCCCCTCCGGCGGCGGGCCCCTGCTCCACCTGCTCACCAACGATGGAGGCTCCTGATGACCGCCACCCCGGGGGCATCCCCCACGATCGTGCTCGTCGGCCACGGCATGGTCGGCCAGCGCTTCCTGGAGGCACTCGCCGAGCGCGGCCTGACCGCCACCCACCGCGTGGTCGTGCTGTGCGAGGAGCCGCGTCCGGCGTACGACCGCGTGGCGCTCACCTCGTACTTCTCGGGGAAGACCCCCGAGGACCTGTCCATGACGGACCCGGCGTTCCTCGCGGAGCACGGCATCGAGCTGCACGTCGGCGACCCGGCGGAAGCGGTCGACCGCGCGGCGCGGACGGTGACGGCCCGGTCCGGTCTCGTCGTCGGCTACGACGTCCTGGTCCTGGCCACCGGCTCCTTCCCGTTCGTGCCGCCCGTGCCGAACAAGGACGCCGAGGGCTGTTTCGTCTACCGCACGATCGAGGACCTGCTCGCGATCGAGGAGTACGCGAAGACGTCGACGACCGGTGCCGTGGTCGGCGGCGGCCTGCTCGGCCTGGAGGCGGCGGGCGCGCTCAAGGGCCTCGGACTCACCTCCCACATCGTGGAGTTCGCGCCCCGGCTGATGCCCGTCCAGGTCGACGAGGGCGGCGGCGCCGCGCTGCTGCGCACCATCGAGGAGATGGGCCTGTCCGTCCACACCGGCGTCGGCACGCAGGAGATCGTGGTCGGCGAGGACGGCGCGGTCACCGGGATGAGGCTGTCCGACGGTTCCGAACTCGCCACCGACCTGGTGGTGTTCTCCGCCGGGGTCCGCCCCCGCGACCAGCTCGCCCGCGACTGCGGTCTGACGGTCGGCGAGCGCGGCGGCATCGCGGTCGACGAGCAGTGCCGCACCGTCGCCGACCCGCACGTCTTCGCGATCGGCGAGTGCGCGCTGGCCGCCGACGGCCGGGTGTACGGCCTGGTCGCCCCCGGGTACGAGCAGGCCGAGACGGCCGCCGCGACGATCGCCGCCGACGAGGCGTCCTTCACCGGCGCGGACCTGTCCACCAAGCTGAAGCTGCTCGGCGTGGACGTGGCCTCCTTCGGCGACGCGCACGGCACGGCCGAGGACTGCCTGGACGTCGTCTACTCCGACTCGCGCGCCGGCCTCTACAAGAAGCTGGTCATCGGCCGCGACGGCACCCTGCTCGGCGGCATCCTGGTGGGCGACGCGGAGGCGTACGGCACGCTGAAGGCGTTCACCGGCTCGGTCCCGCCGGTCTCCCCCGAGTCGCTGGTGCTGCCGGCCGGCGCCGGGGCGCCCGCGCAGCTCGGCCCGGCCGCGCTGCCGGACGACGCGATCATCTGCTCCTGCAACAACGTCACCAAGGGCACGATCCGCGGCGCCGTCACCGAGCACCGGTGCACCACCGTGCCCGAGGTGAAGAAGTGCACCAAGGCCGGTACCACGTGCGGCAGTTGCGTCAAGGTACTCGGCCAGCTGGTCAACGCCGAGCTGGAGGCGAGCGGCGTCGAGGTCGACAAGGGCCTGTGCGGCTGCTTCGCCCAAACCCGCGAGCAGCTGTACGAGATCGTCCTCGCCCTGCGCATCACCTCCTACCGGGAGCTACTGGACCGGTACGGCCGTGAGGGCGCCCGGGGCGGCGAGGGCTGCGAGGTGTGCAAGCCGACGGTCGGCTCGATCATCGCCTCCCTCGCCCCGACGATCGGCGCCGCCACCCACGTCCTGGACGGCGAGCAGGCGGCGCTCCAGGACACCAACGACCACTTCCTGGCCAACCTGCAGAAGAACGGCTCGTACTCGGTCGTGCCCCGCATCCCCGGCGGCGAGATCGCCCCGGAGAAGCTGATCGTGATCGGCGAGATCGCCCGCGACTTCGGCCTCTACACGAAGATCACCGGCGGTCAGCGCATCGACATGTTCGGCGCGCGGGTCGAGCAACTGCCCGTCATCTGGGCCCGCCTGGTCGACGCCGGCTTCGAGTCCGGCCACGCCTACGGCAAGTCGCTGCGCACGGTGAAGTCCTGCGTGGGACAGACCTGGTGCCGGTACGGCGTGCAGGACTCCGTGCGCATGGCGATCGACCTGGAGCTGCGCTACCGGGGGCTCAGGTCGCCGCACAAGCTGAAGTCGGCGGTCTCCGGCTGCCAGCGCGAGTGCGCCGAGGCCCAGTCGAAGGACTTCGGCGTCATCGCCACCGCGGGCGGCTGGAACCTGTACGTCGGCGGCAACGGCGGCGCCACCCCGCGCCACGCCGACCTGCTCGCGCAGGACCTCTCCGACGCCGAGCTGATCCGCCTGATCGACCGGTTCCTGATGTTCTACATCCGCACCGCCGACCGGCTGGAGCGCACCAGCGTGTGGCTGGACCGGATCCCCGGCGGCCTGGACCACGTCCGGGACGTGGTCGTCCACGACGCGCTCGGGATCTGCGACGAGCTGGAGGCGCTGATGGCCGCCCATGTCTCCCACTACCGCGACGAGTGGGCCGAGACCATCAACGACCCGGAGAAGCTCGCCCGGTTCGTGTCCTTCGTGAACGCGCCCGACACCCCCGACCCGGTGGTCGCCTTCGTCCCCGAGCGCGACCAGATCAAGCCCGACCTGCCGCTGCTGAACATCGGCCTGCGCCCCGCCGACGACCTCCTGGAAGGAAGCGCCACGCGATGACCCTGGCACCCGAGACCACCGATCTGAAGGTGCGGCTCCGCCTGGCGGAGGACTGGTTCACGGTCTGCGACCTGAGCGCGCTGCTCCCCGGCCGGGGCGTGGCCGCGCTGCTCCCCGACGGCCGGCAGGCCGCCGTCTTCGCCGACCGCACCGGCCGCCTCTACGCCATCGACAACCGGGACCCCTTCACCGGCGCCGCGGTCCTCTCCCGCGGCCTGACCGGCACCCACGGAGACCGCCCGTTCGTCGCCTCCCCGCTCCTGAAGCAGCGCTTCGACCTGGAGTCGGGCGCGTGCCTGGACGACGAGACGGTCCGGGTGACGGCGTACGAGGTGAGGGCGGCCTGAGGGCGCGGGGCCTGTCGGATTCCTGTCGGGTCCGGGTCGTTCCGCCCGGCGGGCGGGGTCATCGGGTTACATCGGTACCGCCCCACCCGTGTCAGGCCCCACCCCATCCGTCACGGAGGCCCCCACCATGACCCCCCAGCAGTCCCGACCCTCCCGGCGCGCCCTGCTCGGCGGTGCCGCCGTCGCCGCGTTCGCGGTGGCGGCCGGCTCCGGCACCGCGCGGGCCGCCCACCGCGCGCACCCCTGGCCGACCGAGTTCCCGCTGCCCGACGGCTGGCTGCCCGAGGGCATCACCATCGGCAGCGCGCCGTACGCCTACATGGGCTCCCGCGCCAACGGCGCGATCCACCGCACCGACCTGCGCACCGGCCGGGGCGCCGTCCTGCACGGGGGCGCCCCCGGCCTGGCGGCCATCGGCCTCAAGCTGGGCGACGACGGCCTGCTGTACGTCGCCGGCGGCGCGGGCGGCACCGCCCGCCTCGTGGACGCCCGCACCGGCGAGCTGCGCACGACGTACGAACTCACCGCGCCCACCGGCCACTTCGTCAACGACGTCGTGCTCCTCCGGGACCGCGCCTGGTTCACCGACTCCCGCGACGCGGTCCTGTACGGCGTTCCGCGCGGCCGGGGCGGCACCGTCCGCGCGCTGCCGCTCACCGGCGACTGGGAGCAGCTGCCGGACGTCAACAACGCCAACGGCATCGTGAGCACGCCCGACGGCCGCGAGGTGATCGTGGTCAAGAGCACCCCGGGCGAGCTGTACCGGGTGTGCCCGCGCACCGGGCGCGCCACCCGCATCGCCCTGTCCGGGGCGGAGAGCGTGGTCAACGGCGACGGCCTGGTCCGTGTCGGCCGCACCCTGTACGTCGTGCAGAACCGGCTGAACGTGGTCACCGTGTTCGACCTGGACGCCGGGGCCACGACGGCGACCCTGCGCCGCTCGATCACCGACCCGCGCTTCGACGTGCCCGCCACCGCCGCCCGCTTCCGCGACCGCCTCTACCTGGTCAACGCGCGCTTCACCAGCCCGCAGACCCCGCAGACGACGTTCACGGCGGTGGCCGTGCCCCTGTAGGCCCGCCGTGATGGTCATCCGCTGGTACGGCCCCGGTCATGAGGCGTCCATTCCGCTCCCCTAGGTTCGCTGCTCGCACGCCCCCGCCGCCGACCGGCGGCGGGACGGTCACGGCACCTCTTGGAGCGACAGTGGAACGTCGTACCTTCCTTCGTGCGACCGCCGTAGGCGGCACCTCCGCCGTGTTCGGCGGAACCTTGTGGCGCGGCGCGGCGTACGCCGCCCCCGCCCAGCCCGGCACCGGCCCCTACGGCCCGCTCGGGGCGGCGGACGCCAACGGCGTCAGCCTCCCCGCCGGGTTCACCAGCCGGGTCGTGGCCCGCTCCGGCAGAACGGTCACCGGCACCTCGTACACCTGGCACAACGCCCCCGACGGCGGGGCCTGTTACGCCGACGGCTCGGGCTGGATCTACGTCTCCAACTCGGAGATCAACCCCTCGGGCGGGGCGAGCGCGCTGAAGTTCTCGGCCACCGGCGCCATCACGGGCGCGTACCGCGTCCTGTCCGGCACCCGGCAGAACTGCGCGGGCGGGAAGACCCCCTGGAACACCTGGCTGTCCTGCGAGGAGGTGGACCGGGGGTACGTCTACGAGACCGACCCGTGGGGCGTGAAGGCGGCCGTCCGCCGTGACGCCATGGGCCGCTTCAAGCACGAGGCGGCGGCCGCCGACCCGGTCCGCGGGGTGATCTACCTGACCGAGGACGTGTCGGACGGCTGCTTCTACCGCTTCCGGCCCACCACCTGGGGCGATCTGTCGTCGGGCACGCTGGAGGTGCTGGTCGCCGGCAGCGGCACCAGCGGCCCGGTGAGCTGGGCGCGGGTCCCCGACCCGTCGGGCGCCACCGCCACCCGCGCCCAGGTCTCCGGCGCCAAGCGCTTCAACGGCGGCGAGGGCTGCTACTACGCCAACGACACCTGCTGGTTCACCACCAAGGGCGACAACCGCGTCTGGCAGTACGACGCGGCCGCCCAGACCCTCGCCCTCGCCTACGACGACTCACTGGTGACGGGCGGCACCGCTCCCCTGACCGGCGTCGACAACGTCACCGGCACCTCCTCCGGCGACCTCTTCGTGGCCGAGGACGGCGGGAACATGGAGATCTGCGTCATCACCCCCGACGACGTGGTGGCCCCGTTCCTGCGCATCGCCGGCCAGTCGGGCTCCGAGATCACCGGCCCCGCCTTCTCCCCGGACGGCAGCCGCCTGTACTTCTCCAGCCAGCGCGGCACGAGCGGGAGTTCATCGGGGGGCATCACGTACGAGGTGACGGGACCGTTCCGGGTGTGACGCCGGGGTGACGGCAGCCCGATAGCGGAGAGCTACTCTCCGGTCACATCACGTTCGCATCACAGGCTTTTCATACGCCCCACAGGGCACGAGCCCCCCAGTAGCTTCGTCACGCTCGCACCAAGCACACGCAATCGCCCGATCTGGGGGGCTCCTCACCATGAACCCGATCCGTACCTCCGCCGCCGCGGTCCTCGCCGCACTCGCCCTGGCCGCCGTACCGGCCACCGCGACGGCACACGGCGGCAACACCCCGTTCGAGAACTGCTCCGAGGCGTACGCGAACGGGCACGCCCACATCCCCGCGTCCAGCCCCCACTACGGCAAGCACCTGGACCGCGACGGCGACGGCATCGGCTGCGACAAGCCGCCCGCGGACTTCACGCCCCACGAGGAGACCGGGACCGACACCGGCGACGACGCCGGGACCGGGACCACGGAGGACACCGGCTCCGGCAGCGAGGAGCAGGGCGGCGGCACCGACCTCGCCGAGACCGGCGGCAGCGACGCCACCCCGTACATCGCGGCCGGCGGCGCGGCCGTCGTCCTGCTGGGCGGCGGCGTGATGATCGCGGCCCGCAGGCGACGCGGCGGCTCCGACTGACACCGTCCCGCGCACAGACCGGCTCCCCCCGCCCCTACAGGGACAGCAACAGGGAGTCGGTCTTCCCGCGCCGGCGGCGCACATGCCCGCGCCGCCCGGCGAGCAGCGCCAGGAGCGTCCACGCCACGAGGCCGCCGATCAGACCACTCAGCCGCCCCGCCGCGTCCACCTCGTCCGCCTGCTCCATGGGCGCCACACCCTCCGGGTCACGGAGGACATCGAGCCGGTCCCCCACCTCCAGACCCGAGCCGTCACCGTTGTGGGTGAGCCGCTCCGCCAACTCCTCGCCCTCCGCCGTACGCAGCGTGAACCGGTGGTTGTCACCACCGGTCTCGTCCACACTGTCCGCCACGATCACCACGCTCTCGCGCACCCCGCGCAGCTCCAACGCCGCCTCGGGCGCGTACTGGACGGCCCCGACGAGGACGAACAGCCCCGGCACGAACGACAGCAGGGCGATCCACCCCGCACGATGGAGCAGCATCAGGAACACGGCGAACGCCAGACACAGCGGAACCCCCACGGCAATGGGCACCCACACCCAGCGCAGCGCCAGGTAGGACGCCCCCGCGGTGACGGCCGCGGCGGCCCACCCGAAGAGCACCGCCCCGACCGTGCGCCGGAACGACCGCCAGGGGTCGACGGCGTACCCGCCCATGGCACTCAGCGGCCTGATGCTGCTCCTGCGTATTCCCAGTGGCACTGCTGCTCCCTGCACTCCCCCACCACGGCGGCTCCGTGAGTCCGGCACGAGACACTACAGCCCGCCGGGGCTGCCACGACGCCGGTGCGGAGTGCTCGACAGCACAGCCGTTGGGGCGGTGCAGGGCAGGTCGGGGACGGTGCCACTGCTCCGTCGGCCGCCACGGCGCACCCCGACGGGGCAGCCCGCTGAACCGGGGCAGGGAAACCCGTTCGGCCTGACGCGCTGTCTCCTGCCGGGCCTCGTCCGCGGCGGCCGCACGATTCTCGCCGACGACGTCCAGCACGGGGAACGACGGGAGGGCGGCACCCCCGCACGGGTGCCGCCCTCTCCTTCGTGGTCCGGAGCCGTTGCCGATCGGTGAGGGTGGTCGGGTGACAGGCAACGGCTCCGGGGCTTCGCGCCGCCCCGGAGGGGGTCAGCGGTGGT
The DNA here is from genome assembly GCF_007829875.1 of Streptomyces capillispiralis. Classification (NCBI taxonomy): domain Bacteria; kingdom Bacillati; phylum Actinomycetota; class Actinomycetes; order Kitasatosporales; family Streptomycetaceae; genus Streptomyces; species Streptomyces capillispiralis. Next base: position 5,354,696 of record NZ_VIWV01000001.1, on the reverse strand, counting down.
CGCTGCCCGCCGAGGTGACCGCCGCGCGGCCGGCCTCCAGTCGGGCGACCGGGATGCGGAACGGGGAGCAGGAGACGTAGTCCAGGCCGACCTCGTGGAAGAAGTGGACCGACTCGGGGTCGCCGCCGTGCTCGCCGCAGACGCCGAGCTTCAGGTCGGGGCGGGTGGCGCGGCCGGCCCGGGCGGCGAGCTTCACCAGGGAGCCGACGCCGTCCTTGTCGATCGTCTCGAACGGCGACACCCCGAAGATGCCCTTCTCCAGGTAGGCGGTGAAGAAGCTGGCCTCCACGTCATCCCGGGAGAAGCCCCACACCGTCTGGGTGAGGTCGTTGGTGCCGAAGGAGAAGAACTCCGCCGCCTCCGCGATCTGGCCGGCGGTCAGCGCGGCGCGCGGCAGCTCGATCATCGTGCCGATGGCCAGCCTGAGTTCCGTGCCGGTGGCGGCCTCGACCTCGGCGATGACCTTGTCGGCCTCCTCGCGGACGATCTCCAGCTCCTGGACGGTGCCGACCAGCGGGATCATGATCTCCGCGCGCGGGTCGCCCTTGGCGGCCCTGCGCTCGGCGGCGGCCTCCGCGATGGCCCGCACCTGCATGGTGAACAGGCCCGGGATGACCAGGCCGAGACGGACACCGCGCAGGCCCAGCATCGGGTTCTGCTCGTGCAGGCGGTGTACGGCCTGGAGGAGACGCAGTTCGTTCTCGTGCGGCTCCTGGCGGGACTCGGCGAGGGCGACGCGGACCGACAGCTCGGTGATGTCGGGCAGGAACTCGTGCAGCGGCGGGTCGAGCAGGCGGATGGTGACCGGCAGGCCGTCCATCGCCTCGAAGAGTTCCACGAAGTCCCGCTTCTGGAGCGGCAGCAGGGCCTTCAGGGACTCCTCGCGCTCGGCCTCGGTGTCGGCGAGGATCAGGCGTTCGACCAGCTCGCGCCGGTCGCCGAGGAACATGTGCTCGGTGCGGCACAGGCCGATGCCCTGGGCGCCGAAACGGCGGGCGCGCAGGGCGTCCTCGGCGTTGTCGGCGTTGGCGCGCACCCGCAGCCGGCGCTTGCGGTCGGCGAAGGCCATCATCCGGTGCACGGCCTCGACCAGCTCGTCGGCGTCGTCGGCGCCCGGGTGCATCCGGCCCTCGAAGTACTCGACGACCGGGGAGGGGACGACCGGGACCTCGCCCAGGTAGACCTTGCCGGACGAGCCGTCGATGGAGACGACGTCGCCCTCCTCGACGACGTGCCCGCCGGGGACGGTCATCCGGCGGCGCTTGGTGTCGACCTCCAGCTCCTCCGCGCCGCAGACGCAGGTCTTGCCCATGCCGCGCGCGACCACGGCCGCGTGGGAGGTCTTGCCGCCGCGGGAGGTGAGGATGCCCTCGGCCGCGATCATGCCGTCGAGGTCGTCGGGGTTGGTCTCGCGGCGGATCAGGATGACCTTCTCACCGGAGCGCGACCACTTGACGGCGGTGTAGGAGTCGAAGACCGCCTTGCCGACGGCCGCGCCCGGGGAGGCGGCGATGCCGCGGCCCACCTGCTCGACCTTCGCGTCCTCGTCGAAGCGCGGGAACATCAGCTGGGCGAGCTGCGCGCCGTTGACGCGGGTCAGCGCCTCGGCCTCGTCGATCAGGCCCTGGTCCACCAGCTGCGTGGCGATGCGGAAGGCCGCGCCCGCCGTGCGCTTGCCGACGCGGGTCTGGAGCATCCACAGCTGGCCGCGCTCGATGGTGAACTCGATGTCGCAGAGGTCCTTGTAGTGGTTCTCCAGCGTCTCCATGATCTGCATCAGCTGGTCGTAGGACTTCTTGTCGATCGACTCCAGTTCCGCGAGCGGCACGGTGTTGCGGATGCCGGCGACGACGTCCTCGCCCTGCGCGTTCTGGAGGTAGTCGCCGTAGACGCCCTGGTGGCCGGAGGCGGGGTCGCGGGTGAAGGCGACACCGGTGCCGGAGTCGGGGCCGAGGTTGCCGAAGACCATGGAGCAGACGTTGACCGCTGTGCCGAGGTCGTGCGGGATGCGCTCCTGGCGGCGGTAGAGCTTGGCGCGGTCGCCGTTCCAGGAGTCGAAGACGGCCTTGATGGCGAGGTCCATCTGCTCGCGCGGGTCCTGCGGGAAGTCCCGCCCGGCCTCGGTCCTGACGATCTTCTTGAACTTGGTGACGAGCTTCTTGAGGTCGGCGGCCTCCAGCTCGGTGTCGACGGTGACCTTCTTGGCCGTCTTCGCCGCCTCCAGCGCGTCCTCGAACAGCTCGCCGTCGACGCCGAGGACGGTCTTGCCGAACATCTGGATGAGGCGCCGGTAGGAGTCCCAGGCGAACCGGTCGTCGCCGGCCTGCCGGGCCAGGCCCTGCACCGACTTGTCGGAGAGGCCGATGTTGAGGACGGTGTCCATCATGCCGGGCATGGAGAACTTGGCCCCGGAGCGGACCGACACGAGGAGGGGGTCGTCGGCCTGCCCGAGCTTCTTGCCCATGGTCGCTTCGAGGGCGTCGAGGTGCGCACTCACCTCGTCACGCAGTGCCGCCGGTTCCTCGCCACTGTCGAGGTAGGTCTTGCAGGCCTCGGTGGTGATGGTGAAGCCGGGCGGGACGGGGAGGCCCAGGTTGGTCATCTCGGCGAGGTTGGCGCCCTTGCCGCCGAGGAGGTCCTTGAGGTCCTTGTTGCCTTCGGTGAAGTCGTAGACGAACTTCACGCCCTCAACGCTCGTGCCCGGCTGAGCTACGTGGGGATCTTTGTTTTCCGACACGGGTCCGACTCCTCGAGGACGCGGTGGCTGCCCTGACGGCGAGGAATGTACCCAGATCAAAGGCACATGGGTACGTCCACTTGTGCGTCATGCGCCTGTAACCACTCGTCCGCCAGCGGATCGAAAGTCAAAGCTTGGCAAGCGATCCCAGCCATGTGTTTTCACTTCTTGAACGCGGGACTCCCGACACGACCCTCCAGGTGCTCATTCGAGCGGCAAACTCCACGTTTGATTTCGCTCGATGAACGATCAAGAGATGGCACTCAGTGCCACCCTTTGAGAAGTGCAACCGCCCGAGATCCGCTCATGTGAGCGCAACCCTTATCAAGGGTGGCGAGAATCACGCTGCCACACCGGGGCGGATTTCACCATGCGGACCGCTCCCGGCCCGACCCGCCGACCCGGCGGCGGCACCGCGCCGCGCCCGACGGATGAACACACCGGCCGCCCCGTCCGTACGGAACGGGGGCGGACCCGGGCCCCCACGCCGGGTCCGCCCCACCACCGGCCGGGACAGCGGAAAGGAGGCCCGCGGCTCGATGCCGCGGACCCCCTCCCGGAGCGCCGTTCAGCCGCCGGAGGTGTCGAGCTCCGCGTCCTCGGTCACGCCCGCGCAGTCGTACGGGTCCTTCAGCCAGCCGTCCGGCAGCACCACGCGGTTGTTCCCGGACGTCCGGCCGCGGGGGCCGTCGGCGCCGGTGGGCCAGGGCTGGTCGAGGTCCAGCTCGTCCAGTCCCGCCCGCAGCTGTGCCAGCGAGGACGTGACCGCGAGGCGCTTGCGCATCTCGGAGCCGACCGCGAAGCCCTTCAGGTACCAGGCAACGTGCTTGCGGAAGTCGATCACCCCGCGCGCCTCGTCGCCGATCCACTCGCCGAGCAGCGTGGCGTGCCGGACCATCACGTCCGCGACCTCCCGGAGCGCGGGCCGCGCGAGGTCCTGCGCGCGCCCTTCGAACGCCGCCACCAGATCCGCGAACAGCCACGGCCGGCCCAGGCAGCCCCGGCCCACGACCACGCCGTCGCAGCCCGTCTCGCGCACCATCCGCAGCGCGTCCTCGGCCGACCAGATGTCGCCGTTGCCGAGCACCGGGATCTCCGGGACGTGCTCCTTCAACCGGGCGATCGCCTCCCAGTCGGCGGTGCCGCCGTAGTGCTGGGCGGCGGTGCGGCCGTGGAGCGCGATGGCGGTCACGCCCTCCTCCACCGCGATCCGTCCGGCGTCCAGGTAGGTGAGGTGGTCGTCGTCGATGCCCTTGCGCATCTTCATCGTCACCGGCAGGTCCCCGGCGCCGGCGACGGCCTCGCGCAGGATGGACCGCAGCAGGTTGCGCTTGTAGGGCAGGGCCGAGCCGCCGCCCTTGCGGGTCACCTTGGGCACCGGGCAGCCGAAGTTGAGGTCGATGTGGTCGGCGAGGTCCTCCTCCGCGATCATGCGGACGGCCTTGCCGACGGTCGCCGGGTCGACGCCGTACAGCTGGATGGAGCGGGGCTTCTCGCTCGCGTCGAAGCGGATCAGCTGCATCGTCTTGTCGTTGCGTTCGACCAGCGCCCGGGTGGTGATCATCTCGCTGACGAACAGCCCCTTGCCCCCGCTGAACTCCCGGCACAGCGTCCGGAACGGGGCGTTGGTGATCCCGGCCATGGGGGCCAGGACGACGGGCGGCTGCACCGCGTGCGGGCCGATCCGCAGGGACGGGTTCGTCGTCGACAGGGGCGTGGACATGGCCCCATTGTCCCGCATGCCGCGGACTGCCCGGCACGGCCCGGACCCGGGGACCGTGTAGCGGTCATTAGTTAGACGCACTATCGAAGCGGGCGTACGATGGCGCCCATGCCCGAGCTCAGCCACGGCCGTCGCATGCTGGTGCTCGCGATCTGCTGCATGAGCCTGCTGATCGTGAGCCTGGACAACACGGTCCTGAACGTCGCCCTGCCCGCCATGCAGCGGGAGTTCCACGCGAGCACCTCGGGCCTGCAGTGGACCATCGACGCGTACACCCTCGTCCTGGCGTCGCTGCTGATGCTCGCGGGCTCCACCGCCGACCGGATCGGCCGCAGACGGGTGTTCATGGCGGGCCTGGTGGTCTTCACCCTCGGCTCGGTGCTGTGCTCGCTCGCGCCGGACCTGCCGTCGCTGGTGGCGTTCCGTACGGTGCAGGCGGTGGGCGGCTCGATGCTGAACCCGGTCGCCATGTCGATCATCACCAACACCTTCACCGACCGGCGCGAGCGGGCCCGCGCGATCGGTGCGTGGGGCGCGGTCGTCGGCATCTCGATGGCCGCCGGTCCCCTGGTCGGCGGGCTGCTGGTGGAGTCGGTCGGCTGGCGCGCCATCTTCTGGATCAACCTGCCGGTGGGGCTGGCCGCGCTGCTGCTCACCTGGCGTTTCGTCCCGGAGTCCCGCGCGCCGAAGGCGCGCCGCCCGGACCCGGTGGGCCAGCTCCTGGTGATCGTCCTCTTCGGCTCCCTCACGTACGCGATCATCGAGGCCCCGCACGCCGCCCTCGCGGTGACCGCCCCCTTCGCCGCCGTGGCCCTCGCCGCCCTGCTCGCCCTCCTGCGCTACGAGCCGCGCCGCCCCGAACCCCTCATCGACCTGCGGTTCTTCCGCTCCGCCCCGTTCAGCGGGGCCACCGTGATCGCGGTGAGCGCGTTCGCGGCGCTCGGCGGGTTCCTGTTCCTGTCCACGCTGTACCTCCAGAACGTCCGGGGCCTGAGCGCCCTGGAGGCGGGCCTGTGGATGCTCCCGATGGCCGTCCCCACGTTCCTGTGCGCCCCGCTGTCCGGCCGGCTGGTCGGCAGCCGGGGCCCGCGCCTGCCGCTGCTGGTCGCGGGCGGCGCGATGACGGCCAGCGGGCTCCTCTTCGCCCTCTTCGAGGCCGAGACGTCGGACACCACCCTGTTCCTCGGCTACGTCCTGTTCGGCATCGGCTTCGGCTTCGTCAACGCCCCCATCACCAACACGGCCGTCTCCGGCATGCCGACCGCGCAGGCCGGGGTGGCCTCGGCGGTCGCCTCCACCAGCCGCCAGCTCGGCCAGACGCTGGGCGTGGCGGTGGTCGGCGCGGTGCTGGCGGCGGGCGTCGGCTCCTCGTCGTACGCGGACGCGTTCGTGCCGGCCGCGCGGCCCGGCTGGTGGATCCTCGCCGCGTGCGGTCTGTCGGTCCTGCTGGTGGGCGCCCTGACCTCGGGCCGCTGGGCCCGCGCCACCGCGGAGCGCACGGCCGGGCGGCTGACCTCGCCGGAGACCCGCCGGGCCACCCCGGCGGACGTCTGACCGGCCCAACTCGTGGTGCCCGCCCACGCATGCGGTCCGGTGGTGCCGCACATCTCCGGATCGTGCCGTTCTCGCCGCACACTCCTTGTCGTCCCCGAACGGGGGCAGACGTAGGGCGACATCACCCCCCGACGCCGGAGGATTCATGCCGCGGATCGACACGAGCAAGGTCAGCCGCTGGGACCTGCACGGCCGCGAACACGTCGTACGGGTCGAACGCACCGGTGTGCAGCGCACGCTCAGATGCGACACGTGCGGCTGGCGCAGGGGCGCCCCGTTCCTGCCGTGGCCCAAGGCGCGGGAGCATCTGGTCCGGGCGCACCAGGCGACGGTGGACCCGTCGGAGCCGTGAGCGCTCAGGCGCGCGGGCTCACCGCGCGTCCGGCGCACGAAGACGCCCACCCCCCGGCCGACCGAGTCGGAGGAGGGTGGGCGGAGGCCGCGTACTACGGCGCGGGACGCAGGACCGTCAGCAGCCGATCAGCCGGGACGCGAGGTAGCCCTCGATCTGGTCCAGCGAGACGCGCTCCTGCTTCATGGTGTCGCGCTCGCGCACGGTCACCGCGTTGTCGTCCAGGGTGTCGAAGTCGACGGTGACGCAGAACGGCGTACCGATCTCGTCCTGCCGGCGGTAACGGCGGCCGATGGCGCCGGCGTCGTCGAAGTCGATGTTCCAGTTCTGCCGCAGCGCCTGGGCGAGACCCTTGGCCTTCGGGGACAGGTCGGCGTTGCGGGACAGCGGGAGCACCGCGACCTTGACCGGGGCGAGGCGGTGGTCGAGCCGCAGCACGGTCCGCTTCTCCATCTTGCCCTTGGCGTTGGGCGCCTCGTCCTCGACGTAGGCGTCGAGCAGGAAGGCGAGCATCGCCCGGCCGACACCGGCCGCCGGCTCGATGACGTACGGCGTCCAGCGCTCGCCGGCCTCCTGGTCGAAGTAGGAGAGGTCCTGGCCGGAGGCCTTGGAGTGGGCGGAGAGGTCGTAGTCGGTGCGGTTGGCGACACCCTCCAGCTCGCCCCACTCGCTGCCGCCGAACGAGAAGCGGTATTCGATGTCAGCGGTGCGCTTGGAGTAGTGGGAGAGCTTCTCCTTCGGGTGCTCGTACCACCGCATGTTCTCCTCGCGCAGGCCCAGGCCGGTGTACCAGTTCCAGCGCTGCTCCATCCAGTACTCCTGCCACTGCTCGTCCTCGCCCGGCTTGACGAAGAACTCCATCTCCATCTGCTCGAACTCGCGGGTGCGGAAGATGAAGTTGCCGGGCGTGATCTCGTTGCGGAAGGACTTGCCCATCTGGGCGATGCCGAACGGCGGCTTGCGGCGCGAAGTGGTCTGCACCTGGCCGAAGTTGGTGAAGATGCCCTGGGCGGTCTCGGGGCGCAGGTAGGCGATGGAGCCGGAGTCCTGCGTCGGGCCGAGGTGGGTGGAGAGCAGACCCGAGAACTGCTTGGGCTCGGTGAAGGTGCCCTTGTTGCCGCAGTTGGGGCAGTTGAGGTCGGCGAGGCCGTTCTCCGGGGCGTGGCCCTTCTTCTCCTCGTACGCCTCCTCCAAGTGGTCCGCGCGGAACCGCTTGTGGCAGGAGGTGCACTCGGTCAGCGGGTCCGTGAAGGTGGCGACGTGGCCGGAGGCCACCCACACCTCGGGGGCCAGGATGACGGACGAGTCGATACCGACGACGTCCTCGCGCGACGTGACCATGTAGCGCCACCACTGGCGCTTGAGGTTCTCCTTGAGCTCGACACCCAGCGGCCCGTAATCCCAGGCGGCACGCTGGCCGCCGTAGATCTCACTACAAGGGAAAACGAAGCCACGGCGCTTGCTCAGGCTGACGATGGTGTCGATCTTGTCGGCGGCCACGGTGCTCTCTTCATTACGACGACGGGCGACGAAGCGAGATGCTTCCAGCGAATGCTTCAGGTTACCGGCGGGGGCTGCCCCTCGACCAAATCGGTGCCCCCTACAGGCCTCTCACGTGCTTTGTTGACAACGGTTTCCATATTTGTTGAAAATGAGTGTCATGAACGTACGACGACACCACATATCCGGGGCCGCGCTGGCGGCGGTCACCGCACTCGGCCTCGGAACGCTGACCGCCTGTTCCTCCGACAGCGCGGCCGCGGGCGGCACCGACAAGTTCGACGTCGTCGCGTCGTTCTACCCGATGGCCTTCCTCGCCGAGCAGATCGGCGGCGACCACGTCAACGTCACCAGCCTCACCGAGCCCGGCCAGGAGCCGCACGACCTGGAGATCAGCGCCAAGCAGACCGCGCAGCTCCAGGAGTCCGACGCGGCGCTCTACCTCAAGGGCCTCCAGCCCTCCGTCGACGAGGCCATCGGCCAGTCCGAGGTCAGGACGAAGATCGACGCGGCCACCCTGACCTCCCTGGAGGAGCACGGCGCCGAGGTCGGCGGTCACGCGGAGGAGTCCGCCGACGAGCACGCCCACGAGGACGAGCACGCCGAGGAGGAGCACGCCGGCGAGCACGCCGAGGAGGAGCACGGCCACAGCCACGAGACGGAGGGCGGCAAGGACCCCCACATCTGGCTGGACCCGGTGAAGTACGCCGAGGTCGCCGAGGGCGTCGGCAAGGCCTTCGAGAAGGCCGACCCCGACCACGCCGCCGACTACAAGAAGAACACCGAGGCCCTGGTCGGCAAGCTGAACGACCTCGACACCACCTTCAAGACCGGCCTGCGGGACAGGAAGACCGACGTCTTCATCACCACGCACGCCGCCTTCGGCTACCTCGCCGAGCGCTACGGCCTGACCGAGGAGGCCATCAGCGGCCTGGACCCCGAGTCCGAGCCCAGCGGCGCCCGCGTGAAGGAACTTGAGAAGATGGCCAAGGCCGACGGCGTCACCACCGTGTTCTACGAGACGCTCGTCAGCGACAAGACCGCCAAGACCCTCGCCGGCGACGCCGGACTCGAGACGGACGTCCTCGACCCGCTCGAGGGCATCACCGACGAGTCCCGCGGCGACGACTACTTCCAGGTCATGGAGGCCAACCTCAAGGCCCTGCGGACGGCCCTGGGAGCCAAGTGACCGACCCATCGGAGGAGGGCAGCATGACGGAGCCCGTCATCGCCCTGCGCGGCGTCCGCGCAGAACTCGGTTCGCGCCCCGTCCTGCGCGGCATCGACCTCACCGTGCACCGCGGTGAGGTCGTCGCCCTGCTCGGCGCCAACGGCTCGGGCAAGTCGACGGCCGTGCGCGGCGTCATCGGCCAGGTGCCGGTCAGCGCCGGCGAGATCGAGCTGTTCGGCACCCCGCAGGGCCGCTTCCGCGACTGGGCGCGGGTGGGCTACGTCCCGCAGCGCACCACCGCCGCGGGCGGCGTCCCGGCCACGGTGACCGAGGTCGTCTCCTCCGGCCGCCTGGCCCGCACCCGCTTCGGCGTCTTCCGCAAGGCCGACCGCGAGGCGGTGCGCGACGCGCTGGAGCTGGTCGGCATGGCGGACCGCGCCAAGGACTCGGTCGACGCCCTCTCCGGCGGCCAGCACCAGCGCGTCCTGATCGCCCGCGCCCTCGCCGCCGGACCCGAACTGCTGATCATGGACGAGCCGATGGCGGGCGTCGACCTGGTCAGCCAGGACGTCCTCGCCGACACACTGCGCCACCAGGTCGCCGAGGGCGCCACCGTCCTGCTCGTCCTGCACGAACTGGGCCCGCTAGAGCCCCTGATCGACCGGGCGGTCGTCCTGCGCGACGGCTGCGTCCTGCACGACGGCCCGCCCCCGAAGGCCGTCGGCCAGCACGCGCTGCCCGGCCACGACCACGTCCACCCGCACGCGCCGGCGGGCACCGAACCGATCCGCACGGGACTGCTCAGCTGATGGAGATCCTCGACTACGCCTTCATGCAGCGGGCGCTGCTCGCCGCCGTCCTGGTCGGCATCACCGCCCCCGCCGTCGGCATCTACCTCGTGCAGCGCCGCCAGGCCCTCATGGGCGACGGCATCGGCCACGTCGCCATGACCGGCGTCGGCCTCGGCTTCCTGCTCTCCTGGTCCCCGGTGTGGATGGCGACGCTGGTCTCCGTCTTCGGCGCCGTCTTCATGGAGCTGGTCCGCTGGTACGCCAGGACCCGCGGCGACATCGCCCTCGCGATGCTCTTCTACGGCGGTATGGCGGGCGGCGTGATGTTCATCAACCTCGCCCCCGGCGGCTCCACCACGAACCTGTCGTCGTTCCTCTTCGGCTCCCTGTCCACGGTCTCCGCGTCCGACGTCACCGCGATCTGCCTGCTGGCCGCCTTCGTCGTGCTGATCACCGTCGGTCTGCGCCGGCAGCTGTTCGCGGTCAGCCAGGACGAGGAGTTCGCCCGGGTGACGGGCCTGCCGGTGCGGTTCCTGAACCTGCTGACGGCGATCACCGCCGCCGTGACCGTCTCGGTCGCGATGCGCGTGGTCGGCCTGCTGCTGGTGAGCGCGCTCATGGTGGTGCCCGTCGCGGCGGCCCAGCAGCTCACCCGCAGCTTCGCCGCCACCTTCGCCATCGCCGTCGCCATCGGCGTGAGCACGACCCTCGGCGGCACCGTCACCTCGTACTACCAGGACGTGCCGCCCGGTGCGACGATCGTGCTGCTGACCATCGGCGCGTTCATCGCGCTGACCGCGCTGGCCACCCCGCTGACCCGGCGCCGCGCCCGGGCCCTGGCCGCCGCGCAGCCCGGCGGTGATCCCGCCGAGTGCGCCATTCCGGCCGGCCGCACGGAGCGCGACGGGGTCGGCGCCTGACTGCCCTCCGGCCGGGCTGGCACAATGGCCCGGGCAGAGGCCAGATGTGAGGAGGCATTCCCGTGACGACCGCAGGACCGCCCGTGAAGGGCCGCTCCACCCGGCAGCGTGCCGCCGTGTCGGCGTGCCTTCAGGAGGTCGACGAGTTCCGCAGCGCGCAGGAACTGCACGACATGCTCAAGCACAAGGGCGACTCGGTCGGGCTCACCACGGTCTACCGCACCCTGCAGTCCCTCGCCGACGCCGGTGAGGTCGACGTTCTGCGCACCGCCGACGGCGAGTCCGTCTACCGCCGCTGCTCCACCGGCGACCATCACCACCACCTGGTCTGCCGCAGCTGCGGCAAGGCCGTGGAGGTGGAGGGCCCGGCCGTGGAGAAGTGGGCCGAGGCCGTCGCCGCCGAACACGGCTACGTCAACGTGGCGCACACCGTCGAGGTCTTCGGCACCTGCGCGGAGTGCGCGGCGGCGGCGAACGCGGGCTGACGCCGCGCGCGCGGCGGCCGGCCGAGGCCGCGGCGGCGGCCGCTTCTCAGGGGAGCATGTCGCCGCGGTTCACGCAGTGGTACGAGCCGTCGTCGTTCCTGCCCACGCTGTCGTGGGACCAGCAGTGCAGCATCGGCGCGAGCGTCCACAGCCGCACCGCGACGAGGACACCGACGACCGCGGCGGCCGCCCATCCCGCTGCGGACCGCCACCCGGCCATCGCCAGTCCGGCGGCGGCCGCCGGCACGGCGAACACCAGCAGGTACACGGCGAGCGGCGCCAGGTTCTCCCGCAGCCCCGGGAAGGACTCCATCTCGACCGTGCTGCCGAAGGCGAGCAGCACGGCCGCCCCCGCGAAGAGGAACGCGACCGCCGCCGCACACCCGCGCGCGACCCGGGAGGCCCCGGTGGCGGGAGCAGCCGTCGTACGCGGAGCCGTCATACGCGGGCGACGTGCCGGTCGAGCAGGGTCCGCAGGCGGTCGAGGTCCTCCTCGCCGCGCAGACCGCGCTTGGGCTCGACCTCCACCACCAGGATGCCCGGGTCGCGGCTGAGCAGCACCACGTGCTCGGAGGTCTCGCGGTAGCCGCGGAACAGCGTCCAGCGCTGCACCAGCGTCGTGTGCCCGGTCTCGACGGTGATCCCCGCGTCGGTCACCGTGACGCGGTACTCGCCCTGCCAGGAGACGGCCCGGAACACCTGGTTGGCCTGGATCCGGGGCGTGGCCCCGATCAGGACCGCGGTCAGCAGCGACAGCGCGGTCAGCACCGCGGCGTCCACGCCTCCGAGCGCGGTGAACGCGGCGAATCCGGCGAACAGCACGACGAATATCCACCGCGCCGGCGCCACTCCGCGCACGCGTTCACGGACCCGGATGCCCTGGAGGACGTCGGCGCGCGTCGGCCGGTAGACCAGCTCGACGGCCTCGGTGCCGCTGTCCTGAATGATGTCCCGCCCCTGGTGAACCATGGGCGGAACCCTAACGTCCTGTCCCTGGGGGTCAGCCCTCGGACTGCCTGCCCTCCATGGCCAGCAGTTCCTCGTTGGGGATGGCGCCGCCGAACCGCCGGTCGCGGGAGGCGAATTCGAGGCAGGCCCGCCACAGGTCGCGGCGGTCGAAGTCCGGCCACAGCACGTCCTGGAAGACCATCTCCGCGTACGCGCTCTGCCAGAGCAGGTAGTTGGACGTGCGCTGCTCACCGCTCGGCCGCAGGAACAGGTCCACGTCCGGCATGTCCGGGTAGTACATGTACCTCTGCAGCGTCTTCTCGTTGACCTTCGACGGGTCGAGCCGTCCGGCCCGCACGTCCTCAGCGAGCGCCTGCGCGGCGTCCGCGATCTCCGCGCGCCCGCCGTAGTTCATGCAGAAGTACAGCGTCAGCCGGTCGTTGTCCTTCGTCTGCTCCTGGGCGATCTGGAGTTCCTTGGCCACGGACTTCCACAGCTTGGGCATCCGCCCGACCCAGCGCACCCGGATGCCCAGTTGGTCGAGCTGGTCCCGGGTCTTGCGGATGAAGTCGCGGTTGAAGTTCATCAGGAAGCGCACCTCGTCCGGCGAGCGCTTCCAGTTCTCGGTGGAGAAGGCGTACAGGGAGATGGCGCCCACGCCCATCTCGACGCCGCCCTGCAGCACGTCCAGCACCCGCTCGGCCCCGACCTTGTGCCCCTCGGTGCGCGGCAGTCCCCGCTCCTTCGCCCACCGGCCGTTGCCGTCCATGACGATCGCCACATGCTTCGGGACCAGCTCCCCGGGGATCTTCGGGGGCCGCGCGCCGGAGGGGTGCGGTTCCGGTGTCCTGTACTCCCGGCGCTGCCGCCCCAGGAACCCGCGTACCACCATGTGCTTCTCGTCTCCTTCGGCTGGTTGCTGTGTGGCTTACTTCTCGACGTACCGCAGCGAGCGCAGTCCGCGCTCCAGGTGCCAGTGCAGGTAGGCGGAGACCAGGCCGCTGCCCTCCCGCACGTACCGCGCCTCGCAGGCGTCGGCGGTCCCCCAGTCTCCCGTGAGCAGCGCTCCGAGGAGCTCCAGGGCCTGCGGTGAGGGTACGACGCTGCCGGGCACCCGGCAGTCGACGCAGACGGAACCGCCCGAGGCGACCGAGAAGAACCGGTTCGGTCCGGGCATCCCGCACTTCGCGCAGTCGGTGAAGCTGGGCGCGTACCCGTTGACGGCGAGGGAGCGCAGCAGGAACGCGTCGAGGACGAGGTGCGGGGCGTGCTCGCCGCGGGCGAGTGTCCGCAGCCCGCCGACGAGCAGCAGGTACTGCTGGACCGCCGGCTCGCCCTCGTGGTCGGTGAACCGCTCGGCGGTCTCCAGCATGGCCGTCCCGGCGGTGTAGCGCGCGTAGTCGGTGACGATGCCGCCGCCGTACGGCGCGATGGTCTCGCTCTGGGTGCACAGCGGGAGGCCGCGGCCGATCAGCTCGCTGCCCTTGGAGAAGAACTGCACGTCGACGTGCGAGAACGGTTCGAGGCGCGCACCGAACTTGGACTTCGTCCGGCGCACGCCCCTCGCCACGGCGCGTACCCGCCCGTGACCGCGGGTGAGCAGGGTGATGATCCGGTCCGCCTCACCCAGCTTCTGGGTGCGCAGCACGATGCCGTCGTCGCGGAACAGACTCATGGCGTCCATTGTCGCCTACGTTCAAGGCACCTCACCGCGACTGCGGGCGTTGGCGTACGCCGTCGCCGCGCGCAGCCGCTCGGCGGGCGTCGCGTGCCGGACGGCCCCCGGGTGGGCGTCCCACTCGCGGCCGCCGCCGTACGGTCTCAGCTGGACGTAGGGCCCCTCATGCCCCATGACGATGCCGATCCGTTCGGTCCGGGTGTCCACGACGTACGCGCCGACGGGCGGCTTCACCGCATCACCGCCGCGGCGGTGCGGCGTGCGGTGCGCGGGGGGCGCCGCCCCGGTGCGACGAGCGGGCGGGGCGCCTCCCACGCAAGACTCACCGGGTCCAGCCCCAGTGACAGCAGGGAAATTCCGGCTTCAGCGAGTACCGCCCGCAATTCCTTCACCACTTCCTCCACTTCTTCGGCGCGGGGCGCCGAGTGTCGTGCCTTCACGGTGATCCCCTCGCTTTTCCGGTTTTACTCTTCGCACGCCCAGAATGCCGTGTCAGGCCTACACTCGGCAGGATCTTGTGCACTACACGTGCGGGTCGGCACACGGGGATTGGTTTTGGCCAACGGTTTCGTGCCGGGCGGGTGGGAGTTCTTCGGCGCGGAGGGGTGACGGCGGGGTGAAGGCGGAGTTCCGCGCAGGTGGGGTCAGGTGCGGGGGTGACGTCGGGGGCGAGGAGGGTGCGGGGTGGGCGCGGAGTGGGGGCGGGGTGGGTGCGGTTGGCGATTGCGGTTCGAACAGGATTATTCGGGAGTCTTAATTGGATGTGTTGCGGTGATGCGGGGATTCGCGCATTTATGTTGGAAGCCGTTTATTGAGGAGCGGTGATGAGGGCGGGAAGCGCGGCACCTGTGAACCGGTGCCGGGCCACTCGCTTCTTTGACGGTGCCGTACTCGGGCGGGAGAGAAGCGAGCGGCCCGGCGGAAAGCGGCGGGCTTCGGGTATGCCCGCGAATCAAACACCCGCCGTCCAGTGGCCCGCGACGGGCGGGAGGGGCCGGGGGGCGGCTAGGTGAGGTCGGACATGTCGAGGACGAAGCGGTAGCGGACGTCGTTGCGGCGGAGGCGGTCGAGGGCCTCGTTCACCCGGGCCGAGGGGAGCAGTTCGATGTCGGCGGTGACGGCGTGCTCGGCGCAGAACTCCAGCATGGCGGCGGTCGCGGGGAGGCCGGCGCTTCCCGCCGAGGTGAGCTTCTTGCGGCCCACGAGCAGGTCCATGGTGTCCACGGTGACGGGGCCGAGGTGGCCGACCTGGCTGAGCGTGCCGTCCATGGCGACCAGGCGCAGATAGGGGCCGAGGTCGTGCGGGGCGGAGATGGTGTCGATGACGACGTCGAACCGGTCCCGGGCGGCGGCCATCCGGTCGGGGTCCGTGGAGACGAGGAAGCCGTGGGCGCCGAGGCGGCGGGCGTCGTCGGCCTTGCCGGGTGAGCGGCTGATGACGGAGGTGTCGGCTCCGAGCGCCACGGCGAACTTGACCGCGAGGTGGCCGAGGCCGCCCAGGCCCGCCACGGCGACCCGGGTCCCCGGCCCCACGCCCAGGGTGTGCAGGGGTTCCCAGACGGTGACGCCGGCGCAGAGCAGCGGGGCGGCGGCGGCCGGGTCCAGGGCGGCCGGCAGCGGGTGGGCGAACGCTTCGTGGACGACGTACTCGCGGGAGTAGCCGCCGAGGGTGGTCGATCCGTCGTGCCGGTCGGTGCCGCCGTAGGTCAGGGTGGGGAAGGCGTGGCAGAAGTTCTCCTGGCCCGCGCGGCACATGGGGCACGCGCCGCAGGAGTCGACGATGTTGCCGACCGCGACGGCGTCCCCGGCGGAGAAGCGGGTGACCGCGGGTCCCGTCCCGGTGACCACGCCGGTGAACTCGTGCCCCGGGACCAGGGGGCGTCCCGCGTCGGGGTCGTGGCTGCCCAGGGCGTGCAGGTCCGAGTGGCAGACGCCGCAGTAGTCGACCCGGACCGCCAGGTCGTCGGGGCGCAGATCGCGCCGCTCCAGGCGCGTGCGCCGCAGCTCCGTGGTGGTGCCGTCCGCCTGCCAGCCGGTGGTTGTCCGCACAGTGCGTCTCCTTAAACAGACTGTTCTGTCTATTTCACGGTAGGGGTGCCGGGTGCGGAAAGCAAACCAACTGTTCTGGTTGGTAGCGTGCCGGGCATGGCAGACCAACCCCTGACCTCGCGCGGAGCGGCGACGTACCGGCGCATCCTCGACGTGGCGACCCAGGAGTTCGCCGAGCACGGGATCGCCGGTGCCCGCGTCGAACGGATCGTGGCCGCCGCCCGCACGAACAAGGCGCAGCTCTATGCCTACTTCGGGAGCAAGGAAGGGCTGTTCGACGCCATCTTCCTCGGCTCCCTGGACCGGATCGTGGACGTCGTCCCGATCGACGCGACCGACCTCGCGGACTGGGCCGTACGCCTCTACGACGAGTACCTGCGCCGCCCCGACCTCATCCGCCTGGCCACCTGGGCGCGCCTGGAGCGCCGCCCGGCCGGCCACCTGGTGGAGGAGCACGAGCTCCGTCACGACGGCAAGCTGCGCGCCATCGCCGACGCCCAGGCCGCGGGTCTGGTGCGTCAGGGGGACCCGTTCGACCTGATGGCCCTGGTCATCGCCATGTCCATGGCCTGGTCACCGGTCAGCAACGTGTACGCCGCGACCGCCGAGGAGCCCGAGGAAGCGCACGAGCGGCGGCGCGCCCTGCTCCGCGAGAGCGTGCACCGCGCCACGACGGCCGGCTGACGCCGGGCGCGGCCGCCCTGGGGTAAACCCCCGGGGACATGGGGCCGTTGCCCGGATGGGGGCGGGGCCGGTGTTCCGTGAGGCTCGTGGGCATGCCACCGATCACGCGCCACCTCGCCCTCACCGCCGTACCCGCCGCCCTCCTCGTCGCCCTGCTCCCACCGCTGACCGCCGACGCCGTACCGGGCCCGGACCGTTCGGCGCTGTCCTGGGAGCCCTGCGACGGCACGAAGGGCGCCGATCCCCGTCAGGAGTGCGCCACGGTCCGCGTGCCCATGGACTACGCCGACCCCGGGGGCGCGCGGATCTCCCTCGCGCTCTCGCGGATACCGGCCGAGGACGACGGGGCCCGGCGCGGCGTCCTGTTCCTCGTCCCCGGCGGGCCGGGCGGTTCCAGCCTCAACGACCCCTCCGGCAAGGGGCAGAAGCTGCCGCGGGAGGTGCGCGACCAGTACGACCTGATCGGGTTCGCGCCCCGCGGCATCGCCCCGTCCGGCTCCGCCGGCTGCGGACTGGACCAGGGTGACCTGGCCATGACCAAGCTGCGTCCCTGGCCCGCCCCGGACGGTTCGGTCGACGAGAACATGGCCACCGCCGAACGGGTCTCGGACGCCTGCGCGCGCGAGGGCGGTGCGCTGATGCGGCACCTGAGCACCCCGAACAACGCCCGTGACCTGGACCGGATCCGGGCCGCGCTCGGCGAGCGGAGGATCTCCGCGTGGGCCGTCTCGTACGGGACGTACGTCACCGCCGTCTACAGCCAGTTGTTCCCGCACCGCACGGACCGGATCGTGCTGGACAGCAACGACGACCCCGACCCCGGCCGGGTGGCCCGGGCCTGGCTGGCCGGGCACGAGCAGGGTGTCGAGGACGTCTTCCCGCACTTCGCGGCGTGGGCGTCCGAGCCCGGAAATCCGGACCGGGTCGCGCGGACGGCGGCGGAGGTGCGTCCGCTGTTCCTGCGGCTCGCCGCCCGCCTCGACCGCGAGCCGGTCCGCCGGCCCGGCGCCGAGGAGTTCGACGGCAACGTGCTGCGCCACATCATGCTGGACGGCCTCTCCCTGCCCGGCCGTTACCCGACGCTGGCGAAGGCGATGGCCGCCGCCGGGTCCGGAACCGTGCCGCCCGCCCTTCCGGGGTCGGTCCCGCAGGACGTGGCCGCCGTCGCCACCGGGACGATCTGCAACGACGTGGCCTGGCCCCGGTCCGCCGCCGGCTACCGGAAGGACGTCGCCGAGAGCCGCGCCGCGTACCCGCTGACCGCCGGCATGCCCCGCAACGCGATGCCGTGCGCGGCCTGGCGGTACGAGCCCCGCGAGGCACCGGTGCGGATCACCGGCCGGGGGCCGTCCACCCTCCTGCTCGTCCAGAACGAACGGGACGCCGTCACCCCGCTGAGCGGCGCGCTGAGACTCCGCGAGGCGCTCGGCCGGCGCGCGGTCATGGTCACCGTGAACGGCACGGGCCACCACTCCTACCTGGCCCACGGCAACACCTGCGGCGACCGCACGGTCTCCCACTTCCTCACCACCGGCGAACGCCCCGACGGCGACACGTACTGCCCCTAGGGGACGTCGTTCGGCTCTCGCCGTGGGCCGCGGGGTGGCGCGCGTTCGTCCGACCGGACGATGAACTGCCGATGACTCCGTTGGCGTGACGTTTCGTCCCGGTCGCAACCGGGGTGGGCGGTGGTGGGCTCCTGTCCTTCGGAAGCGACGTTCCCTGGTGAGGAGACCGAGATGACCGCCACCGCCTTCGTCGACCCGTACGCCGTCGAGGACGGCACCGACTCCGTCCGGTGGCCCCCGGCGGAGGGCCGGCGGGAGGACGACTACCTGCTCGCGCCGCCGCACCCGGCCGACCGGCTCGACAGCGCCATCGACCCGCGCGACCGCCGCCGTCTGGAACTGCACGCCGCGCTGACCGCGGCCGGCATCCCGCCCCGCCCCGAGGACCGCGAGGCGATCGACAGCCTGAGCGCCCTGTCCGGCAGCATCAACACCACCATCCAGCGCTGGCTGCACCACACCCTGTGAACCGGTGAACCGGTCAGTCGGCCCGGTCAGGGCCTGCCCGGCGCCACCAGCCCCGACTCGTACGCCACGATCACCAGCTGGGCCCGGTCCCGCGCCCCGAGCTTGCCCATGGTCCGGCTCACGTGGGTCTTCGCGGTGAGCGGGCTCAGCCCCAGCGACTCCGCGATCTCGGTGTTGTTCAGCCCGCGCGCGACCAGCGCGAGCACCTCGCGCTCCCGGTCCGACAGGCACTCGGGGCCGGCGGTGGGCGGCGCGGACGGACTGCGCAGGAACCGCTCGATCAGCCGTGCCGTGGGCCCCGGCGAGAGCAGCGCCTCACCGGCGGCGACCGTGCGGATGGCGTCCAGGAGTTCGGCGGGCCTGGTGTCCTTCACCAGGAAGCCCGAGGCGCCGGCGCGCAGCGCGTCCACGATGTTCTCGTCGGTGTCGTAGGTGGTGAGGACCAGCACCTTCACACCGGCGAGGTCGTCGTCGGCCGCGATCAGCCGGGTCGCCTCGATGCCGTCGAGGTCGGGCATGCGGACGTCCATGACGACGAGGTCGGCCCGCTCGGTGCGGGCCAGCTCCACCGCCTGACGGCCGGTGGCCGCCTGCCCGACGACCTCCATGTCGGGCGCCGACTCGACGAGCATCGCGAACGCCTCCCGTACGAGGGTCTGGTCGTCGGCGAGCAGCACGCGGATGGTCATCGGGTTCCTTCCCGTGTGGCGGGCGTCAGCGGCAGCGTCGCGCTCACCCGGTAGCCGCCGCCCGCACGTGGTCCGGCGTCGAGTGTGCCACCGACGCTGCGGGCCCGTTCCCGCATGCCGACCAGGCCGAACCCGGGGGTGCCGCCGGGGGTGGGGCCCGTGCCGTCGTCGACGACGGACAGCCGCAGCACACCGTCCTCCTCGCGCAGGTCGACCCGTACGGCCGGTTCGGGCCCGGCGTGCCGGACCGCGTTGGTCAGCGCCTCCTGCACCAGGCGGTACGCGGCGGCGCCGACGGCGGGCGGTACGGCGTCACCGACCCGGACGCTGTGCTCGACGCGCGCCCCCGCCAGCCGGGCGGCCTCCACCAGGTCGGGCACGCCGTCGAGACCGGCCAGCGGGCCGCGCACGTCCGCGGTGCCGTTGTCGCGCAGCACCTCCAGCGTCGTACGCAGCTCACCGCGCGCCGCCCGGCAGGTCTCGGCGATGTCGTCGAGGGCCTTGGCGACGGTCTCCCGGTCGAGCCGCTCGGGGTCGGCGGCCAGGACGTGCGCGGCGACGGAGGTCTGCACCCCGATGAGGGTGATGCTGTGGGCGAGCAGATCGTGCAGGTCACGGGCGATGCGCAGGCGTTCCTCGGCGACGCGGCGGCGGGCCTCCTCCTCGCGGGTGCGTTCGGCCCGTTCCGCGCGCTCCACGATCGCGGCCACGTACTGGCGGTAGTAGCGGACGTCGACGCCGAAGACGAGCACCGCGACGACCCAGCCGGTGATGCGGACCAGTTCCACGAAGCCGTCGGGGTTGGTGAGCGCGTTCAGGGTGAGGGTCGCGCCGATGAGGACGGTGCCCAGGAGCAGGGTGCGGCGTGGCGGGACGGTCGCCGCGACCGTGTAGAGGGCGACCATCGTCGCGGCGACGGGCGCGGCGTGGTTGTTGTCGAGGGCGTGGTACGGCACCACCGGCACCAGCACCAGCAGGAGCACGAGCAGCGGCCGGCGCCGGCGCCACGGCAGCGGCAGATGGGCGGCGAGCAGCAGCGCCCAGCCCGGCGCGCCGGGATCGCGGCCGTGGCCGACGAGCAGCGCGAGGACGGTGGCGAGGGCGGCGGTGAACACGGCGAGCACCGCGTCGTTGCGGACGGCGTGCGGGGCGGTCAGGGGGTCGCGGTTGATCGCGGCCATGATCCGCTCGCCGCGGCGGGGCCGTTCCGCCCGTGCCGTCGCCGGGCTCGCTGTCGTGGGGGTTGCCTGCACGGGGTCCATCCTCCGGGAGGAGGGCGCCCCTCCGTGAGTCAGGGGCGCCCTCGCGTCGGCACGCGGGTGGTTACACGGGTTCCGGCTGCCGTTCGCGCGGGGCGGGCTCCGGCGCCCGGGACAGCCTGCCGGGCCACCACATCCGGCGGCCGAGCAGCACGCTCGCCGTGGTGACCAGGTAGGTGCGGACGAGGAAGGTGTCGAGGAGGACACCGACCGCGATGACGAAGCCGAGTTCGACCAGGCCCACCAGCGGCAGGGTGGTGAGGACGGCGAAGGTCGCGGCGAGCACGATGCCGGCGGAGGCGATCACCCCGCCGGTGGTGCGCAGCGCGGTGAGGGCGGCGGCCTCGGGTGCGGCGCCGTTCAGGGACTCCTCGCGCATCCGGTGCATGAGGAAGATGCCGTAGTCGACGCCGAGGGCGACCAGGAAGACGAACGACAGCAGGCCGAGACCGGGGTCGTTCCCGGCGAAACCGAACAGCGGCTCGAAGACCAGTCCGCCGATGCCGAGGGCGGCGCCCCAGACGGCGACCACCGCGGCGAGCAGCAGCAGGGGGGCGACGAGGCTGCGCAGCAGCACCACGAGGATCACGAACACGGCGGCGAGCACCAGCGGCACGATCACCGAGCGGTCCCGGGCCTCGCTGTCGGCGAGGTCGAGCTGCTGGGCGCTGGGGCCGCCGACGTACGCGCCGAGGCCGTCGTCGAGTCCGTCGCGCAGGGCCTCGATGGTGCGGGTCTCCCCCGGTGACTGGGGGGCGGCGGTGGCGAACACGGAGATCTCGGTCCAGCCGCCGCCGCTGCGTCCGGCGGCGGCCTCGGCGACCCCGTCGGTGGTGCGGGCCCGCTCCAGGACGGCGTCCGCCCGGTCGGTGGGCGCCATCACGGTGAGCGGGCGGGTGCTGCGCTCGGGGTACTCCTCGGCCAGGGTCCGCATCGCGGTGATGGACTCGGGCCGGTCGGTGAAGGAGTCCTCCTGCCTGAGGTCGCCGGTGAGGTTGAGGGCGCCCAGGGCGAGCGTGCCGAGGAGGACGGCGCCGCCCGCGAGGACGGCGGCGGGGCGGCGGGCGGCCGAGGTGCCCATGGCGGCGAACAGCGACCGGCGTGCGGTGGGCGCGCTGCCGAAGGCGGGGATCAGCGGCCAGAACACGCGGCGGCCAAGCAGCACGAGCACCGCCGGGAGCAGGGTCGTCATGGCGGCCAGGGCCGCGAGCACCCCGACCGTGCCGACCGGGCCCATGCCGCTGCTGCTGTTGAGGTCGGCGGCGAGCAGGCACAGCAGTCCGGCGGCGACGGTGCCGGAGGAGGCGAGGATCGCCGGCCCGCAGCCGCGCAGCGCGGCGCGCATGGCGTCGTACGGCCGCTCGTGGCGCCGCAGTTCCTCGCGGTAGCGGGAGATGAGCAGCAGCGCGTAGTCGGTGCCGGCGCCCAGGACGAGCACGGTCATGATGCCGCCGCTCTGCCCGGTGACGGTGATGCCGAGGAGTTCGTGCAGGCCGTAGCCGACGGCCATGGCCAGTCCCGCGGCGACGCCCGCGACGGCGAGCGGGACCAGCCACAGGAAGGGGCTGCGGTAGATCAGCACCAGCAGCACGGTGACGACGCCCAGCGTGGCCAGCAGCAGGGTGCCGTCGATCGTCTCGAACACCTTGCCCATGTCGGTGCCGAGCGCGCCGGGCCCGCCGACCTCGACGCTCAGCCCGCCGGTCCCCTCGGCGATCTCGCGCACCCGGTCGACGAAGGCGTCCCTGGCCTCCTCGTCCTGGCCCGGCCGGGTGCTGGAGAGCGGGTACATGAGGGTGCTGCCGTCCTCGGAGGGGACACCCTGCGGCCGGCCGGACAGCTCGTGGGCGCCCTCGACCTCGGCGACCTGCGCGGCGGCGGTCTGCCGGTCGGCGGCGGTCAGACCGCCGTCCCGGTGGTAGACCAGCACCAGGTCGGTGGACTCGCCGCCGGGCAGCTCGTCCTGGATGCGGGCCACCTGGGTGGAGTCGGCGCTGTCGGGCAGGTAGTCGACGGCCCGGTTCTGCTGGATCTCGCCGAACTTGCCGGCGAACGGTCCGATGAGCACGAGCGCGGCCAGCCACAGGCCGACCACCGCCCAGGGCACGGCGCGCCGCCGTGTGCGTGTCCTTGCGTCCCCCATGGGACGGGCTCCCCTCCGGTCGGGTGTCTGGATGCGTTCTCCAGACTCCCGGCCGGGAGGGGCCGGGGCGTCGGGCGTGAGGGCGAACCGGCGGGTACTGCGACGGGCGGCGCCGGGCCGGGACTACTCCCGGGGGAGTACGCGGGCATACCCCCGTCCCGCCCCGCTCAGCCCCCGGCGCGTACCGCCGTCCGGCCCCCGCTCAGCCCCGGTCGACCATCCAGGTGCCGTCCTCCTCGTCGTCCACCCGCACCTCCAGTTCGCGCAGGCTCATGCCGGCCTCCCAGAGCTCCCGGAAGCGTTTCATCCGGTCCTGGACGTGGTCCGGGCGTGCGATGAGCCGGGTCCTGATGTTGACGTCGCGCAGGTCCTGGTCGATCTCGTAGGAGACCGCCTCGTCGTAGACGATGAAGTCGTTGGTGGTGCCGCGCAGCAGGTGCGGCGGCAGTTCCGGCAGTACGGCCACGCGCACCTCGATGTGCAGGACCTCCTGCTCCTCGCACAGCCGCAGCAGCCGGTCGCCCAGCTCGCGGGCGCTCTCCAGCAGGAACAGCCGCTTCACCGGCACCCCGTGCTCGTCGATCGCCTCCTTCTGGGCGTGCAGGTAGCGGCTGGCGGGCTCGCTGTTCCAGAACTCCCGGTCGACGGAGGTGCTGATGGCGCAGATGGACTCCTGTGCCGCCCGGGTGAGGGTGAGCATCCAGTCGTGGTTCTCACCGGGGCACTCCACGCTCAGCGTGGACAGGTCCGTCATGTAGCCGATCACCCGCGTCATCTCCAGGCGGACGAAGGCGGACAGGATCGGCGGGCCGGGCGCCACGGCGTCGGCGAAGCCGGTGACCAGGTCGGGTGCCGTGTCGATGTCGATGCGGGGACCGGCCGGTGCCGGGCGCAGCTCCGCGTCCCGGTCCGGCGCGACGAGCCGGGTCTCGACGAGCTGCCGCATGTCCTCGGTGTGCCGGGTCAGGCCGTTCTGCAGTTCGTCGTGGCGCCGGAGGCCGTCCCGCACCGTGGCGGCGGTCTCGGCCAGCAGGTCCTCGGCCCGCCGGGCGCGTTCCTCCGCCGTCCGGTCCGGGCCGAGGAGGTGCTGGAGGACCATCGCGGCGGCGGCGCAGAGCGCGGCCGCGCCGAGTTGCCGCAGCGGTCCGTCCTCCGGGCTCAGCAGCGCGGCCACGCCCCAGGCCAGCAGGCCGAGGACGAGTGCGACCAGCAGTCTGCGGGTCCAGAGGGCCGGGTCCGGCGGGCCGGGTGTGTCGTCGGGCTGGGATGACTGTGCCGTGCTCATCTCGCTTCTCCCCCGTTGGGATACACGTCGGTTCGGGATGCGGGACTGTGCGTGGGGATCGGGTCGGGTCCGCTCACGGCTGGTGGGCGTCTCGGAGGGGACGGGCTAGGGAGTGGGCTCCACCTCCCGGTGCGCCGAGGGGATGGCGTGCAGGGTCAGCTGGTCGCGGATGCGCTGCACCAGCACCTGCCACTGCCGGGTGAAACCGGGCTGTTCCTCCAGCGCGGCCCACAGCGGGGCCAGTTCCGCGGACACCCGGGCCCGGGGCATCCACAGGTGCAGCAGGTGGTCGACGGCCGGCCGCAGCGCGGTGACGACGGCGGGGCGGTCCCCGGACGGGCCCGGGCGCGGCCGGGCGCGCGGTGTTCCGGGGCCCAGGCGGATGCCGTCCAGGATGTGGACGACGGTCGTCAGCAGCCAGTCGTGCAGGGCGAGGTCCTCGCAGAGCCCGGCCACCTCGGCGCCGCGGGTGCCCTCGGGGACCCGCAGCCGTACGGTGCGCAGCTCGTCCTCCTCGACGGTGAACCGCTCGATGGACGGCCCCTCGCCGTGCCGGGTGGGCAGGGCCACCCAGCGCAGCCGGGTGGGCCGGGACCTCAGGGGCGGCCGGTGGTCGAGCAGGGGGTGGCGCAGCAGCCGGGTGAGCAGTCCGCCGGCGATCAGCCCGACGTCGAGTTCACCGCGCCCGCCGCCGTCGAGGAGGCCCTGCGCGACCGCGTCCCGGGGCAGTTTCCCGAACGGCTCGACGACCCCGGGCCGTACCAGGTAGTGGCCCCAGGGCCGGCGGTGGTCGGGGCCGGTGGCGGGGACCCGGAAGGACGCGGAGGTCTGCAGGACGCGTCCCTCGGTGAGCGCGGCCCGCGCGGCGACCGTGCCGACCGCACGGACCCGGGCGCCGTTGGAGCTGGGGAGGGGGCAGTCGACCCCGGTGAGGGTGTCGGGGGAACGCCCGTACACGTTGGGCCGCTCGGAGACCAGGACCCGCTCGTCGGCGCGCAGCCGCAGCAGCTGGGCGGCGGCCCGGCTGTCGAGGGCCTGCCCGGTGGGCAGCAGGCAGGTCCGGACCTCGCCGCAGGCGAGCACGGCACGCGGTGCGGGCGCCTCCGGCCTCATGTCAGGTCCCCGCGTAGAAGAGGTAGGAGACGCGGTCGGCCACCGAGTCGGGTACGGCGGCCGCTTCGCGGGCGGACCGTTCGGCGACCTGGTGCAGCGCCTCCGGGTCGACCTCGATCTGGTCGAGGATCACCCGGACGGCGTGTTCGACGGGCAGGAAGCGGTTGGGCAGCACGGAGCAGGTCCGGTAGGCGGCGAAGGGGTCCGCCCGCGGGTTGAGCCGCACCAGCGTGGGCAGTTCGTCCCAGTCGTCGGGGAAGCCGGCGTCGGTGGCCGGCTGGGGGGTCAGGACCGCCTCGCCCTGGTTGCGCAGCAGCCCGAGGCGGGCGAGCTGCCACACGGCGGCCAGGAAGGGGCAGGACCAGATGCGCTGCCCGTCCGGGGTGTCGCTCCACAGCTCGACGTCCAGGAAGACGGAGTGGCGGCGGGCCGCGGTCTCCGTGGGCGGCTGCCAGGCGGTGGCCTTCTTCATCGCCTGCGGGGCGCGCGCGGTGGGGCTGCGCTCGCCGTTGGCCAGCCAGCCGGTCTGCGCGGCCGGTGGCCGCACGCCGTGGCTGCCGGGCGGGGGTTCCTCGACGATGCGGCCGGCCACCGCCTCCGCGACCGGCACCTTGCCGGTGACGGCGCAGCCGGACTCGCGGGCCAGGTAGTCGATGACCAGTCCGGCGCGGTCGGCCTCGGCCAGCAGCAGGGGGACGAGTTCGGCGGGGCTGGAGAACCGGGTGAAGTAGTCGTCGATCAGGAAGCAGGTGCTGATCCGGGGGCGTGTGCCGCCCGCCTGGGCGGCGGCGAACGTACGCGCCGCCTCCACCCAGGGGCGGACCCGGTCGAAGTGCTGCCGCAGGTGGGCGGGGCCGGCCTCGAAGTCCTCCAGGTAGAAGTGGCCGAGTTCCAGGGAGAGATGGGACAGCGGGACCGCCTGGGTCCGTGGTTCGGCGGAGGTCTCGCGGAACACCGCTTCCGTCATGTCCGCCCCCAGTGGGAGTCGTCGGTCAGGCGCCGGGCGATCTCCTCGAGCGCCTCCAGCGTCTCCTTGTTGGCGATCTGGGTGGAGAGCACGTCCTCTTCGGTGATCAGCTGTTCGCGCCACTGCAGGATGGGCTCCAGCGGCACGATGCCGAGGACGACGCTGTCCCCGATGCGGTGCTCCGCGGCGAGCCGGCGCAGCGCCTCGTCGCAGGACTGCATCCAGGCGGCCTGGGCGGGCGAGCCGTGCAGCCACACCGGCGAGTCCGGGTCGGGCACGGCGGCCCGGACGAAGCGGATGGCGCCCTGCAGGGTGTCCTCGTCGTGTCCGCGGTCCACGCCGCCCCTGACGATGCCGTTCTCCCGGTGGACGAGACCGGAGGCGGCGATCACGTGCTGCCGGGTCCAGCGGTGGAAGACGAGCCAGCGGAAGGGGACGTAGCGCATGCGGGGGTGGGCCGTGGCCGCCAGGACGAGGTCCACGGCGTAGCTGCGGCCCGCGCTCAGGTCGACCACGATGAGGTCGAACTCGCCGTTGAGCTGGAGCAGGAGGTCGACGCACCGCTCCAGGGCGTCGTCGTCCGTGGCGAACTCGCCGCCGCCGACGTCACCGGGGAAGAGGACCAGGCGGCCGGACTGGTTCGGCCGGGACCGCAGCAGCGGGTGCTCGGTCTGCCGCCAGACGTCGATCCGGGCCGGCTCGGTGACCGCGCCCTCGAGGTAGGAGTGCAGGCCCCGTTCGTCGGTGCCGCGCATCGCGCCGGGGACGTCGAAGACGGCGGCGGCGGTGGGCGAGCCGAAGTCGAAGTCGACGTAGGCCACGTGGTCGCCGGTCAGGGCCCGCTGGTAGGCCAGGTTGGCGCTGGTGACCGAGCGGCCCGTGCCTCCTTTGTCGGAGGCGGCGAAGACGAGCACGGCTCAGCCCTCCTGTGTGGCGGCACCCCGGGCCTGGGCCAGGGTGTCGAGTTCCTGGAGCACGGGCAGGGCGAGCGCGAAGGCGGTGGCGGGCCGTTCGTCGACCAGGCCGCGGGCGTGGTCGAGGCGGCTCTCGATGCTCCGCATGGCCCGCCCCCGGCTGCCGTCGGCGGAGGCGGGTGCCTCCAGCTGCTCCTTGCCGAACAGGTGGGTGGCCTCGCTGAGCAGTTCCCTGGCGAGCTGGGCCAGTTCCGGGCTGCGGATGGGCTCTTGCTCGTACAAGTTGCGCGCGGCGACCAGGCACTCGGTGACGCGTTCGGTGACGCTCCAGGACAGGCGCCGGGTGAGGCCGCGCGCGTCCGGGTAGACGGCCTGCACGTTGTCCCACAGGCCGGTGCCGTGGCCCTCTTCGATCCGCCGGTTCCACAGGTGCTCGAAGGTCTGCTCGGCGAGGCGCAGCAGACGGTCCTGGGCGTCGATGTTCCGGGACAGCTCGGCGAGCTGGATGGTCCGCTTGAGCAGCTGGGCCGAGAAGTCGGTCATCCGCCACTGGAGGAGCGAGCCGGAGCGTTCGGAGCCGGCGAGCGGCATCATCACTCCCGGGTCGTGCAGCCGGACCACGGGGTCGTTCCGCGTCATCCGGCTGGTGATCCGGCCGCGGTCGGCGAGGCGTTCCATGATGGCGACGGTGCGGGTGAGGTCGTCGTCGGTGGCCTTCCGGCGGACCAGGTCGTGCACGAGGATGGCCGCGACGGTGAGGGAGAAGTACTCCGACTCCAGCCGCAGGCCGGTGGTCTGCCAGGGGAGGTCCTCCAGGGGCCAGCGTTCGCTGCCGAACCGGGCGACGGCCGACCAGTACTGCTGGCTGAGTTCCCAGCGCAGCCGCAGCGCCTCGGCGAGTTTCTGCTGGTCGGCGTCGAGCAGGCCCAGGGTGAGGGTGCGCTCGGAGAAGAGGTCCTGGATGCCGTCCAGGGCGACGACGGTGAAGTACACGTAGGGCAGCCGGTCGGCGATGCCGTCGGGCTGGCCGGGGACGTGCACGCTCAGGTCGGTGATCTGCGGCGCGTCCTTGACGACGCCCCAGGCCCAGCCGCACTCGAAGAGCTGGCTCTCGTCCCGGATGCTCTCCTCGACCTCGATGCCGCGGCTGAGGCTCTCGATGATCGTGGCGCGCAGCGGGCGGAACCGGCGGGAGAACTGCTGGAGCACCGCCCGGTCGGACTGTCTGTTCTGCCCGATGACGTCGATGAGCCGGCGGCCCTGTTCGGACTCGGCGTCGAAGACGTTGACGGTGAAGGAGCGCAGCAGGTTGATCATCGCGGCGGTCAGCCGGGTGCTGGTGGCCTCCCTCAGCTCGCCGAGCGCCTTGCGCACTTCGGGGCGGGTGGTGCTGGTCTCGTAGACCTTGAGGAACCCGAGCGTGGCGAGGCAGAGGGTGACGGACATGGAGTAGGAGTCGACGACGCCCAGCTTGCCCTGCTCGTAGGTGAGTTCGTCCTTGGGGTCGGCCGGTTTGAAGTACGGTCCGCCCGCGAAGGTGGGGCTGTCGTCCGGCCCGGTGTACGTGCGCATGAACTGGGTCAGCGCGGTGATCAGGTTGGGCGGGATCTCCAGCCGGCTGCCGACCCGCTCCAGTGCGCGCAGCACGTCCCGCTCGGTGGTGTCCGGCTGGTCCAGGCGGAACGCGGGGACCTCGGTGGCGGGGTACAGCAGACAGAGCAGCCGCTCGGCGTCCGCGACGCTGCTCAGCCCGTCGGTGTCCCCCCAGACGAGCTTTCCGTCGTCGAACGAATAGCGGGCCGCTGCCCGCCAGATGTCCAGCAGATGCTGGCGTGGCTTGATCTGCATCCCCCTACCCCTCGTACAGATCCGGTTGCCCGTGTTCAGACATGGTCCCCGTTCCTACGGGGCGGCAATCGCGGAATTCCGCCGCCCCAGCGCGAGGATCATTCCCTCGTGTCCCGGCCGCACCATGTGGTGCAGATCGTGGATCTCCAGTTCGTCGGTGAACTCCTCCAGGCTCTCCCTGACCCGGTTCTCGTTCACCCGGTAGGCCGGATACCGGTGGGCGCCGACCTTGTATCCGACCGACTCCTTCATGAACGCGGCGGCGAACGGCGCCGACTCGTTCAGCGCGTCCATGAAGCACCGCACGCCCCGCCGGAACTCGTCGGGGCACTCGGACATGGAGTCGGCGACGAAGAACATCGTCCCGATGTCCCAGCGGCGCTGTCCGTCCAGGTCGAGCAGGTTGGCCCGCTCCGCGCGGACGATCTCGCCGAACCGGCTGCGCGGGTCGAGCGACTGGTAGGCGGGGGCGTCGCGGAGCACGTCCCAGAACGCGTCCCACACCTCGTCGTATCCCTCGGGCGACGCCTGCCTTTCGAGGTATTCGACGTTCGGGCGGGCGTATTCCAGCAAGAGGATCTTTTCGCACCAGGGCAGCATGGACAGCGCGGGATAGAGATTCGCACCGGCCCCCACGTCGACACCGCGCACCGAATCCGGAATTCCGCCGTCGAAGCAGCCGCTGAAATAGTCGCGCAGCAATCGGACGATCAGCAGGTCGACCTCGAGCGGAGTGCGGTAATTGAGGTCGACATAGGCCTCCGGATCGAACTTCGACCACGGGGCGTCGGCGTTGCGGTCCATAGTCACCCTGCCGCGTTCCATTCAGTGTCGGACAAGACCGTGTGCCTGTCTGCGCGTCCTCGTGAACGTCGGCAGGTGAAGCAGCATCTCCGGTGCTCGCACGGTAGGCCGGTGGGGCACGCGGAAAAAGCCAGGAACACGCCAGTCCTCAATGAACGGGCGCACACCAGGCGCACGCCGGTATAACTCCGCACGCCTGAACTCGCCCTTGCACGCGGTGAGTTGGAAGCTCACTCTAGCCAGAAGAACTCACCGGCCGCCAGCGGGAGCCGCAATCCTCCCGGGTGATGGGGCCGGTGCGTGCCGCGTTGACGTCCGCATGTCCCGACTGGGGGGTGGCATGACCGCCGAACCGCTGGAGTACGCCCTGGACCGCCGCGAGGACCTCGGGGAACCGGCCGGTTTCCCGGGGGCCGGGCGCCTGGTCCTCCGGGCGGCACGGGAGTCCGACCTGCCCGAGCTGCGCCGGCTCGACGAGGAGGTCTTCCAGGAGGTCGCCTACCCCGCGTTCCTGCTGCGCCAGCTCTACGACATGTACGCCGGGCACCTGCTGGTCCTCGACGAGGGCGAGGGCCGTCTGCGCGGCTACGTGCTGGCCGCCACCACGGCCCTGAACCGGGACAGCTGGATCCTCGGGCTGTGCGTGACCCCGGACCGCCGCCGTCACGGACTGGGCCGCGAGCTGATGACGGAGATCCTGGCACGGCTGCGCCGGGACGGGATCGAACACGTGCGGCTGACCGTCGAGCCCGCCAACCGCGCCGCGATCCTGCTGTACCGGTCGCTGGGATTCCGGCCCGAACAGCCCGGCGACGGCCTGCGCCGGGACTACTTCGGCCCCGGCCAGGACCGCCAGATCCTGCGCCTCGCACTCCCCGGGAACCGCTGAGCCGCCGCGACGGGCGGCGGCTCCGGTCAGGACGGCGTGCGGGCCGCCGCCAGCAGGCGGGTGACGTCGTCCGCGCAGATGGTGAGGGCCGCGCCCACGGTGGCCAGGGTGTCGCGCTCGGCGGGGGTGTAGGGCCCGTCGGCGAGGGCGATGCGGGCGCCCTGGAGGAGGATCGACTCGCGGCCCGGCGCGGCGAGGTGCGGGGCGAGCGGGTCGAGGGCCTCGTGCAGCTCGATGGCCAGTCCCGCCGCGCAGGGCTCGCCGGTGAAGCGGCCGGTGTCCGCCTCCAGCGCCTCGACGAGCGCGGCCAGCTGCTCCTCCGTGCAGTCGTCGAAGCCGGCCGCGCGCACCGCGGTGGCGGCGGTCTCCAGGGACGCGCGCGAGCCGGTGCCGCCCGCGGTCAGCACGGCGAGGGCGACGGTGTGGACGGCGTCGCGGAGCATCGCGGAGAAGCGGGTGGTGGTGGGGTGGTCCAGGACGTCGGTGCCGAAGTGGCGGCGGCAGGCGGCGCATTCGACGACCGGCCCGGTCTCGCCGCGCGGCAGCACCGGCACGCCGAAGAGGGCGAGGCGGCGGTGTCCGGTCAGGCGCTGGTAGTTGCGGTCGCCGCCGCAGCCGGGGCAGAAGAACTCGCCGTCCCCGACGGGCGTCCAGGCGGTGCGGGTGCCCAGCAGGCGGGACAGTCTGGTGGCAGCGGCACGGCCGTTGGGTCCCCGTCCTGGCAGCACGTCGCACCTCCATATGGCCACAGCACCATCGCCGCGCTTGCGTGATGTTAGCCACATCCGGGAGTCGGAGTCAGTACCCCGGACGAGACCTTTCCGTGACCTCCACAGCATTTGGCCGGTATACGACGGGGCTCCGCCCGCCGGACAAGGCGGACGGAGCCCTCAAACTCCTCGAAACGGCTGTTCAGCGCGCCGCGCGGTTGACGGCCGAGACGACCGCCTTCAGCGAGGCCCGCGTGGTGTTCGCGTCGATTCCGATGCCCCACAGGACCTTGTCGCCGATGGCGCACTCGATGTACGAGGCGGCCTGCGCGGAGGCGCCCTCGCTCATGGTGTGCTCCTGGTAGTCCAGCAGGCGTACGTCGATGCCGATGCCCTGCAGCGCGTGGAAGAACGCCGAGATCGGACCGTTGCCGGTGCCGACCAGGGTGGTCTCGGTGCCGTCGACCGTGGCCTCGACGGTGAGGGTGTCCACGCCGTCGCGGTCGGTGGTGGACTGGCCGTTGGCGACCTGGATGCGGCCCCAGGGGTTCTCCGGGTTGGGCAGGTACTCGTCCTGGAAGACGGCCCAGATGTCGGCCGGGGTGATCTCGCCGCCCTCGGCGTCCGTCTTGGCCTGGATGAGCTTGGAGAACTCGATCTGCATTCGGCGCGGCAGGTCCAGCTTGTGGTCGTTCTTCAGGACGTAGGCGATGCCGCCCTTGCCGGACTGGGAGTTGACGCGGATGACGGCCTCGTAGGAGCGGCCGACGTCCTTGGGGTCGATGGGCAGGTACGGGACGGCCCACTCGATGTCGTCGACGGTGACGCCCCGGGCGGCCGCGTCGGCCTCCATCGCGTCGAAGCCCTTCTTGATGGCGTCCTGGTGGGAGCCGGAGAAGGACGTGTAGACCAGGTCGCCCACGTACGGGTGGCGCGGGTGGACCTCCATCTGGTTGCAGTACTCCCAGGTACGGCGGATCTCGTCGATGTCGGAGAAGTCGATCTGCGGGTCGACGCCCTGGGAGAACAGGTTCATGCCCAGGGTGACCAGGTCGACGTTGCCGGTGCGCTCGCCCTGACCGAACAGGCAGCCCTCGACACGGTCGGCGCCGGCCATCAGGGCCAGCTCGGCGGCGGCGACGGCGGTGCCGCGGTCGTTGTGCGGGTGGACCGACAGGCAGACGTGCTCGCGGCGGGAGAGGTGGCGGCCCATCCACTCGAAGCGGTCGGCGTGCGTGGAGGGGGTGGAACGCTCGACGGTGGCGGGCAGGTTGAGGATGATCTCGCGGCCCGGTCCCGGCTGGTAGACGTCCATCACCGCCTCACAGACCTCCAGCGCGAAGTCCAGCTCGGTGTCGGTGAAGATCTCCGGGCTGTACTGGTAGCCGAACTCGGTCTCGTCGCCCAGCAGCTTCTCGGCGTACTCCATGACCAGCCGGGTGCCGTCGACGGCGATCTGCTTGATGTCGCCACGGGAGCCGCGGAAGACGACGCGGCGGAAGACCGGGGCGGTGGCGTTGTACAGGTGGACGGTGGCGCGCTTGGCGCCCTTCAGGGACTCCACCGTGCGCTCGATCAGGTCCTCGCGGGCCTGGGTCAGTACGGAGATGGTGACGTCGTCCGGGATGGCGTCCGGGTCCTCGACGATCGAGCGGACGAAGTCGAAGTCGGTCTGGCCGGAGGCGGGGAAGCCGACCTCGATCTCCTTGTAGCCCATCCTGACCAGCAGGTCGAACATCGCGCGCTTGCGGGCGGGCGACATGGGGTCGATCAGGGCCTGGTTGCCGTCGCGCAGGTCGGTGGAGAGCCAGCGGGGGGCGGTGGTGATCCGCTTCTCCGGCCAGGTGCGGTCGGGGATGTCGACCTGGTCGTACCGGCCGTACTTGTGGATCGGCATGGGGCTGGGCTGCTGGCGGTTCGCCATGATGCGGGGGCTCCTCGGTGGTCCGCGGGGTGTCCGGAAGGGACGGCCGACGGCGCAACGCCAGACTCCGCGGGGAGGGGGTCGGCCTCTACTGCAGACCCTCACCGCGGCAGCTAAGGAGAAGCAGCCCGAAACGCATGATGCTCCGCAGCTTAACCGAGACGCCCACCGTGCGAGGGTCCGTATCAGTATGCGGGACCCGGGGGATGAACGGGACAAAAAGTGCCGTATACCACCGCACAGGAGAGCCGGAGGCGGAGTGGCCGGAGATTTCATCCATCACGGTTGCGGCTGGTGACAGTCGTGTCACGGAGTGCGATGGTTCCGGGTATGACCACCCACGGGGGCTTCGAGCCCGTCTTCTGCACCATCGTCCCGCCCCACGTCCTCGACCGCCTCGCGCAGGCCGACGACCCCGTCCTCGCCGGACCCGCCCGCCGGACCCTCCGCCGCGACGCCTACGAGCGCACCCAGCGCCGGCTCACCACCGTCGTCGGCGCCCCGGCCGTCGCCCCGCTCGCCGAGGCCCGGCCCGGCACCCCGCACCGCACCGTGTACGACGCCGGGCACGGCACCGGCCTGCCGGGCGAGAAGGTGCGCGGCGAGGGCGACGAGCCCGGCCGGGACGCCACCGTCAACCGCGCCTACGCGGGGCTGGGCGCCACGTTCGAGCTGTTCCTCAAGGCCTACGGCCGCGACTCGATCGACGGCAAGGGGCTGCCGATGGACGCGACCGTGCACTACGACGAGGACTACAACAACGCCTTCTGGAACGGCGAGCAGATGGTGTTCGGCGACGGTGACGGCGAGATCTTCCTGGACTTCACCCTCCCCATCGACGTCATCGGCCACGAACTCGCCCACGGCGTCACGCAGTACACCGCGAACCTGGACTACTTCGGCCAGTCCGGCGCGCTCAACGAGTCGGTGTCCGACGTCTTCGGCGCGCTCATCAAGCAGTACTCGCTGGGCCAGACCGCGACCGAGGCCGACTGGCTGATCGGCGCGGGCCTGCTCGCCCCGCGCGTCACGGGCACGGCGCTGCGCTCGATGAAGGCCCCGGGCACGGCGTACGACGACGACGTCCTCGGCAAGGACCCGCAGCCGGCGACGATGGACGACTACGTCCGCACCGGCCGCGACAACGGCGGGGTGCACATCAACTCCGGCATCCCGAACCACGCCTTCTACCTGGCGGCCACCGCCCTCGGCGGGCACGCCTGGGAGCGGGCGGGACAGGTCTGGTACGACGTTCTCACCGGCGGGGAGCTGGAGCAGGACGCGCAGTTCACCGACTTCGCGACGCTCACGGTGAAGGCGGCCCGCGCCCGCTACGGGGAGGGCGACGAGCTGCTGGCGGTGACCAAGGCGTGGGACCGGGTGGGGGTGCGCACGCCGTAGATCCGTACTAGACACGGACCATGCGCATTCAGGTGACACGCACCGGTGGGTTCGCGGGCATCGAGCGGCGGGCCGAGGTGGACACCTCGGGCCGCGCGGACGCCCCCGAGTGGCACGCCCTGGCCGAGCGGGTGGTGGCCGTCGGCCGGGGCACCCCGCCCACCGGGGTTCCGGACGGCTTCGGTTACCGCATCACGGTGGACGGCAGGTCGGTGTACTGCGCGGATCCCCGGCTGACGGAGGAGGAGCGGACGCTCATCCGCAGGGTGCTGAAGGAAGGCGCGTAAGCGCCTGCCGGGCGGCGAGGACACGAGGACCGTACGGGCGCGGGCCGCGGGTGCGGCGCCGCGCGCCTCAGAACCCCAGGCGCCGCAGCTGCTTCGGGTCGCGCTGCCAGTCCTTGGCGACCTTGACGTGGAGGTCGAGGAAGACGGGGGTTCCCAGCAGCGCCTCGATCTGCTTGCGGGACTTGATGCCGACGTCCTTCAGGCGCTTGCCCTTGGGGCCGATGACGATGCCCTTCTGGCTGGGGCGCTCGATGAAGAGGTTGGCGTGGATGTCGAGCAGGGGCTTGTCGGCGGGGCGGTCCTCGCGCGGGAGCATCTCCTCGACGACCACGGCGATGGAGTGCGGGAGTTCGTCGCGGACGCCCTCCAGGGCCGCCTCGCGGATCAGCTCCGCGACCATGACCTGTTCGGGCTCGTCGGTGAGGTCGCCCTCGGGGTAGAGGGCCGGGCCCTCGGGCATCAGCGGGATCAGCAGGTCCGCCAGCAGGCCGACCTGCTTGTTGGCGGTCGCCGACACCGGGACGATCTCCGTCCAGGTGATGCCCAGCTCCTGGCCCAGCTGGTCGACGGCGATGAGCTGTTCGGCCAGTGCCTTGCCGTCCACCAGGTCGGTCTTGGTGACGACCGCGACCTTGGGGGTCTTCTTGATCCCGGCCAGCTCCTTGGCGATGAAGCGGTCGCCGGGGCCGATCTTCTGGTCGGCGGGGATGCAGAAGCCGATCGCGTCGACCTCCGCCCACGTGGTGCGGACCACGTCGTTCAGCCGCTCGCCGAGCAGGGTGCGCGGCTTGTGCAGCCCGGGGGTGTCGACCAGGATCAGCTGGGCCTCGGGGCGGTGCACGATGCCGCGCACGGTGTGCCGGGTCGTCTGCGGCCGGTTGGAGGTGATCGCCACCTTCTGCCCGACCAGAGCGTTCGTGAGGGTGGACTTGCCCGCGTTGGGGCGGCCCACGAAGCAGGCGAAACCGGCCCGGTGAACGGCTTCGGCCGGCTGCTGCGATGACTGGGTACGAACGCTCATGCCGCCCATTGTCCCTGATCGTCGGAGCCCCGCCGTACCACCGCCCGGAACGGCGGGGCCGGGACGGGCGCCGTGGTGCCCGTCCCGGCCGTCCGCCCGGTGGATCAGTCGAAGACGAACGGGCCCGGCGCCTGCGGCCCGGTCGCCGTGCAGGTGATGGTGATGAAGCCGAACGCGGTCACCTTCAGGGTGCCGCCGAACGCCTCCAGGCTGTCGCCGGAGGCCACGGTTCCGGTGAGCGGGCCGACCTCGAGGGCGTCGCCGACCGCCATGGCCGGGTTCTTGGTGCCCTTGAACACGGTCTTGCCGCCGCCGGCCTTGACCAGGGTGAGCTCCGAGACGAGGGAGTCCCGGCCGAGCGCGACGGGCGCGGTGACCGCGGAGGTGGAGATGGTGACGGTGGCGGACGTGCCGTTCTGGGTGGCCGTCAGGGCGGCCTCGCCGCCGCCCCAGCTCCCGCAGTCGGCGTTGACCGTCGCCGTGCCGGGGGCGACGGCGGCGGCCGTGGGGGCGAACGCGAGCCCGCAGACCGCGAGGGCACCCGCGACCAGGGACGCACCTGTTCCGATTCGCTTGCCTCTCATAGGATTCCGGTCCCTTTCCGTGTGGGGGGAATTCCGTGGGGGGAACTGCTCGGCAGATGGGGTCCGGACCCGCTGCACCACACCGGCTGACGTGGTGTCAGGACCGGCGTCTCCATTGATGCGCGGGAGGCAGGGCGCGACAAGGTTGAAATCCGGCCTACTTACCGCCGGTAACAGATGGGTGCCCCTGGCGGTCTCAGCCCGCGGTGACGGTCTCCCGGACCGTCCCGTCCGTACCGGCCACCAGCACGGGCGTCCGTGGCCCGCCGAGGTCCCGTACGGCCGCCCGGTCCTCGGGCGACGCCGACTCCGCCTCCGTCACCACGGCCGCCGCCTCCAGCGACGTCGCGCCGGACGCCACGGCCATCGCCACGGCCGTCTGCAGGGCACTGAGCTTCAGGGACTCCAGGGCCACGGTCCCGGCGACATACGTCCGCCCGGTCTCGTCGCGCACGGCCGCCCCCTCGGGCACACCGTTACGGGCCCGCGCGGAACGGGCCAGGGTGACGATCTTGCGGTCCTCGGGGGCGAGGTCGGTGCTTTCAGTCATGGGGTGAGCATAAGGAAGCAGACCCGGTCAGCGCCGGGGGTGCCCCGGCTCGGTCCGCTCCGCAGCCTCGGCGCCGCCGGAAAGGGAAAGGAGGAAGGAGCCCCAGGCGGCGGGCGTGACACCGACGACACTGCCGTACCGCCGCTTCGAGTCGCGAATCAGAATCATGCTGCCGGTACAGGCGACCTCGACACAGGTCGACGGATTCTCCGGGCTGGCACTGCTCTTACGCCATGTCCATGACCCACTCACCCTCAACCTCCACCCCGGTCGCGGAACGGTCCAGCCGGGGTGCCCCCGTACAGCTGTCGCGGGGACACGCAGCAGCGAGACCAGGATAGCGGGACGGGCCATGTATTCGAACACGACAATTCCCGCCAACTTGCCGACCACAGCCGGAAGTTGGCGGGCTCGGGGCGATTCAGGCGGGATCCTGTTGCAGCAGGACCTCCAGTTCGTCTCCACCCTCGGTGACGCGCTCGGCGAGGCGCCGGAGCACCACATCCATGCCGTCCTTGAGCGCCAGGTCCTCGAGCTCCCAGAACCGCTCCAGGTACCGCCTGGTCTCCTCCGAGGAACCACCGGGATAGATGGCACCTCGTGAGTCCTCGATGAAGAGTGCGTCCTCCATCTCCTCGGCCTGGAATTCGAACAGAGTGAAGGGCCCGTGAATCCCGGGGTGGGCGCCCACACTGAACGGCAGGATCTGGATCGTGATGTGGTCGCGCGTGGACAGCTCGGCCAAGTGCTCCAGTTGCGCTCGCATCACCCCTCTGCCTCCGGTCTGCCGGCGCACCACCGACTCGTCAAGGACGAAGAAGAACTCACGTCCGCCGGACTCCTCCAGCAGCTCCTGACGGGCCAGGCGCGCCTCGACACCGCGATCGACGCGCTCCTCCGACGCCCCCTTGCCGAACGCCTCCATCACGGCACGCATGTACTCCTCGGTCTGCAGCAGGCCGGGGATGACGAGTGAGCTGTACTGCCGGTTGATCCAGGCGGCCGACTCCAGGGCCAGGAACTGCAGGAAGTCCTTGCCGTACAGGTCCCGGTACTCGGTGAACGGCATCCGCCGGCTACCCCGGGCCATGTTCAGCAGCTCTTCGAGCTTGCGCCGGTCCGTGATCCCGTACGCGGCGACGAGCGGACGCAGATCGTTGACCGAAATGCCGACCTCGCCGGCTTCGATCCGGATGAGCTTGGACGGACTCCACTCCATCCGGTCGGCGACCTCACGCTGCGTCAGGCCAGCGGCCAGACGGGCCTTGCGCAGTTCGGTGCGCAGCCGCAGGCGCAGCAACGCCGCACTCGTCACGACCATGACTGCTCCACCCCCCACCGGATCCAGCACTGTGCAACGTAGCAGATGTGCATATTACTCATCGAGACCTTTCGAGAAGGGTGCACCGGGTGGAGAGCTGCGCATAGACCCAGGGAGAGGACTACCACAGCACGCACCCACCCGCACTCGGGAGTCACGCAATCTGCGATGTCGCACATCGGATGAACCTTTTCAGAGGACTCGCATAGCTGGCTTACAACAGGCACTGTCCAATGCGGACCCTTCGGGTTACGCTGTCCAGCGTAACGCTTGTCGAACAGCCCACGTCGGCAAGGGGGTTGATCAGCCATCAGAACGCCCAGCGGACACGGTGAGTGCACGTCAGAGGCATCGTCCTTACTCCTGACACCGCCCGTTCGAGGCTCGCCGGGACACGGCGACGGACGGAGCCGAGAGGAGCCGATCACCGATGCCGGACCGACAGGAACAGGAAGGAGAGCGCCGCCCCGAACGAGCCGAGCGCACATGGGGGAAGCGGGTGGCCCTGGCCCTCCCGCTGATCAATCTCCTCATCGCGATCCACAAGATCGTCGACGAGTGGGTTCTGCCCTTCGTGTGACAGCAGTCAGCCCCGACCTGAAGGGCCGGGGCCGAGAGCGGCGGACGCTGTAGGAAGACGCTTCCGCTCCGAGTTTCCCTGGCAGGCGGCCCGGAGCGGTGGCGTCGTAGCGCACCGTGCGTACATTCTGCCGCCGTGCCACGGCGTTGGCGAGGGGCCAGTCAGGCCAATTCGGTGTGCGCCGGGGGCACGTTCGGGTGGGTCACGCCCGGTCGAGCTTCAGCCGTTCCGCTCGTGGCAGGCCGGCCACGACCAGGTCGTAGGAGTCCTCGACCAGCTCCCGGACCAGGCGGTCCGGGAGGGCGCCGTCGGCCGTCACCGTGTTCCAGTGGCGCTTGTTCATGTGGTAGCCGGGGACGATCAGGCCCGGGTGGTCGGTGCGGAGCCGGAGGGCGTCGTCGGGGTCGCACTTGAGGTTGACCGTGAGGGGGCGCGCGTCCAGGTTCGTCAGCGCGAACATCTTGCCCAGCACCTTGAAGACCGACGTCTCCGGGTTGAAGGGGAAGTCCTCCACGGTCGCGTCGAAGGACAGGCAGAGCGCACGCAGCCGTGCCGGGGTCACTCCGGCTTCGCCTCCTCCTCGGCGGGCGGGCCGGCCGGGTCCACCGGCTCCACCAGCACCGTCACGATCTTGTTCCGGCGTCCGGCCGCCGCCTCCGCGGTCAGCCGCAGCTCGCGGGTGTCGGGCAGCGCGACCACGGACGAGGCGCCCGCGATCGGCACCCGGCCCAGGTGCTTGGCGAGCAGCCCGCCGACGGTCTCCACGTCCTCGTCGTCGAACGCCTCCAGGCCGTACAGCTCGCCCAGGTCGCCGATGTCGAGGCGGGCGGTGACTCGGTAGCGGTCCCCGCCCAGCTCCTCCACGGGCGGCAGCTCGCGGTCGTACTCGTCGGTGATCTCGCCGACGATCTCCTCGAGGATGTCCTCGATGGTGACGATGCCCGCGGTGCCGCCGTACTCGTCGACGGCGACGGCGACGTGGTTGCGCTCCTTCTGCATCTCGCGCAGCAGGTCGCCGGCGTTCTTGGTGTCGGGCACGAAGAACGCCGGGCGCATCGCCGTGGACACCAGCTCGCTCTCGGCGTCCCGGCTGATGTGCGTCTTGCGGGCCAGGTCCTTGAGGTAGACGATCCCGACGATGTCGTCCTCGCTCTCCCCGGTCACCGGGATCCGGGAGAACCCGGAGCGCAGGGCGAGGGTGAGGGCCTGGCGGATGGTCTTGTACCGCTCGATCACCACCAGGTCGGTGCGCGGCACCATCACCTCGCGCACCAGGGTGTCGCCCAGTTCGAAGACCGAGTGCACCATGCGGCGCTCGTCGTCCTCGATCAGCGACTCCGCCTCCGCCAGGTCGACCAGCGCGCGCAGCTCCGCCTCGGAGGCGAAGGGCCCGTGCCGGAAGCCCTTGCCCGGGGTGAGCGCGTTGCCGATGAGGATCAGCAGAGACGGGATCGGGCCCATGATCCGCGCGAGCGGCACCAGGACGTACGCGGCGGCCGTGGCCGTGTTCAGCGGGTGCTGGCGGCCGATGGTGCGCGGGGAGACGCCGACGGCGACGTAGGAGACGAGGACCATGACCGCGATGGCGATCAGCAGCGCCTCGGCCGTGCCGTCGAACTCGCGCAGACAGCCGTACGTGATGAGCGCGGCGGCGGCCATCTCGCAGGCGACGCGGACCAGCAGCGCCACGTTGAGGTAGCGGGTGGGATCGGCGGCGATCTGCGCGAGCCGGGCGCTGCCGCGGCGGCCGGACCGTACGGCCTCCTCCGCGCGGAAGCTGGAGACGCGGGCGATACCGGCTTCCGCGCAGGCGGCGAGCCAGGCCACGACCACCAGGGCGATCGCACCGAGGACGAGCTGCGGGCTCATGACACGGTCGGGGCCGGGGACGGGCCGGTCAGGCCCCTCTCCGCGCGCCAGCCGTCCACGATGGCGGCCTGCAGACCGAACATCTCGGCCTTCTCGTCCGGTTCCTCGTGGTCATAGCCGAGCAGGTGCAGCACACCGTGGACGGTGAGCAGCTGGAGCTCCTCGTCCATGGTGTGCCGCGTCTCCGCTTCCTCACCCTGCCTGGCGGCGACCTCGGGGCAGAGCACGATGTCGCCGAGCAGCCCCTGCGGAGGCTCGTCGTCGTCCTTGGACGGCGGCCGCAGCTCGTCCATCGGGAACGACATGACGTCCGTCGGCCCGGGCAGGTCCATCCACTGGATGTGCAGCTGCTCCATGGCGCCGGCGTCCACGACGATCACCGAGAGCTCGGAGAGCGGGTGGATGCGCATCCGCGCGAGCGCGTAGCGGGCGATGTCGAGGATCGCCTGCTCGTCGACCTCGGTTCCGGACTCGTTGTTGACGTCGATCGACATCTGGTGCTCGGTCTACTTCCCCTTGTGCCCGGACTTGCCCCGGCCGCCCTTGTGCGTGCCGTTCTGGGTGCCGTGCTGGCTGTCGTACTGCTCGTACGCGTCGACGATACGGCCCACCAGCTTGTGCCGGACGACGTCGTGGGACGACAGCCGGGAGAAGTGGACGTCGTCCAGGCCCTCCAGGATGTCCTGCACCTGCCGCAGGCCGGACTTGGTGCCGTCCGGCAGGTCGACCTGCGTCACGTCACCCGTGATCACGATCTTCGACTCGAAGCCGAGGCGGGTGAGGAACATCTTCATCTGCTCGGGGCTGGTGTTC
Organism: Streptomyces capillispiralis; assembly: GCF_007829875.1. Taxonomy (NCBI): domain Bacteria; kingdom Bacillati; phylum Actinomycetota; class Actinomycetes; order Kitasatosporales; family Streptomycetaceae; genus Streptomyces; species Streptomyces capillispiralis. The sequence continues at coordinate 5,313,097 of NZ_VIWV01000001.1, read as the reverse complement.
TGGGCCTCGTCGAGAATGATGAACGCGTCGTTGAGCGTGTTGTGCGTCAGCAGGTAGTCCTGGGTGACGTACAGCGAGTCCTCGGCCGCGACCTGGATGCAGACCGTCTCCTCGCGGCCCGCGGGCTCGATGCTGTCGATGAACCGCATCGGACGGCCGCCACCTCCCGCCGCGTCGTACGTGGCGCGTTTGCGGGCGAGGCGGAAGGGCTCGATGCCTTCGGGGAGGCGGATGTCGATGACGTGGGCGTCCCGGCGGTGGATGACGTCCCGGCCGCCCGCACGACCCGGCTCACGGCCCTCCGCCGCTCGCCGACGGGCGTAGGCCACTCCGCCCAACGACCGGACGAGGGCGATCACGTCGTCCCGGAGCAGGACCGACGTGGTGGTGAACTGCACCCGGCAGGTCCGGTCCTTCTGGACCACCGGACCACCGTCGGAGTCGAGGAGACCCTGGAGAACGCCCAGTCGTACCTCTGCGGAGTTGTACAGGTAGTCGTCCGGCACGAACTTGGTGTGGGACCTGGTGTGCAGGAGGTCGAGTCGGCGCAGGACCCCGGTGACCGGGTTCTCCAACGTGATCACGTCGCCGGGGGACTTCGTCCTGTTGATGACGTAGTCGGGGCCACCACGGTGCCGCAGCGTGACGCCCGGCAGCGCGGACTCCAGCGCCCGGGCCAGCTCCGGGTCCTCCGTCGCGAAGGACGGGGTGGTGGAGCCGGTCAGGCATCCATCGCCGAGCAGCAGCCCGAGAGCGTACGGGTCCATGGGGACCTCGGCCTCCGGAAGCTGTACCGGCGCGGTGAGCGTCGGCAGTTCGTAACGACGGGCATGTCCCGCGCGCAGGTCGCCGATCATCTCCTGGGTTTCGAGGACTCTCCACGGCTTGTCCCGGCGCCTGTCCGCGGCCGTACGGACGGTCCACAGGTGCTCACCACAGCACAGGGTCCATGAGCCGTCCTGCGCCGAGAGGCGGTAGACGTCCTTCTCCCCCTGGGGGTACACGCCGAGGACGGGGGTCGGCTGGCCGTTCGAACCGATGACCAGGTCACCGACCCTGAGGTCACCGATAGGACGCCATCCGTCCGGGGTGAGGACGTTGGTGAAGACCGGCTGGGCCCTGCCGCGCATGTACGCCAGCGGGGCGACCTCGATGGTCCCGGCCGCCATCAGGCGGGGGATGGAGTCGGGGTCGAGCATGTCGTGCAGCGCGTCGTACAGCGGGCGCAGGTACGGGTCGATCTTCTCGTAGAGCGTGCCCGGCAGGAAGCCGAGCCGCTCCCCCGCCTCGACCGCGGGCCGGGTCAGGATGATGCGGTTGACCTGCTTGGACTGCAGGGCCTGCACCGCCTTGGCCATGGCGAGGTAGGTCTTGCCGGTGCCGGCCGGGCCGATGCCGAAGACGATGGTGTGCTTGTCGATGGCGTCGACGTAGCGCTTCTGGTTGAGGGTCTTGGGGCGGATGGTGCGGCCGCGGGAGGACAGGATGTTCTGCGTGAGCACCTGGGCAGGGGTCTCCTGGCCGTCGCTCTGCCCGTCCTCGCTCGCCTTGAGCATGGCGATCGAGCGTTCCACTGCGTCCTCCGTCATCGGCTGTCCGGTGCGGAGCACCAGCATCATCTCGTCGAACACGCGCGAAATGAGGGCGACCTCGCTCGCGTCGCCGACCGCGCTGATCTCGTTGCCCCGGACGTGGATGTCGGCCCCCGGGAAGGCCTTCTCGATCACGCGCAGGAGGGAGTCTCCGGAACCCAGCACGGTCACCATGGGGTGCTGGGCGGGGACGGTCAACTGCACTCTCGCCTGCCCCTGCGCGGGGGTGTGAGCTGTGGGTGTCTGAGTCATGGGCCGGCGCTGAAGGCCTGCGGTTCCTCCTCGTCAGGGCCGCACGGCTGAGGGCGGCCTCGCGTGTCCCAGGGTACGCCGCGGGGGTGACAAGGCCGTAGGCCTTTTCGACCGCCGTTTGTCCGGACGCCCGGCTTCCACCCACCGGCCGCGCTTCCGGCCACCGGCCGTTCACCGGCTGTCCCCGCGAGCACCGGGGCCCGTCCGTCGACCGCCCCCTCCGTCGACCGCCCTCCGCCCGCTCCCGCTCCCCCTCAGGCCGAGCGGCGGAAGCCGATCGTCGGGACCGCGCGCCTCAGCGGCCAGGGCCGTACGCAGTCCTCCGGGACCACGTCCGCCAGGAACGCGTACCGCCGCAGCGCGGCGGGGTCCTGCCCCTCGACCGACTGGACCCTGCGCCACCACCCCGCGATCTCCGTCCACCCCGGCGCCGACAGCGAGCCGCCGAACTCCTGGACGGACAGCGCGGCGGTGAGGCCGGCGAAGGCGAGGCGGTCGGCCAGCGGCCAGCCGGCCAGCGTGCCGGTGACGAAGCCCGCGACGAACACGTCGCCCGCCCCGGTCGGGTCCAGCGCCTCCACCTCGATGGCCGGCACCGAGGCGGTCTCCCCGGTGCGCCGGTCCACCGCGTACGCACCCTCCGCGCCGAGGGTGACCACCGCGACCGGCACGTGCTCGGTGAGGGCGTGCGCGGCGGCGCGGGGGCAGTCGGTGCCGGTGTAGCGCATGGCCTCCTGCGCGTTCGGCAGGAAGGCCTCGCAGTGCCGCAGGTCGCCGAGCGCGGCGAGGTCCCAGGCGCCCGTGTCGTCCCAGCCGACGTCGCCGAAGATCCTGGCGCCCTGGCGCACGGCCTGCGCGATCCAGGGGGCGCTGCGGCCCGGCGTGAGGGAGGCGACCGCGGCCCGCGCGCGGGGCGGGCACGGAGGCAGGCCGGCGCCCGGGGGGCGGCGCGTGCGGGTGGTGGCGGGCGACGGGCGGTCGGGCTCCTCGGGGGGCGGTTCGTGGCCGTGGGAGACCATCGTGCGCTCGCCCTCGTAGGCCATGGAGACCGTGACCGGCGAGTGCCAGCCGGGCACGGTGCGCGACGGGGAGAGGTCGATGCCCTCGCCCTGCTCCAGCGCGTCCCAGCAGTACTCGCCGTAGTGGTCGTCGCCGAAGGCCGCCGCGAGGGAGGTGCGCAGGCCGAGGCGCGCCAGCGCGGTGGCCATGTTGGCGACGCCGCCGGGGCTCGACCCCATCCCGCGTGCCCAGGACTCGGTCCCGCGCACCGGGGCGGAGTCGAGCCCGGTGAAGACGATGTCGAGGAAGACGGTGCCGGTGAGGTAGACGTCCCAGGGGGGATCGTGCGGGGTGCGCAGGGCGGCGAGGGGATCGACCCGGAACGAGCGGTGCGATCCGTCGGTGACTGCCTTCCCTGTGGACGCCATCACGGTGGACTCCCTGACATGGTGCGGATCTGGCCAGTGTGCACCACATCACCGACACCGTGACGGCTGTCACGGTGCGGGCCCGCCCTTCGAGGAGTCTCAGGCCGTCGAGGGCCCCGGGTGCGCGGTGCGCGCCGCGCCCGGTGTCGTCCCGGGTGCGGTGGCCGTCGGGGCCTTGGACGGGCTGGTCCTGACGCGGTCGTTGCGTCCGCCGCCGCGCACCAGCAGCACGCTCAGCGCGGCCAGGAAGCCGACGACGGTGAGTCCGACCAGGCCGCCCTTGGTGGAGCCCGTCGAGTCCTCGATGATCCCGAAGGCGGTGGGGGCGACGAAGCCGCCGAGGTTGCCGATGGAGTTGATGAGAGCGATGCCGGGGGCCGCCGCGCGGGCGTCGAGATAGCTCTGCGGGATGGTCCAGAAGATCGGGGAGGCCGGTTTGAAGCCCATGGCGGCCAGGCAGAGCGCGCCCAGTCCCGCCCAGGGCGAGACGAACACGGCCAGCAGGGTGCCGCAGCCGCCGAGGACGAGCAGGGTCATCAGTACGGGGCGCCGCTTGCCGATGCGGTCGGAGACCCGCCCGCTGAGGTACACGGCGGCGATGGCGCACAGCCATGGCACGGACGTCAGCAGCCCGACCTGGAAGGAGCTGAGCCCGCCGATGTCGGCCACGATCGACGGCAGCCAGAAGGTGACCGCGTACAGGGCGACGTTGATCGCGAAGTAGATCCACAGGAAGAGCAGCATCTGGGGGTCGGCGAGCAGCTTCCAGCGGGAGGCGCGGCCGCGGGTGCCGCGCTGTGCGTCGCGGGCGTCCTGTTCGGCGTCGATGACGGCGACCAGGCCGGTCTTCTCCTCGTCGGTGAGCCAGTCGGCCTTGTCGATGCCGGAGTCGAGGAAGCGGTAGACGACGAAGCCGAGGACGACGGAGAAGACGCCCTCGATGAAGAACATCCACTGCCAGCCGGCGTGGCCCCAGATGCCGTGCATCTCCATCAGGGCGCCGGAGACGGGTCCGACGATGACGGTGGCGGTGCCCGAGCCCATGAGGAACATCGAGGTGGCGCGGCCGCGGTGGGAGTCGGGCAGCCAGCGGCTGAAGTAGTAGATGACGGCGGGGAAGAAGCCGGCCTCGGCGACGCCGAGCAGGAAGCGCAGGGCGTAGAACATCTCGACGCTGTTGACGAAGGCCATCGCGGTGGCGACGACGCCCCAGCTGATCATGATGCGGGTGAGCCAGACCTTGGGCCCGTAGCGCTCCATGAGGATGTTGGAGGGGACCTCGAAGAGGGCGTAGGCGATGAAGAAGATGCCGGCGCCGAGGCCGAACGCGGCGGCCGACAGGCCGACGTCGGCGCGGAGTTCGTCCTGGGCGAAGCCGAGGTTGACGCGGTCCATGTAGTTCGCGACGAACATGACGAAGAACAGCGGGACGACGCGGCGGAAGATCTTGCGGATGGCCGACTGGACGGCCGGCGGGTGGATCACTTCGGGGACCTGGGGCACTGCGGACACGAGCGGCTCCGATCGTGGCAGGGGGGAGGTGGGGTCGGCGGGGGCGGGCGGCGACGGCCGCCCGCCCCCGCCGGGCGGTCACCAGCGCGGGACGGCCGGGGTGACCCAGTCGGGGTCGGTGACCCGCATGGCCGCCGCGTCGTCGCGGTCGCGCAGCGAGCCGTCGTCGTCGAGCCACCGCTGGTGCAGGAGGGCGAGGCGGTCGCGGTCGAGTGCGACGCCGAGGCCGGGGGCGTCGGAGACCCGCAGGGTGCCGCCCTCGAAGGTGAGGCGTTCGGTGAGGACGTCCTCCGACTGCCAGGGGTAGTGGGAGTCGCAGGCGTGGTGGAGGTTGGGGACGGTGGCCGCCACGTGGGTCATGGCGGCGAGGCTGATGCCGAGGTGGGTGTTGGAGTGCATGGAGACGCCGACGCCGAAGGTGCGGCAGATGGCGGCGAGTTGCTGGGTGTTGCGCAGTCCGCCCCAGTAGTGGTGGTCGGAGAGGACGACCTGGACGGCGCCGGTGGTGAACGCCTCCTTGATCTCGGCGAACGTCGTCACGCACATGTTGGTGGCGAGCGGCACGCCCACCCGTCGCCCACCACCGCCCTTGTCCGAGGCGCTGCGCGCCGCCCCTTGCATGCGGGCGGCGACCTCGGCCATGGCGGGGGTGCCGAGCGTGGGGTCCTCCAGGTATTCGAGGACGTCCCCGAGTTCCTCGGCGACCTTCAGCGAGGTCTCCACGGACCAGGCGCCGTTGGGGTCCAGGCGCAGGGGGTGGCCGGGGAAGGCGTCGGCGAGGGCGCGGATCGCGGCGATCTCCTCGTCGGGCGGGAAGACGCCGCCCTTGAGCTTGAAGGAGGTGAAGCCGTAGCGCTCCTTGAAGACGCGGGCCTGCTCGACGACGCCGGCCGGGTCGACGGCGGCGCCCCAGTCGTCCTGCTCCGCGGTGACGCCCTCGGGGTGGCCGGCCCACTTGTAGAAGAGGTACGCGCTGTACTCGACGGCGTCGCGCACCTTGCCGCCGAGCAGGGCGTGCACGGGCAGGCCGAGGGACTTGCCGAGGGCGTCGAGGCAGGCGACCTCGAAGCCGGAGAGCACCGACAGGCGGAGCTTGTCGGCGGTCTGCACGCCGCGCAGTCCGCCGACGTCGACCTTGCCGGAGACCTGGGAGGCGTCGACGGCGACCTCGTCGGCCTCCATGAACAGCGCGTTCAGGTCGCCGGCCTGGCGGCCGACGAGCCTGTCCGCGAGGGGCTTGGCGAGGTCCAGGTACTTGGTGTCGCCGTAGGTCTCGCCCAGTCCGGTGGTCCCGTCGGCGGTGACCACCTCGATGATCAGGCGGGGGGTGTAGGGCTGGTGGACGCCCTGGGTGTTGAGCAGGGGCGGGTCGGCGACGAGGATCGGGGTGAGCCGGACCTCCGTCACGGTCAGGTCGCGGGCGGTCGGGGAGGTCACAGGGCGGCTCCTACGAGGTCGAGTCCGGTGGTGAGCAGGGCTTCGAGGTCGGCCAGGTCCCGGGCCGACGGGTCGGTGAGCGGGGCGCGTACGGGGCCCACGGGGCGGCCGCGCAGCCGGGCCGCGGCCTTCACCAGCGACACCGCGTATCCGGGCACGCGGTCGCGCAGTTCGACGAGGGGGATGTAGAAGCCGCGCAGCAGCGCGTCGACGGTGTCCCCGGCGCCGTCGCGCAGGGCGGCGAAGAAGGCGTTCGCGATCTCGGGGGCGAAGGCGTGGACGGCGGAGGAGTAGGCGGGGACGCCGACGGTGGCGTAGGCGCGGGCCTGGATCTCGGCGGTGGCGGCGCCGTTGAAGAAGAGGAAGTCCTCGGGGGCGGCGAGGGTGAGGCGCAGCAGGCGGTCGAGGTCGCTGTGGCCGTCCTTGAGGCCGATGACGTTCGGCAGGGCGGCGATCCGCTTCAGCGCGTCGGCGGTGTAGGCGACCTGGCCGCGCTGGTAGGCGACGAGCGGCAGCCGGGTGCGGGCGGCGATCGCCTCCACCTGGGCGACGAGGCCGTCCTGCGGGGCGGTGACGAGGTAGTGCGGCAGGACGAGGAGGGCGTCGGCGCCGGCCTCCTCGGCGATGCGCGCGAACCGGGCGGCCTGGGCCCAGCCGTAGCCGGTGCCGGCGACGACCGGCACCCGGCCCGCGCTCTCCTCGGCGGTGATGGTGACGACCTGCCGGTACTCCTCCTCGTCCAGGGAGAAGAACTCGCCGGTGCCGCAGGCGGGGAAGACGGCGCCGGGGCCGGTGGCGAGCTGAGCCGCGACGTAGGCGCGGAAGCCGTCCGGGTCGAGGGAGCCGTCGTCGTGGAAGGCGGTGAGCGGGAAGGAGAGCACCCCGTTCGCCATCGCGTCCTTCAGGCGGCTCGCCACGGCGGCCGCACCGCTCGGGTCCGTATCGGGACTCACCCGCACCCATCTCCCTATGTAGACGTCATCCACGTATGGAGATGAAGGTTAGGTACGCGAACAGGAGCCGTCAACGGTCCGGAGCGCCCCTTCTCCCGCCGGACTACGATCGGCGCATGTCGGAGACCGGGGGCGTGCGCGAGGTGAAGTCCGCCGCGCGGACAGTGGATCTGCTGGAACTGCTCGCCGCGCGCGGCGACCGCCCCGCCCGCCTCCAGGAGCTGGCGGACGCGCTGGAGGTGCCGCGCAGCTCGATGTACGCGCTGCTGCAGACCCTGATCGGGCGCGGCTGGGTGCGCACCGACGTCACCGGCTCGCTGTACGGCATCGGCATCCACGCCCTGCTCACCGGCACCAGCTACCTCGACTCGGACCCCCGCGTGCGGATCGTGCGCCCGTATCTCGACGAGGCGTCCGACGCGCTGGGCGAGACCATCCACATGGGGCGGCTGGACGGGCACGACGTGGCCTATCTGGCGACGCGCGAGTCGCACGAGTACCTGCGCACCATCAGCCGCGTCGGCCGGCGGCTGCCCGCCCACATGGGCGCGCTGGGCAAGGCGCTGCTGGCGGAGCGGCCGGACGAGGAGCTGCCCGAGGGACCGTACGAGGCGGCCACGCCCAACACGCTCACCTCGCGGGAGGCGCTGGCGGCCGATCTGGGCCGGGTGCGGGAGCGCGGCCACTCCGTGGACCGGGAGGAGGGCGTGCCCGGGATCGTCGGCTTCGGCTTCGCCCTGCGGTACGACTCCCCCGCGCAGGACGCCATCAGCTGCTCGGTGCCGGTGGCCCGGCTGACGCCGGAGCGCGAGCGGCGGATCGTCGCCGTGATGCGGGAGATCCGGACCAAGGTGGAGGCGACGGTTCCCGCAGGTGGCGGGGCCATTCACTGGCGGTAGCGGACGCGGCTACCCCCGCCCCCGAAACCTCAAACGCAAGAGTGTCTTAGATCACACCTTGCGCGCTCCCGTTGCCCTCCCCCGGCTTGATACAAATTGCCCGCGCGCTCCTGTCGATCGACGGTCGTCGCTCCCCCTTTCTCCGCAATTCCGCACCGTCCCCTTCGCATGCCCTGGGAACGCCCGTGTTCGCCCCCCGCACCACTCCCTGGCCCCTCGTCGCCCTTTTCACGGCCGGGTACCTCGCCCCGTATCTGCTGCCGACCACCGTCGGCCGGCTGGAACGCGGCCTCGATCTGTCCGCCACCCAGGCCGGAGCCGTCGGCAGCGCGCTGCTGCTGAGTTCCGCCACGGCCGGGTTCCTGCTGGCCTCCCGCGTGGAGCGGGCCGGGGCGCGCACCCTGGCCCGGCTGGGTCTCGTGCTGGCCGCCGTCGGATACGGCGGGGCCGCCCTCACCACCGCCGTACCGGCCGTCGTCGCCGGTGCGATGGTCGGCGGCTTCGGCTCGGGCACGGCCACGACGGTCGCCGCCACCCGGATCGCCGCCGAACGGGACCCCCACCGGGCCTCCACGCTCGGACTCCTCAGCGTCTCCGCGCTCGCGGGCGTGGTGTACCTGACGGTGCCCCATCTGCCGGGCCACGGGCTCACCCTGGCCGCCATCGCCCTCACGGCGCTGGCCGTGTGGCCGCTGACCTCCCGGCTGCCCGCCGGCACCCCCGGTCCGCGCCACGCCGAGCCGGCGACGGCCGCCCGTCTGCCCCACCTGCGGTCGGGGACGGTCCTGGCCGGCGCCATGCTGCTGTGGTCCCTCGCGCAGAACGCGCTGTGGGGCGTGAGCGGACGCATCGGGGTCGACCAGGCGCACCTCTCCGAGGCGACCGTGGGCGTCGTCTTCGCGGTGGCGCTGGGCGCCGGACTGCTGGGTGTCCTGGGCGCGGGCGCGCTGGGCCCGCGGCTCGGGCGGGCGCTGCCCATCGGCGGCGGCACGGTCGTCATCGCCGGCTGCATCGCGCTCAGCGCCTCCGCGACCGGTCTGGGCGGCTTCGCCGCCGGGGAGATCGCCTGGAACACGGTCTACCCGGTCGTCCTGTCGTACCTGATCGGACTCGCCGCCTCGCTGGACCCGCGCGGACGCTGGGCCGTGCTCGTGGGCTCCGCGTCCTCGCTGGGCACCGCCGCCGGGCCGCTGACCGGCAGCGTGCTGTCCGCGCAGGCCGGGTTCCCGGTGATGGGCACCGTGCTCGCCGCCGGACTGCTGCTGGTCGCGCTCCCGATGACCGCCGTCGCCCTGCACACCGGCGGGCGACCGCTGCTGCCGGGCGCGGTCCGGCGCCGCGGCGGCCACCCGGCGGCCGTGGTGGCCGCGGCCCCGGGCGCCCCGGCGGGCACGGTCCCGGAGATCGGCGCCCCGGAACAGCCCGTGGTGGAGATCCCGATGGACGGCACCCCCGCCCCGGCCCGCCGCGCCTACGACACCGCGGCGGCGACCCGGGCACCCGGGGCGCCCTGAGGGGTCAGCGGACGCCGGCGCCGAAGTCGTACGCCTCCACCTCGGCCAGGTACCGCGCCCGCAGCTCCTCGTCGTCCTCCAGGAAGGAGGCGAGGAAGGAGTTGCGGGCCAGCTCGCGCAGGCGCTCCGGCGGCAGGCCGAGGGTGTCGCGCACCGCGTCGAAGGTGTCCCCGGCGTAGCCGCCGAAGTACGCCGGGTCGTCGGAGTTGACCGTGCACATCAGTCCGGCGTCGAGCATCGCGGGCAGCGGATGGGCGGCGAGGGTGTCCACCGTGCGCAGCCGGACGTTGGACAGCGGGCACAGGGTCAGCGGTATCCGCTCCCTCACCAGCCGCGCCACCAGCGCCGGATCCTCCACGCAGCGCAGCCCGTGGTCGACGCGCTCGACGCCGAGCACGTCCAGGGCCTCGGTGATGTACTCCGGCGGCCCCTCCTCACCGGCGTGCGCCACGCGCCGCAGCCCCAGCGCGGCGGCGGCCTCGTACACCTCGCGGAACTTCGCCGGCGGATGCCCGACCTCGGCCGAGTCGAGCCCGACACCGGTGATCCGGTCCAGGTACGGCTTCGCGGCGTCCAGGGTGGCCAGGGCGGACGCGGCGGACTCGTCGCGCAGGAAGCACAGGATCAGCCGGGTCGAGACGCCGTGCGTCTCGACACTCCTGCCCAGGGCCCGCCACAGTCCCTCGACCACCGTGTCCATGCCGACGCCGCGCGCCAGGTGCGCCTGCGGGTCGAAGAAGATCTCCGCGTGCCGCACGCCCTGCGCGGCGGCACGGGCGAGGTAGGCGTCGGCGAGGTCCTCGAAGTCCCGCTCGGTGCGCAGCACCGCCATCAGCTCGTAGTACAGGTTCAGGAAGGACTGCAGGTCCTCGAAGCGGTACGCCTCGCGGAGCGCGTCGGTGTCGGCGTAGGGCAGCGCGACGCCGTTGCGCGCGGCGAGCGCGAAGGCCAGCTCGGGTTCGAGCGTGCCTTCGATGTGAAGGTGCAGTTCGGCTTTGGGTACGAGCATCGAAATATCGTACGGCGGTTTCACCGACGCTTCGGAAGCCCCACCCGTTGCAGGTCCCGGGCCACGCTCAGCTCGCCCTCGTAGCCGGCCGCCCGCGCCTGCCGCTCGAACTCCGCCGGCTCCGCGTAGCGCTGGCTGAAGTGGGTCAGGACGAGGTGCCGTACGCCCGCGTCCCGCGCCACCCGCGCCGCCTGGCCGGCCGTCAGGTGTCCGAACTCCACGGCCAGTTCCTCGTCCTCGTCGAGGAACGTCGACTCGATGACGAGCATGTCGCAGCCCTCGGCGAGCGCGTACACCCCGTCGCACAGCCGGGTGTCCATGACGAACGCGAACCGCTGCCCGCGCCGCACCTCGCTGACCTCCTCCAGCCGCACCCCGCCGAGCACGCCCTCGCGCTGGAGCCGGCCGACGTCCGGGCCGGTGATGCCGTGCGCGGCCAGCCGGTCGGGCAGCATGCGCCGGCCGTCCGGCTCGACCAGCCGGTAGCCGTACGCCTCGACCGGGTGGGACAGCCTGCGCGCCTCCAGGGTGTAGCCGGGCGTACGGGCGACGGGGCCGTCCGCGTCGACCGGGGCCTCGGTGAGCGCGACGGTCTCGCGGTAGGCGGTGGCGTACCGCAGCCGGTCGAAGAAGCGCTGCCCGGAGCGCGGGAAGTGGGCGGTGACCCGGTGCGGCACCTTGTCGAGGTTGATCCGCTGGATCACCCCGGCGAGTCCCAGCGAGTGGTCGCCGTGGAAGTGGGTGACACAGATCCGGTTGAGGTCGTGGGCGGCGACCCCGGCGCGCAGCATCTGGCGCTGTGTGCCCTCGCCGGGGTCGAACAGGATGCCCTCGCCGTCCCAGCGCAGCAGGTAGCCGTTGTGGTTGCGGTGCCGGGTGGGGACCTGGCTGGCGGTGCCGAGCACCACCAGTTCGCGTACGGACACGGCTTATCCGGGGGGCCACTCGAAGCCGCGCCCGCCCAGGACGTGGGCGTGCGCGTGCCAGACGGTCTGGCCGGCGCCGGTGCCGGTGTTGAAGACGATGCGGTAGCTCTCCAGCTTCTCCTCGTCCGCGACGGCCCGCGTCTCGCGCAGCACGTCCGCGGCGAGCTCGGGCGCGGCGGCGGCGAGGGCCGCGGCATCCTGGTGGTGCGCCTTCGGAATCACCAGGACGTGGGTGGGCGCCTGGGGGTTTATGTCGCGGAACGCGACGGTGGTCTCCGTCTCCCGCACGATCGTCGCGGGAATGCTCCCGGCCACGATCTTGCAGAACAGACAGTCGTCCTGGGGCTCCCCAGCCATACACCCTCCTCGGCCCGGTGATCACGTACGCAGGCATGGTATCCGCGCCGCGCGGCCGGGGGCAGTCGTGCCGGGCCGCGCGACCGCCTCCCGGCCGGGTCCTGTCGTCGCGCGGCAGACGGGAGTTCGACGAACAGGACCTAGGACAGCGTGGGCGGCACCTTCGCGGGGGACGTCTCCAGCGCGGCCAGCGCCAGCCGCACCGCCTCGTCCAGCTGCGGGTCCCGGCCCGCCGCGTGGTCCTGCGGCCGCTGCACGACCTCCACGTCGGGGTCGACGCCGTGGTTCTCCACGCCCCAGCCGTAACCCTCCAGCCAGAACGCGTACTTCGGCTGGGTGACCAGCGTCCCGTCGACCAGGCGGTAGCGGCTGTCGATGCCGATCACCCCGCCCCAGGTGCGGGTGCCGACCACCGGTCCGATGCCGAGCGCCCGGATCGCCGCGTTGACGATGTCGCCGTCCGACCCGGAGAACTCGTTGGCGACGGCGACGACGGGCCCCCGGGGCGCGTCCCGGGGGTAGCTCTCCGCCCGCATGCCGCGCGGCAGGTCCCAGCCGACGATCCGCCGGGCCAGCTTCTCCACCACCAGCTGCGAGGTGTGTCCGCCCCGGTTCTCCCGCACGTCCACGATCAGCCCCTCGCGCAGCACCTCCACCCGCAGGTCGCGGTGGATCTGCGCCCAGCCGGGCGCCTGCATGTCGGGGACGTGGATGTACCCCAGCCGTCCGCCGGACGTCTCCAGCACATGGGCGCGCCGGCCGGTGACCCAGGCGTGGTAGCGCAGCGGTTCCTCGTCCGCGAGGGGGACGACGACCGCGTGCCGCGGGTCGCCGCCGCCCGCCGGGGAGACGGTCAGCTCCACCGGCTTGCCCGCCGTGCCGACCAGCAGCGGCGCCGGCCCGGTCACCGGGTCGACCGGCTGCCCCGCGACGGCGACGATCGCGTCACCGGGCCGGATGGCGACACCGGGCGCGGCGAGCGGGGAGCGGGCGTCGGGGTCGGAGGTCTCCGCGGGCAGGACGCGGTCCACCCGCCAGCTGCCGTCCTCGTGCCGGGAGATGTCCGCGCCGAGCAGGCCCTGCCGGGCACCGCCGCCGGAGCCGCCGCGCGGGGTGACGTAGGCGTGCGAGGTGCCCAGCTCGCCCTGCACCTCCCAGAGCAGGTCGACCAGGTCGTCGTGGGTGGCCAGGCGGTCGAGGACGGGGCGGTAGCGGTCCAGGACGGCGTCCCAGTCGACGCCGTTCATGTCGGGGCGCCAGAAGTTGTCCCGCATGATGCGGCCGTTCTCGTCGAACATCTGCCGCCACTCGGCGGCCGGGTCGATGAACTGGCGCACCCGGCCCAGGTCGACGGTGATGTTGCTGTCGCTGTCCTCGTCGCCGGAGGCGCGCCGGTCGCTGGGGACGACCTTGAGCCGCCCGTCGGTCCACAGCAGCACCCGCTTGCCGTCGCCGCTGACCTCGAAGTGGTCGGCGTCCACGGCCAGGTGCTCGATGCGCTGCTGGGCGAGGTCGTAGCGCTCCAGGTCGGTCTTCGGGTCCGGGTCGTCGGGGGTGGCGCGGTTGGCGCCGAGCACTCCGCGCACCGGGTGGCGCAGCCACAGCACCCCGTCCTTGGCGGCGCGCAGGTTGGTGTAGCGGGCGGCCTCCACCGGGAACGGCACGATCCGGTCGGCGAGGCCGTCGAGGTCGATGCGGGTGGTGGGGGTGCCCTCGCTGTCGGGGGTCTCGTCGCGGTCCGGGGTCTCGAAGGGGCGACCGTGCCGCTGCGGGCCGAACGGGGACGGGGTGGTCGCCGCGAGGGTGATCAGGTAGGGGCGTACGCCCTCGACGAAGGCCAGGTCGAAGACGTGCTCGTCGTAGACCGGGTCGAAGGAGCGGGTCGACAGGAACGCGAGGTGCTTGCCGTCGAGGGTGAAGGCGGGCGCGTAGTCCTGGAAGCGCAGCGGGGTCGCCTCGGTGACCGACAGGTCGGTGGTGTTGGCGAGCCGGAGCTGGCTGAGCGGGCTGGGGCCGGGGTGGGACCAGGCGAGCCAGGCGGAGTCGGGGGAGAAGACCAGCCCGGAGACGTCGCCGTCCTCGCTGCGGTCGACCTCCCGGACCTCTCCGGTCTCCCGCTCGACGAGCAGGACCCGGCCGTCGTGCGAGGCGATCGCGGCGCGGCCGCCGTCGGGGGCCATGGCCAGTTCCAGCACGCGGCCGAGCTGCCCGGCGGCGATGCGGCGCGGGGTGGCGCCCGGGGCGAGACCGGTGGCGGGGGCGAACTCCAGGGCGTCGTCGCCCTCGGCGTCGGTCACCCACACCACCCACTCCTCGCCGTCCGCGCGGAAGGCGCGCGGCTTGCGGGCCCGTACGCCCGGGGCGGCGGCGAGCGCGCGGGCGGGCCCGGAGCGGTGGGTGACCCAGTGGACGGTGCCGCGCACGCAGACGGCGCTGCCGCGGGCGGTGTGGTCGGGGGACGCGGAGCCGAACCAGCGGGCGGCGTTCACCGGGAACGGCTGGAGGTCGACGCGCTGTCCGCCGAGCCGGATGTCCAGGCGGCGCGGTTCGGCGCCGTCGAGGTCGTCCAGCAGCCAGAGTTCACCGGCGCTGGAGTAGACGACCCGGGTGCCGTCGGTGGCGGCGTGCCGGGCGTAGAAGCCGTGGAGGGGTGTGTGGCGGCGCAGGTCTGAGCCGTCGGCGAGGGAGGAGTACAGCGCGCCGGTGCCCTCGTGGTCCGAGAGGAACGCGATCCTCCCCCACTCTCGGCTTCGCTCGAGCGGGGGGACCCCCATCCCCACCCACAGCGGGTACTCGATGTTCCCGTCCAGCTCCTCGTGCAGCCGGACGAACGCGCCGTCGCCGTCGCGGTCGATCCACAGCTTGCCCGCCGTGCCGCCCCGGTAGCGCTTCCACCAGGCGGCCTCGCGGCCCATCGGCGCGGACAGCAGCACGGTGTGCGGCCCGTGGGCGACGTCGCCGACGGGGCCGTACGGCAGGGTGGTGGCGGGGCCGCCGTCGAGGGGGACGGCGCGGGCCCAGGTGCGGCGCAGGCTCGCCTCGCCGTGGGCGCCGATCGCCAGGACCCGGCCGTCCTCGGTCCAGCCGCGCACCTGGGTCCTGGGGTTCCCCCAGTGGGTCAGCCGCCGGGCGGGGCCACCGTCGACGGGCGCGACGTGCACCTCGGGGGCGCCGTCCCGGGTGGAGGTCCAGGCGACGGTGGTGCCGTCGGGCGAGATGCGGGGGTGGTTCACCGGCACGTTGTCGGCGCTGACCCGCCAGGCCCGGCCGCCGTCGAGCGGGGCGAGCCACACGTCGTCCTCGGCGGTGAAGGCGACCAACTCGCCGTGCAGATGCGGGAACCGGAGATAAGCGGCGGAGGCGACCGATGCAGGCTGTGTCACCCGATCACCCTATGCAAGCGCGGGCGGCCTGGACAGGGGTTTCGATCACTTGCCCTCGACGGGACGACACGACGGGTACTCCTCGCACCACACGGTCGTGGTGACGGTCACGGTGACGGTGGGGTTCGGTCCGCGCTTCGTCGGTTCGCCCACGCGCGGCGGGCTGGTGGAGTCGCAGTCGCCCAGGCCGTCGACCCGGAACCACTCCTTTCCGTCCACCTTCGCGGTGATGTTCCCGCGTACGCAGGCGCCGTTGACGGCGTGGGTGACCTTGCCGGTGACGGTGATCTCCTCGCCGTCCTGCGTCTCCCCCTCACAGTCGACCGAGGCGACCGTGTCGTCGCCGGCGGCGGGCGAGGCGCCGTCGTCGCCGAAGGACGCGGTGCAGGTCAGCCAACGCACCCCGGCCTTCTGCCGGTTGAGCTCCTCGGTCACGGTCTCGTCGGTGGTGATCGCGACGGCCGCGGATCCCAGTCCGCCGCCCTCGCACGCCGCGACACCGCCCACGGCCGCGACGGCGAACCCGACGGCGAGCGCCCGCCGCCGCCACCGGCCCGTCCCACGCGCAATCCTCGTCATCGCCCCCATGCACGGCAGCCTGCCACCGCCACGGGCGGGCGCGGTAGAGCGCATACGGTCACTTACGCGCCGTCAGCCCGTCCGGTGTCCGGGGACGGGCTGACGGGCAGGGGCGGCGGGGCGGAGTCCCGGGGACGGGACGGGCAGGGCGCGGCGGGGGGGCGGAACCCGCAGGTCAGGACCAGCGTCCCGTGCGCCCCAGCAGCAGCGCCGCGGCGGCCGTCCCCGCGGTGGACGTGCGCAGCACACTGCGGCCCAGCCGGTACGCCCGCGCGCCCGCCTCCTCGAAGAGCGCCAACTCCTCCGGCGAGACCCCGCCTTCGGGCCCCACGACCAGCACGATGTCCCCGGTGGCCGGGAGTTCGGCGGTCGCCAGGGCCCGCGTACCGCTCTCGTGCAGGACGGCGGCGAAGTCCGCTTCGGCGAGAAGTGAGGCAACCCGCTTGGTGGTCGCCGCGTCCCCGACCTCGGGGAAGCGCACCCGGCGGGACTGCTTGCCGGCCTCCCGGGCCGTCGCACGCCACTTGGCGAGGGACTTCGCCCCGCGCTCGCCCTTCCACTGGGTGATGCAGCGGGACGCCTGCCACGGCACGACCGCGTCGACGCCGACCTCGGTCATCGTCTCCACGGCCAGCTCGCCCCGGTCCCCCTTGGGCAGCGCCTGTACGACGGTGAGGCGGGGGAACTCCTCGGCCTCCTCGGTGACTTCACCGAGCCGCACGACCAGGCGGTCCTTGCCCTCGGTGCCGTCCACCACGCCCTCGGCCCAGCGGCCAGCGCCGTCGGTGAGGACGACGTCCTCGCCGGCCCGCAGCCGCTTCACGGAGACGGCGTGCCGCCCCTCGGGCCCGTCGAGCACGTAACGGCCGGAACCGTCGGTGCCGAAGTGGTCGACGACGAACACCGGCGCGGTCATCGGGCACCCCCCGCCGACAACGCCGTCCGGGCGGCGGCCAGTTCGGCGGCCAGCACCTCCACCAGCTGCCCGGCGGGCAGCTCGCGGGCCATGCGGTGGCCCTGTCCCGCCCACAGCGCCAGGCCCTGCGCGTCCCCGGCCTTCGCGGCGGCCTTGCGCAGCGGCGCGGTGAGGTGGTGGACGTCCGGGTAGGCGGCGGGCGCGTAGGGGCCGTGCTCGCGCAGGAAGCGGTTGACCAGACCGCGGGCGGGGCGGCCGGAGAAGGCCCGGGTCAGCTCGGTGCGCACGAAGAGGGGGTTGGTCAGGGCCTGCTTGTGCAGGGAGTGCGCGCCGGACTCCGGGGTGGCCAGGAAGGCCGTGCCGAGCTGGGCGGCGGCGGCGCCGGCGGCGAGCACGGCGGCGATCTGGCCGCCCCGCATGATGCCGCCCGCGGCGACCACCGGTATGCCGACGGACTCGCGGACCTGGGCGACCAGGCAGAGCAGTCCGAGCCCGGAGCCGTCCGCCTCCGGGACGTCCCGGTGGGTGCCCTGGTGGCCGCCGGCCTCGACGCCCTGCGCGATCACCGCGTCCGCCCCGGCCCGTTCCACGGCCCGGGCCTCCTCCGCTGTCGTGGCGGTGACCAGCGTGAACGTGCCGACGCGGCGCAGCGACTCCAGTACCTCGCGGGCCGGCACGCCGAAGTGGAACGAGACGGCCGGCACCGGGTTGTCCAGCAGCACGGCGAGCTTGGCGTCGTAGCCGTCGTCGCGTCCGCAGTCGGGGTCGCCCAGCTCGGTCTCGTACCAGGAGGCCTCACCGGCCAGCTGGTGGGCGTAGACGCCGACGGCGGCCGGGTCGGCGGTCTCCGGCTGCGGCAGGAAGAGGTTGACCCCGAAGGGCCGGGCGGTCAGTCCCCGCAGCTGCTTGATCTCCTGGTACATCCCGTCCGCGGTCTTGTACCCGGCGGCCAGGAAACCGAGCCCGCCCGCCTCGGACACGGCGGCGGCGAGCCGCGGCACGGACACGCCGCCCGCCATGGGGGCCTGCACGATCGGGTGCCGTAGGAGATCGGCCGGTACGGAGGACATGACGGCATGTTGTCACGTCCCCCGACCAACTCCGAATCGGCCCTTCCCCTTGGCATGAGCCACTTTTCGGAGGGGCTCCGAGAGGACCGTCACCGCCCGTTGAAGGCGTCCTTCAACCGGGAGAACAACCCTTGCTGCCCCGGCTGGAACTGGCCCGTGGGGCGTTCCTCGCCGCGGAGTTTGGCCAGCTCGCGCAGCAGGCGCTCCTGCTCGGGGTCGAGCTTGCCCGGGGTCTGCACCTCGACGTGGACGATCAGGTCGCCCCGGCCGCCACCGCGCAGGTGGGTGACGCCCCGGCCGTGCAGCGGGATCGACTGGCCGGACTGGGTGCCGGGCCGGATGTCGACCTCCTCCATGCCGTCCAGCGTCTCCAGCGGCACCTTGGTGCCGAGGGCCGCCGCCGTCATCGGGAGGGTGACCGTGCAGTGCAGGTCGTCGCCGCGCCGCTGGAACTGCGCGTGCGGCAGCTCGTGGATCTCGACGTACAGGTCGCCGGCGGGACCGCCGCCGGGGCCGACCTCGCCCTCACCGGCGAGCTGGATGCGGGTGCCGTTGTCCACACCGGCCGGGATCTTGACGGTGAGGGTGCGCCGGGAGCGGATCCGGCCGTCGCCCGCGCACTCCGGGCACGGGGTGGGGACGACGGTGCCGAAGCCCTGGCACTGCGGGCAGGGCCGGGAGGTCATGACCTGGCCCAGGAAGGACCGGGTGACCTGCGAGACCTCACCGCGGCCGCGGCACATGTCGCAGGTCTGCGCGCTGGTGCCGGGCGCGGCGCCCTCGCCGCTGCAGGTGGTGCAGACGATCGCCGTGTCGACCTGGATGTCCTTGGTCGTGCCGAACGCGGCCTCGTCCAGCTCCACCTCGATGCGGATCATCGCGTCCTGGCCGCGGCGGGTGCGCGAGCGCGGCCCGCGCTGCGACGCCGTGCCGAAGAACGCGTCCATGATGTCGGAGAAGTTGCCGAAGCCGCCGGCCCCGAAGCCGCCCGCGCCACCGGCGCCGCCGGCCTGCGAGAGCGGGTCGCCGCCGAGGTCGTAGACCTGCTTCTTCTGCGGGTCCGAGAGCACCTCGTAGGCGGCGTTGATCTCCTTGAACCGCTCCTGGGTCTTCGGATCCGGATTGACGTCCGGATGCAGCTCGCGGGCGAGCCGCCGGAAGGCCTTCTTGATCTCTTCCTGCGACGCGTCGCGGCGCACGCCGAGTACGGCGTAGTAGTCCGTGGCCACTACGACTCCGCCAGGATCTGTCCGACGTACCGTGCCACTGCGCGTACCGCTCCCATCGTTCCCGGGTAGTCCATGCGGGTCGGTCCGACCACGCCGAGCTTGGCAACCGCCTCGCCGCCCGAACCGTAGCCCACCGACACGACGGACGTGGAGTTGAGTCCCTCGTGGGCGTTCTCATGACCGATACGGACGGTCACGCCCGGATCCTTCGCCTCGCCGAGCAGCTTGAGGAGCACGACCTGCTCCTCCAGCGCCTCCAGGACGGGCCGGATCACCAAGGGGAAGTCATGTCCGAAGCGGGTCAGATTGGCGGTGCCGCCGATCATCAGCCGCTCCTCGTTCTCCTCGACGAGCGTCTCCAGGAGGGTGGAGAGCACCGTCGAGACCGTACCGCGGTCCTCGGCCTCGAAGGCCTCGGGAAGATCCTCCACCAGACCGGGCACATCGGTGAACCGGCGGCCCGCGACCCGGCTGTTCAGCCGCGCCCGCAGATCCGCCAGGGACGACTCACCGAAGGGCGCCGGGCAGTCGACCATGCGCTGCTCGACCCGGCCGGTGTCCGTGATCAGCACCAGCATCAGCCGCGCGGGCGCCAGCGACAGCAGCTCCACGTGCCGCACCGTCGAGCGGGTCAGCGACGGGTACTGCACGACGGCGACCTGCCGGGTCAGCTGCGCGAGCAGCCGCACCGTCCTGGCCACCACGTCGTCGAGGTCGACGGCGCCCTCGAGGAAGTTCTGGATGGCCCGCCGCTCGGGCGGGCTCATCGGCTTGACGCCGGCGAGCTTGTCGACGAACAGCCGGTAGCCCTTGTCGGTGGGGATGCGCCCGGCGCTGGTGTGCGGCTGGGCAATGAAGCCCTCGTCCTCCAGGGCCGCCATGTCGTTGCGCACGGTGGCCGGGGAGACGCCGAGGTTGTGCCGCTCGGTGAGGGCCTTGGAGCCGACCGGCTCCTCGGTGCCCACGTAGTCCTGGACGATGGCGCGCAGCACCTGGAGCCTGCGTTCACTGAGCATCGCGCACACCTCCAGAAGCCTTCCGCCCGGCACTTCCGACACTTCCCTGGCACTCTTCGTACGCGAGTGCCAGAGTTCCCCGGCCCAGTGTACGGCCGGGGGGTACGCCCCGGGCAAGGGCGGTCCACGCCGTCGCGCCCCGGGCCGTCGTGGCAGCTAGCGTCGCGGTATGAGCGTGACGTGGGAAGAGCCGGGGTGGGAACGGGTGGCGGCCGGGGCCGGGCGGTGCCGGCTGCCGGGGTGGGACTGCACGGCGGGGCTCGTCGTCGGCACGGACGCCGTGCTCCTCGTGGACGCGGGTTCCAGTCTGGGCGAGGGCGCGCGGTTGCGGACCGAGGCGCAGGCGCTGACCGGCCGCCGTGTGACGCATCTCGCGCTCACCCACCCCCATTTCGACCACGTCCTCGGGGCGGCGGCGTTCGCGGGCGCGGAGGTGTTCGGCGCGGTGGGGATGGACATGGCGCTGGCGGGCCGGGGGCGTGAGGAGCTGCGGGCGGACGCGGTACGTCACGGGCTGGACCCGCGGGCGGCGGAGGAGGCGGTGGACGCGCTGGTCCGGCCGCGGCACGCGGTGTGCGGCGAGTGGACGCTCGACCTGGGCGGAGGCCGGCAGGCGCTGCTGGCGAACGTGGGCCCGGGGCACACGGCGCACGACCTCGCCGTGCTCGTCCCCGGCGACCCGGAGGTGGTCTTCTGCGGCGACCTGGTCGAGGAGTCGGGCGAGCCGCAGGCCGGCCCCGACGCCGTGCCGTCGCACTGGCCGGCCGCGCTGGACCGGCTGCTGGAGCTGGGCGGCGAGGACGCGCGGTACGTGCCCGGTCACGGAGCGGTGGTGGACGCGGCGTTCGTACGGGCCCAACGGGACGCCCTGGCGGCCAGGTTCGGCGTGTCGGGGTGAACGGCGTGTCGTGCTGATCGTCACGGGCGGGCTCCTCGTATCGTCATCAGAATGCGCCAGTACTCCGCCGATCTGACCCCTCCGTGGAAGAAACCGCAGCCGGTGCCGGAGGTTCCGGCCGAGCCCGGTCTGGTGGTGGAGGAGCCCGGCACCGGTTTCTGCGGCGCGGTGATCGGCTGCGAGGCGGGCACGGTGACCCTGGAGGACCGCTTCGGCAAGCACCGCGTGTTCCCGCTGGAGCCGAGGGGATTCCTGCTGGAGGGCCGCGTGGTCACGCTGGTGCGGCCGTCCGCCGGCCCGGCACGCCCCACCCGTACGGCGTCCGGCTCGGTGGCCGTCCCCGGCGCCCGCGCGCGGGTCGCCCGGGCGGGACGCATCTACGTGGAGGGCCGGCACGACGCCGAACTGGTCGAGAAGGTGTGGGGCGACGACCTGCGCGTCGAGGGCGTGGTGGTGGAGTACCTGGAGGGCGTGGACGACCTGCCGTCGATCGTTTCCGCATTCGGTCCCGGCCCGGACGCGCGTCTGGGCGTCCTGGTGGACCATCTGGTCCCGGGCTCGAAGGAGTGGCGGATCGCCGAGTCGGTGACGAGCGAGCACGCGCTGGTGGTGGGCCACCCGTACATCGACGTCTGGGAGGCGGTGAAGCCGTCGTCCGTGGGGATCGCCGGCTGGCCCCGGGTGCCGCGCGGCCAGGACTGGAAGACCGGGGTGTGCGCGGCGCTGGGGTGGCGGGTGGCGAACACCGGGGAGGCGTGGCAGCGGATCCTCGGCTCGGTGCACTCCTACAAGGACCTGGAGCCCGCCCTGCTGGGCAGGGTGGAGGAACTGATCGACTTCGTGACGGCGCCGGCCTGACGGACGCACGGGACGGCCCTCGCCACCCCGGCGGGACGGGGAGGAGTCAGTCCACCAGGTCCCGCACCACCGCGTCCGCCAGCAGCCGCCCGCGCAGGGTGAGGACCGCCCGGCCCTCCTCGTACGGGCCCTCCTGGAGCAGCCCGTCGCTCAGGGCCCGCCGGGAAGCCGCCAGCCCTTCCGGCCGCAGGAGCGCGAGCGGAACGCCTTCCTCGAGCCGCAGCTCCAGCAGGATCCGCTCCACCCTCCGGTCCTCGTCCGACAGCAGCTCGCGGCCCGCCCCGGGCGACCGCCCGTCCGCCAGGGCCGCCGCGTAGGCGCCCGGGTGCTTGACGTTCCACCAGCGCACCCCGCCCACGTGGGAGTGGGCGCCGGGGCCCGCGCCCCACCAGTCGGCGCCGCGCCAGTACAGCTCGTTGTGCAGGCAGCGGCCCGCCTCGGAGGTGGCCCAGTTGGAGACCTCGTACCAGGCGAAGCCCGCCGCGGACAGCATCTCCTCGGCGATCAGGTAGCGGTCCGCGTGGACGTCGTCGTCCGTCATCGGGACCTCGCCGCGCCGGATGCGGCGGGCGAGCTGGGTGCCCTCCTCCACGATCAGGGCGTACGCGCTGACGTGGTCCGGCCCGGCGCCGATCGCCGCGTCCAGGGACGCCCGCCAGTCGTCGTCGGACTCGCCCGGGGTGCCGTAGATCAGGTCGAGGTTGACGTGCTCGAAGCCGGCCGCGCGGGCCTCGGCGACGCAGGCCTCGGGGCGGCCGGGGGTGTGCGTGCGGTCCAGGACCTTCAGCACGTGCCGCCGGGCGCTCTGCATACCGAAGGAGATCCGGTTGAAGCCGCCGGCCCGCAGGGTGGCCAGATAGGCCGGGTCGACCGATTCCGGGTTGGCCTCGGTGGTCACCTCGGCGTCGTCCGACAGCCCGAACTCCTCCCGGACCGCCCCCAGCATCCGTACCAGGTCGTCGGCCGCGAGCAGCGTCGGCGTACCGCCGCCGACGAACACCGTGCGGACCGGCCGCGGGTCGTCCCCGAGGACCTTGCGGGCCAGGCGGACCTCGTCGATCAGGGTCTCGGCGTAGTTGTCGCGCGAGGCCAGCACTCCGCCGCTGCCGCGCAGCTCGGTGGCGGTGTAGGTGTTGAAGTCGCAGTAGCCGCAGCGGGTCGCGCAGTAGGGGACGTGCAGGTAGAACCCGAGGGGGCGGTCGGCGGCCCCGGCGAGCGCGGACGCGGGCAGCGCGCCGTCGGCGGGGACGGGCTCGCCGTCGGGGAGTGCGGAAGGCATGTGCTCCATTGTCCCGCACCCACCGCGTCACTCCGCCTGCAGCACCAGGAGGGCGAGATCGTCGGCGGGCGGGCGGGCCCCGAAGTCGTGCACGAGCCGCGTGATGCGCTCCGCTATCGGGCCGGCGTCCATCCCCGCGCACCCCGCCAGGGCCGTGGCGAGCCCGTCCCCGTCGTCGAACTGGCGGGAGCCGGAGCGCCGCTCGGTGACCCCGTCGGTGACGCAGAGCAGGGTGTCGCCGGAGTACATCTCGAAGGTCTCGCTGGTGTACGTGGCGTCCTCGACGACGCCGAGCAGGGTCTGCGGCTGGGCGACCGCGCGGACGGTGCCGTCGGGGGCGAGCAGCAGCGGCAGGGGGTGCCCGGCGGAGGCGAGGGTGCAGCGGACGCCGCCCTCGAAGGGGACGAGTTCGCCGTAGAGGAGGGAGAGGAAGCGGGTCTGGGGGCCGTCGCCGGGGGCGGTGGGGCGCGCGCCGGCGGCCACCAGGGCGCGGGCGGCGGCGTCGGCGGCCTCGGTGGCGTCGTCGAGGAGGAGCTGGTTGAGGCGGTCGAGGACGTCGGCGACACGGTAGCCCTCGCGGGCGAGCAACCGCAGCCAGGGCCGGGCCAGCCCGATGACGACGGCGGCCTCCGGGCCCTTGCCCTGGACGTCGCCGACGGCGAAGCACCAGCGGCCCTGTCCGGCCGGGAAGAGGTCGTAGAAGTCGCCGCTCGGCCCGCCCTTGTCGCAGGGCTCGTAGACGAGGGCGCTGCGCACGCCGGGGATCTCGGCGACGGCGCCGGGGAGCAGTCCGCGCTGGAGCACGGCACTGATGGTGGCCTGGCGGGAGTACTGCCGGGCCGCCCCGATGGCGAGCGCGACCCGTCGGCCGAGGTCCTCCACGAGCCCGGTGATCTCGTCCGGGAAGCGGTCGATCCCGCCCCGCCCGATCACCAGCGTGCCCAGCGGCCGCCCGCCGGCGACGAGCCGGTAGGCGAGGGCGGTGCCGGAGGGGTCGGAGGGGTCGGAGGGGTCGGAGGGGTCGGAGGGGGTGGGGCCGGAGGGGGTGGGGATGGTGGCGAGGGCGTGGGCATGGGGGGCGTCACCGGCGGCGCCGGCCGGTACGTCGATCAGGACGTCGGCCGGCACGTCGAGCGCCTCGTCCGGCCAGGGGTAGGGCACCGGACCCGGTCCTGACGGGTCTCCGGGGCCGGGTGGATCGGGCGGGTTCCGCTCCAGGGCCCGGCTCAGTTCCTCGATGCGGTTCTCGCTGGCGTGCCAGACCCGGGCGAGGCGGGGGCCGCCGATCCGGGTCGCGCCGCTCCAGCCCCCGTGCCCGGTGGCCTCGTCCTCCAGCCACACCGCACACCAGTCGGCCAGGCGCGGCACGATCAGCTGGCCGGTGAGGGAGGCGACCAGGTCCTCGTCCAGCTGGCCGGCGAGCAGGTCGGAGGCCTCGGCGAGGAAGGACAGCGCGCCGCGCCCCAGCCAGGCGCCGTCCCGCCCGGGGCGGCGGGCGAGCCAGTCGTCGCCGTAGGAGCCGCCCCGCCAGGCCTCCCGGGCGCCGGGCCCGTCCCGGTGCGCGGACGGCCCCCGGGAACCCGGCGGGTCCCGCGGGGGCAGGGGGTCGGGAGCGAGGATCTCCGCGACCCTCAGATCGCGCGCCAACGCGCGCTCCCCCGCGTACGCCTCCCTCTGGTCGTCCGCCGCGCACCCCCCGGCGGGCAGGCGCGCCCACACCGTCTTCGTGCCCGTGCGGTACGTGATCCCCCAGGCCTCGCAGAGCGCGGCGACCAGGCGCAGACCGCGCCCGAACTCGGGGGCGTCGTGCGCCGGCGCTTCCGGCTCGCCACCGCGCGGCGCCCGGGAGGGGTGCCGGTCGGCGACCTCGACGACGAGCGCGCCGGTCTCCTCGTCGAGTGCGCACGTCAGGCGCACCTCGGTGCCGGCGTGCACGACGGCGTTGGTGACGAGCTCGCTGACGACCAGCAGGGCGTCGTCGCCGACCCGGCCGGTGAGGTGCTCGGCGCCGGGCAGCGGGCGTCGCGCCCACTCACCGAGCGCCTTGCGCAGCAGGGCCCGCGCGGCACCCGGCGCGAGGGGACTTCCGGACAGGGTCGCTTCCACCCGCGCGCACCCCCGCGCGCCCAAGGCGCACGAGGCGGTCTCCCGTTGGGTCGGAATGGCCCTCATGGGCAGCTCCCCGGGCAGTTCGTACGAATAGAACCTCGATCGACGCCCACAGGGTGACAGACCGACCCCACTCATAAGCGCCGAGTTACCGAAGTGGGCCGCCAGGGGTGAGAACAGCGCTCCAAGAACGCTCAGGAACAGCCAAAAAGATGACCTGTTTCGAGCAGTGCTGACCGCCTACGGCGTGGTGCAGCACCAGTACGGCTTCCCGGCCGCGGGCGACGGCCACCAGGCGTGCCACGTCGGCCAGGGGTCCCTCACGCGCAACGTCGTCGTCGGTGACCGGGCCACTCTCCGCGTGGTCGCCGCCGCCTACGGCCGCGTGGCCGAGAACAGCACGGTGCAACGCGCCGAGGTGCGCGCGCCCCGCATCTCCTGGCACAAGATCTCCGACCAGGAGGACGCCGATGAGCGGCGAAACCGGCACCGGACCGGCCCCCGGGCCCCGCGCACGCTACTTCACCAGACAGGGCGAGGGCGTCCAGGCCGTCTACAACCTGCGCGACGCCGGCGCCTACCGGGCGCTGGGCTACGAGGAGACGGACGAGGCGACGTACCGGGCGAGCCTGCCGAACGGAGCCGACGGGCCCTGCCTGGAACACCTCCCCGACTGACGGGCACGGTGACGGGGCCCGTCGCCGACGCGACGGGCCCCGTCACCGTGCCCGCACGCTGCCGGCCCCGAGCGGGGCGGGAGACCACCCGCCCCGCTCGGTCACGCCTCGCGCGTGCCCGCGTACATCTCCTCGATGAGGTCCTTGTACTCGCGCTCCACCACCGGGCGCTTCAGCTTCAGGCTCGGGGTGATCTCGCCGTGCTCGACGTCGAGGTCGCGCGGCAGCAGGCGGAACTTCTTGATGGTCTGCCAGCGCTGCAGGCCCTCGTTGAGCTGCTTGATGTAGCCGTCGACCATCTCGACCGTGGCCGGCGCGGCGACGATCTCCGCGTACGGCTTGCCCTCCATGCCGTTCTCGGCGGCCCATGCCGTGATCGCGACCTCGTCGAGGGCGATGAGGGCGGTGCAGTAGTTCCGGTCGGCGCCGTGCACCAGGATGTTGGAGACGTACGGGCACACCGCCTTGAACCGGCCCTCGACCTCGGCGGGCGCGATGTACTTGCCGCCGGAGGTCTTGATCAGGTCCTTCTTGCGGTCGGTGATGCGCAGATAGCCGTCGGGCGAGAGCTCGCCGATGTCGCCGGTGTGGAACCAGCCGTCGTCCTCCAGCACCTCGGCGGTCTTCTCGGGCAGGTTGTGGTAGCCCTGCATGATGCCGGGGCCGCGCAGCAGGATCTCGCCGTCGTCGGCGATGCGCACCTCGGTGCCGGGCAGCGGCTTGCCGACGGTGCCGGTGCGGTAGGCCTCGCCGGGGTTGACGAAGGAGGCCGCGGAGGACTCGGTGAGGCCGTAGCCCTCCAGGATGTGGATGCCGGCGCCGGAGAAGAAGTAGCCGATCTCGGGGGCGAGGGCGGCCGAGCCGGAGACGCAGGCGCGCAGGTTGCCGCCGAAGGCCTCGCGGATCTTGGCGTAGACGAGCTTGTCCGCGACGGCGTGCTTGGCGCCGAGGCCGAAGGGGACGCTCGCGGTGCCGGTGCGGCGGAAGTTGTCCTGGGCGACCTTGGCGTACTCGCGGGCGATGCCGGCGGCCCACTGGAAAATCTTGTACTTGGCGCCGCCGCCGGCCTTCGCCTTGGCCGCGACACCGTTGTAGACCTTCTCGAAGATGCGGGGGACGGCCGCCATGTAGGTCGGCTGGACCACGGGCAGATTCTCGATGATCTTGTCGACGCGGCCGTCGACGGCGGTGACGTGACCGACCTCGATCTGGCCGGAGGTGAGCACCTTGCCGAAGACGTGCGCGAGCGGCAGCCACAGGTACTGCACGTCCTCGCCGCTGACCAGTCCGGTCGCGGCGATCGCCTTGGCCATGTACGCCCAGCAGTCGTGCGGCAGGCGCACGCCCTTGGGGCGGCCGGTGGTGCCGGAGGTGTAGATGAGGGTGGCGAGCTGGTCCTTGGTGATCGCGGCGACCCGCTCCTCGACCAGCTCCGCGTCCTTGGCCAGCCGGGCCCCACCGCGCCGCTCCAGCTCGGCGAGGGTGATCACCCAGTCGTCGGTCTCGACGCCGGCCGCGTCGACGACCACCACCTGGATCAGCTCGGGCAGCTCGGCGCGCCGCTCCACCGCCTTGGCGACCTGCGCGGCGTCCTCCGCGATGAGCACCCGGCTCTGGGAGTCCGAGAGGATGTAGGCGGACTCCTCGGCGTTGGTCTGCGGGTAGATCGTGGTGGTGGCGGCGCCCGCGCACAGGATGCCGAGGTCGGCGAGGATCCACTCGACGCGCGTCGACGACGCCAGCGCGACCCGCTCCTCCGGCTGTACACCCAGCTCGATCAGCCCGGCCGCGATGGCCTGGACCCGCTCGGCGGTGCCCGCCCAGGTCAGCGACTTCCAGTTGTCCGGGCCCTCGCCCGAGGCGGACGGGACCGGGTAGCGGTAGGCCTCGGCGTCCGGTGTGGCCGCCACACGCTCCAGGAAGAGGGTCGCCACGCTCGGCGGACGGTTCTCGATCAGTGTCTGTGTGTCGCTCACGACATCCTCCGGGCCCGCGACGGTGCGGCTGGCTCAGTGCGGCTGGGTTTCCCTCGCGTCGTTGTTTAACTCGCGAGTAACTATCGAGCACGGACAGAGTAAGGGTCGATCGGCCACCGCGTAAGGGGCCACGGCCTGTCACTTCGTACAGACAGCTACCCCGTGTACGCGCGGGGGCCCGCCGCACGCGCGTGCGACGGGCCCCTGTTCCGCCCGGTTCGCGGAGTGACCCGCAGTAACCCCGGCTACTTCTTGCTCTTGCCCGATCCCGCGCTGTCATCGCTGGACAGGACCGCGATGAAGGCCTCCTGCGGAACTTCCACGGAACCCACCATCTTCATCCGCTTCTTGCCTTCCTTCTGCTTCTCCAGCAGCTTCCGCTTGCGGGAGATGTCACCGCCGTAGCACTTGGCGAGGACGTCCTTGCGGATGGCGCGGATGGTCTCGCGGGCGATGACCCGCGAGCCGATGGCGGCCTGGATGGGCACCTCGAAGGCCTGGCGCGGGATGAGTTCGCGCAGCTTGGCGACGAGCCGCACCCCGTACGCGTACGCCGCGTCCTTGTGGGTGATCGCGGAGAACGCGTCCACCTTGTCGCCGTGCAGCAGGATGTCCACCTTGACCAGGCTGGAGGTCTGCTCGCCGGTGGGCTCGTAGTCGAGGGAGGCGTAGCCGCGGGTCTTGGACTTCAGCTGGTCGAAGAAGTCGAAGACGATCTCGGCGAGCGGCAGGGTGTAGCGGATCTCGACCCGGTCCTCGGAGAGGTAGTCCATGCCGAGCAGCACACCGCGCCGGGTCTGGCACAGCTCCATGATCGAGCCGATGAACTCGCTGGGCGCCAGGATGGTGGCGCGCACGACCGGCTCGTACACCTCGCCGATCTTCCCCTCGGGGAACTCGCTCGGGTTGGTGACGATGTGCTCGCTGCCGTCCTCCATGACCACGCGGTAGACCACGTTCGGCGCGGTCGCGATCAGGTCGAGGCCGAACTCGCGCTCCAGCCGCTCGCGGATCACGTCCAGGTGCAGCAGGCCGAGGAAGCCGACGCGGAAGCCGAAGCCGAGGGCGGCGGAGGTCTCCGGTTCGTAGACCAGGGCGGCGTCGTTGAGCTGGAGCTTGTCGAGGGCCTCGCGCAGCTCCGGGTAGTCCGAGCCGTCCAGCGGGTAGAGGCCGGAGAACACCATGGGCTTGGGGTCCTTGTAGCCGCCGAGCGCCTCCTGGGCACCCTTGTGCTGGCTGGTGACGGTGTCACCGACCTTCGACTGGCGGACGTCCTTCACACCGGTGATCAGGTAGCCCACCTCGCCGACGCCGAGGCCGTCGGCGGGCAGCATCTCCGGGGAGTTGGTGCCGATCTCCAGCAGCTCGTGGGTCGCGCCGGTGGACATCATCCGGATCCGCTCGCGCTTGTTGAGCTGGCCGTCGATGACACGGACGTACGTCACGACACCGCGGTAGGAGTCGTAGACCGAGTCGAAGATCATCGCGCGGGCGGGGGCGTCCTTGACGCCGACCGGGGCGGGGATCTCGGCGACCACCTTGTCCAGCAGCGCCTCGACGCCCAGACCGGTCTTCGCGGACACCTTGAGGACGTCGTCGGGGTCGCAGCCGACCAGGTTCGCCAGCTCCTCGGCGAACTTCTCCGGCTGCGCGGCCGGCAGGTCGATCTTGTTGAGCACCGGGATGATCGTGAGGTCGTTCTCCATCGCCAGGTAGAGGTTGGCGAGGGTCTGGGCCTCGATGCCCTGGGCGGCGTCGACCAGCAGGATCGTGCCCTCGCAGGCGGCGAGCGAGCGGGAGACCTCGTAGGTGAAGTCGACGTGCCCCGGGGTGTCGATCATGTTGAGGATGTGCGTGTCGCTCTTGTCGTGGGTCGGGGCCCACGGCAACCGCACCGCCTGGGACTTGATCGTGATGCCGCGCTCGCGCTCGATGTCCATGCGGTCGAGGTACTGAGCGCGCATCTGCCGCTGCTCGACCACTCCGGTCAGCTGGAGCATCCGGTCGGCGAGCGTGGACTTGCCGTGGTCGATGTGCGCGATGATGCAGAAATTGCGGATCAGCGCCGGGTCGGTACGGCTCGGCTCGGGCACATGGCTGGGGATCGCGGGCACGCAGGGTCCTGATTCTTGAGGCGTCCGCATACGTGTGCTTGTGCGTCTGCGGTCTCGGGTCGGATCGATACGTAGCCTCCATGGTCCCACGGGTGGCGACCCGGAACGGGTTTGGGCCACCGAATGGGCCGCTGGTAGTGTGGGGGCTGTGTCTCATGCCCTCTCAGCGCGAGGCACACCCCAAGAAATCACCCGGTGCGGGATCCGCGCGGAATCCGAGCGGCCCTCGTGCCAGAACCTGTAGAGGCTCATTCGTGGCGAACATCAAGTCCCAGATCAAGCGGAACAAGACCAACGAGAAGGCCCGGCTGCGCAACAAGGCCGTCAAGTCCTCTCTGAAGACCGCGATCCGCAAGGCCCGCGAGGCCGCCGCCGCGGGTGACACCGAGAAGGCCACCGAGTACCAGCGCTCCGCCGCTCGTCTGCTCGACAAGGCCGTCTCCAAGGGCGTCATCCACAAGAACCAGGCCGCCAACAAGAAGTCGGCGCTGGCTCAGAAGGTCGCGGCCGTCAAGGGCTGAACAACCCTTTGATCTGACCGTCGGCGGGACTCCGGGCGGGCCCTCTCTCATCCGCCCCCGGCCGGCACCCCGAGCTCGTACGCGGCCTGCGTTCGCCACGCGGGTACGGGCTCACACGCTTCAGTCGAAGGCCCCGGTGCCGTCCTTCCCCAGGACGGGCAACCGGGGCCTTCCGGCGTTCCCGGTCCTCCCGGTCCTCCCGGCCCCCGGTCCTCCCGGTCCTCCCGGTCCTCCCGGTTCTCCCGGTCTGGCCAGCGCGGTCCGTCGGGCGGCGTCGGTCCGTGGGGCGGCGGTCCGTGGGGGGGCGGCGGTCCGTGGGGCGGCGGTCCGTGGGGCGTCGGCGGTCCGTGGGGCGGCGGTCCGTGGGGCGGCGGTCCGTGGGGCGTCGGCGGTCCGTGGGGCGGCGGTCCGTGGGGCGGCGGTCCGTGGGGCGGCGGTCCGTGGGGGGCGGCGGTCCGTGGGGCGGCGGCTGTCAGCCCCGGCCGCGCGAGCGGGCGGCCCGGGCGATCGCGACCACCGCCTTCTCCAGGGCGTACTCCGGGTCGTCCCCGCCGCCCTTCACCCCCGCGTCCGCCTCGGCGACCGCGCGCAGCGCGACGGCCACGCCGTCCGGGGTCCAGCCGCGCATCTGCTGCCGCACCTGGTTGATCTTCCACGGCGGCATGCCGAGATCGGCGGGACGGGCGCCCGGCGCCGACTGCAGCTTGCCGATGGCCCGTACGCCCTGCGCCAGCGCGCTGACGATCCTCACCGGCGGCTCCCCGGTGGCGAGCGACCACCGCAGCGCCTCCAGGGCCTCCACGAGCTTCCCCTCCACCGCCCGGTCCGCGAGGGTGAAGTTCGAGGCCTCCGACCGCCCGGAGTAGTACCGCCCGACGACCGCCGCGTCGATCGTCCCCTCGATGTCGGCGACGAGCTGGGACACGGCCGAGGCCAGCTCCCGCAGATCACTGCCCAGGGCGTCCACGAGCGCCTGGCACGCGTCCGGTGTGGCCGACCTCCCCGCCGTGCGGAACTCGCCCCGCACGAAGGACAGCCGGTCCGTGGCCTTCGTCATCTTCGGGCACGACACCTCCCGCGCCCCCGCCTTGCGCGCCGCGTCGAGCAGCCCCTTGCCCCTGACACCGCCCGCGTGCAGCAGCACGAGGGTGATCTCCTCGGCGGGCGCCGTGAGATACGCCTTCACGTCCTTGACGGTGTCGGCCGACAGGTCCTGCGCATCGCGTACGACGACGACCTTGCGCTCCGCGAAGAGCGACGGGCTGGTCAGCTCGGCGAGGGTGCCGGGCTGGAGCTGGTCCGGTGTCAGGTCACGGACGTCCGTGTCGGCGTCGGCGGCCCTCGCGGCGGCCACCACCTCCCGCACGGCGCGGTCGAGCAGCAGGTCCTCCTGGCCCACGGCGAGCGTCACCGGGGCGAGGGGGTCGTCGGATGCGGATTTCCTGGCCATCGCGACAAGCATCCCACGCGCCACCGACAACACCGCCGGGCCCGCGACCGCTTCGCCGGGCCCCGTGAGCCCGGAGTCCATGAGCCGGGGCCCGTGAGCCGGGGGCCCGGAAGCCGGGGGCCCGGGGCCCGTGAGCCGGGGCCCGGAAGCCGGGGGCCCGGGGCCCGTGAGACTAGGGCTCCTCGCGCCAGCCGTCCCACCCGGCCACGAACTCGTTCAGCTCCTCGGGGTCGAGCCTCCCCGGCTCGTCCCGCAGGACGACGAGCCACTGCGCGTCCTCCGCGTCGTCCTCCCCCGCCAGGGCGTCCCGCACCAGCCGCGGCTCCTCGTCCACGCCGAACCGCTCCCCGAGGGCCTCGGCCACCTCCTCCGCGGCATCACGGTCGGGCAGCACCAGCACATGTCGCACATCACTCACCCGGCCATTGTCCGGCACCGGGGTCGGCCGCCGGTCAGGCCGGTCACGCCCTCCGTCACGCCGGTTCCACCGGTCCCGCCGGTCGGGCTCTCAGTGCCGCGTCACCGCCAGTCCTTCGCTCCCCTCCCCTCCGCCCGTCACCGCCAGCGCCCCGTCCCGGTCCGTGCGCAGCACCGTCGCGCCCCCGGCGCGCAGTGCGGCGACCGTGCCCGGGGCCGGATGGCCGTACGGGTTGTCCTCCCCCGTGCTGATCAAGGCCAGCCGCGGGGCGGCCCGGCGCATGAGCTCCGGATCCTGGTACGCCGAGCCGTGGTGGGCGACCTTGAGGACGTCCACACCGGCCAGTCTCCGGCCGGCCGGTGATCTCGCCAAGGCGCGCTGGGAGGGGGGTTCGAGGTCCCCGAGCAACAGCAGACGCAGGCCGGCCGTGCGGACCAGCATGGCCACGCTGGCGTCGTTCGGGCCCGCCGGGCCAGCCGGGCCCACCAGCCCTCCCGGGCCTGCCGGGCCAGCCGGGCCTTCCGAGCCCACCGGGCCTCCCGGGCCTCCCGGATGCGGAGGGCTCGGCGGAGGCCACACCACCTCCCAGGACAGCTCCCCCGTGCGCCGCACCTCACCGGCGACGGCGTGCGTCACCGGAATCCGCCGGGCGGCCGCCAGCCGCCGTACGAACGCGGCCTGGTCGGCCGGCTCTTCGAGGTCCGTCGTCCCGATGGCGCCCACCGCCCGTCCGCGCAGTACGCCGGGCAGGCCCGCCACGTGGTCGGCGTGGAAGTGGGTCAGTACGACGAGGGGCACCCTGGTGATGCCCAGCGAGCGCAGGCAGCGGTCCACCAGGACCGGGTCGGGTCCCGCGTCCACGACCACGCCGGCGTCGTCGCCCGCCGCCAGCACCATCGCGTCGCCCTGCCCCACGTCGCACAGCACCAGCCGCCAGCCCGGCGGCGGCCAGCCCGTGATCACCCGGGCCAGCGGCGGTGGCCGCAGCACGACGAGCACCAGCACGAGGGCGCAGACGCCGCACCACCACGGGTGTCCGAGCAGCCGCCGCCCCACGAGGAGCGCGCCCAGGGTGACGGCACCGAGTGCCGCCGCTCCGGCCCAGCCGCCGGGCCAGTCCACTCCCGCGCCGGGCAGCGCCGCCCCCGTCCTGGCCACCCACGCGATCCACTCCGTGGGCCAGCCCGCGCACCAGGCCAGTGCCTTCGCCGCCGGCATCGCCACCGGCGCCGTCGCCAGGGCCAGGAAGCCCAGCACCGTGGCCGGCGCGAGGGCGAACTCCGCGAGCAGGTTGCACGGGATCGCCACCAGGCTCACCCGCGCCGCGAGCACGGCGACCACCGGCGCGCACAGCGCCTGCGCGGCGCCCGCCGCGGCCAGCGCCTCGGCGAGACGAGGCGGGACCCCGCGCCGCCGCAGCCCCGTGCTCCAGCGCGGAGCGAGTGTGAGCAGCGCGCCGGTGGCCAGCACGGAGAGCAGGAAGCCGTAACTGCGGGCCAGCCACGGGTCGTACAGCACCAGGAGCAGGACGGCCGTCGCCAGCGCGGGGATCAGGGATCTGCGGCGGCCGGTGGCGAGGGCGAGCAGGGCGACGCAGCCGCAGGCGGCGGCCCGCAGCACGCTGGGATCCGGCCGGCACACGACGACGAAGGCGAGGGACAGCGCCGCGCCCAGCACGGCCGTGGACCGCAGGGAGATGCCGAGGCGTGGGGCGAGTCCCCGGCGCTCGACGTGCTGCGCGAGGCCGGGCGGGCCGAGGAGCAGGGCGAGGAGGATCGTGAAGTTGGCGCCGGAGACGGCGAGCGTGTGCGTGAGGTCGGTCTCCCTGAACGCCTGGTCGAGGTCCGGGGCGATCCTCGCGGTGTCGCCCACGACCAGCCCGGGCAGCAGTGCCCGCGCGTCCGCCGGCAGCCCGTCGGTGGCTTCCCGCAGTCCGGCCCGCAGCCGTCCCGCCAGCCGCTGCGGCGCCGACGGCTCCCCGGCCACCTCCGGTCCGCCCCGGCCCTTCACCCGCAGCACCGCCGCGAAACGGTCACCGCCCGCCATCGCCGGCGCGAGCCGCGCCTCGACGCGCAGACGGGTGGAAGGGAGCAGGGCGAGCCAGGGGGCGGCCGCGCCGCCGCGCGTGGTGCGCCCGGACGGGCCCGTGTCGACGATCAGCAGGACGGGTGCCCTGGTCTCCACCTCCGTGCCGCCGGTCCTCGCCACGCGTCGCACATCGGCCTCGATCAGGACGGACGGTGGAGCCATGTGGGGTCCGCCGGCCCTGGGCCTGGTGAGCCGGGGATCGGCGGTGATCTCGACTTCCGCGGTGACCCCGGCGTACTCCCGGGCCGGCCCGGTCACGGCGTCCCGCCGCAGGTCCGAGCCGTGCAGCCCCGCCGATCCGGCGGCCGCGGCGACGCAGAACAGCACGGCGGCACCGGCGTGGGCGGCGGCCCGTCCCCGCTCGGTCAGCCGGCTCCGCGCCAGCAGGAGGACTCCGGCCGTCGTCAGGGAGCCGAGCACGGCGCCCGCCACCCATCCGGGCGGGGCGTGCAGCATCACTGCCGCCGTGGCCCAGGCGGCCAGCGCGGGCGGAACCAGCCGGAGGTCCGTCGGGCCCTCCTGCCTCGGGTGCGCCGCCC
Organism: Streptomyces capillispiralis; assembly: GCF_007829875.1. Taxonomy (NCBI): domain Bacteria; kingdom Bacillati; phylum Actinomycetota; class Actinomycetes; order Kitasatosporales; family Streptomycetaceae; genus Streptomyces; species Streptomyces capillispiralis. Next base: position 5,278,099 of record NZ_VIWV01000001.1, on the reverse strand, counting down.
CGAGCCGCTTCCCGGAGGCGGCGTGGACCCGGCGCCGGACGGTGGGCTCCAGGGGCGGTGACGCCGACTGCGGCTCGGTGTGCGACGGCATCGGCCGCGGCTCCGCGCGCGAAGGGGCCGCTGTGTCCGTGGTCCCGGTCCTCATGGCCGTACGAGGTTGCGGAGATCCGCGAAGCGGCGGTCGCCGATGCCGTTGACCTCGCGCAGTTCGTCCACCGAGCGGAAACCGCCGTTCCGGGTGCGGTAGTCGACGATGTGCTGGGCCAGTACGGGGCCGACGCCGGGCAGGGTGTCCAACTGGTCCAGGGTGGCGGTGTTGAGGGACACCGGCACGGCGGGCCCGGCTCCGGCCGCCGTACCGGCGCCGCCGCCACTGCCGCCGGAGGCCGTTCCGCTGCTGGCAGCTCCTGGTGCTGCGGCGGGTGTGGGGCCTCCGACGACCACCTGCTCGCCGTCGACGAGGAAGCGGGCGCGGTTGAGGGTGTCGGTCCTGGTGCCGGGGCGCACGCCCCCGGCCGCGCGCAGCGCGTCCTCGACCCGCGAACCCGCCGGCAGGCGATGGGTCCCCGGGTCGCGCACCTTGCCGCTGACGTCGACCACGATCTCCGGGGCCGCCGAACCGTCGGTTCCCACCCCGCCGGCCGGCGTCCGCGGCCGGCCGCTCTCCCCCTCCGTCCGCTCCCCGTGGGGGACGGCCGCCCGGACCACCTCCGGTGCCCGCACCGGCTGGGTCCGTCCCGCCCAGAAGTGCTGCACGGCGAAGCCCACGGCGACCACGAGCAGCACCGACAGCGCGATCACGCTCCGCCGCTCCATCCCGCACCGCGCCTGCACCCACACCGGCAGACGCTCCCGCAGCGCGAGCCCGATCCGCTCCCGGCGCCGCCCCTCCGCAGCCCGCGGTGCGGCGGCTCCCCGGCGGGGCTCGACGTCCGCAGCTCCCTCGTCGCCCCCCACCGTGACCGCGCCACGGCCGGACGACGGGGCCGCCGAACGCCCCACAGTCGTGGAGGAGTCGGGACGTGGGATGCGGCGTGCGCCGCGCACCGCCCAGCTCGGTACCCGCCGGACGGTCCCGGCGGCCCCGTCGCCCCCGCCCTCGTCGAACAGTGACTCCGCGCGACGCCGCAGTTCCTCCGCCGCCGCCCGGCGGTCCCGGTGCCGGTCGCGTGGCCGGCCGCCACGGGATCCGGTGGGCCGGCGGTGGCGCGCCCGGCCGTCGGAGGCGGGACCGCGGCCCGGACCGCTGGTGGGCGTCGCTGTGCGTGAGCGTGATCGAAGTGCCATGGCAGGAGGATCCGGCACCCCGGCCCACCCGCGATGATCTTGCCCGATTCCTGGGGATCACCGGCCGGTTGTGGACAACTCCGTCACCCGCACGGGTAACGGAAGCCGGGGGCCACGCGGCCCGCCGTCTCAGCGGGCCGAGACCACGACCCCCAGCAGCCCGGGCCCCGTGTGCGCCCCGATCACCGCGCCCACCTCGCTGACGTGCAGGTCCGCCAGGCCCGGCAACCGGGTCCGCAGCCGCTCCGCGAGCGCCGACGCCCGTTCCGGGGCGGCGAGATGGTGGACGGCGACGTCGACCTGCCCGCGCCCGGCCTGCTCGGCCGCGATCTCCTCCAGCCGGGCGATCGCCTTCGACGCCGTACGGACCTTCTCCAGGGGTTCGATGCGCCCGCCCGACAGTTGCAGCAGCGGCTTCACCGCGAGGGCCGAGCCCAGCAGGGCCTGCGCGGCGCCGATACGGCCGCCGCGCCGCAGGTAGTCGAGGGTGTCCACGTAGAAGTAGGCCGAGGTGCCCGCCGCGCGTTTCTCCGCCGCCGTGACCGCCTCGTCCACCGTGCCGCCCGCGTCCGCGGTCCGCGCCGCGGCGAGGGCGCAGAAGCCGAGCGCCATCGCGATCATGCCGGTGTCCACCACCCGCACCGGCACCGGCGCCTCGCGGGCGGCGACGACCGCCGCGTCGTGGGTGCCGGAGAGTTCGGCGGAGAGGTGGAGGGAGACGATGCCGGTCGCTCCGGACTCGGCGACCCTGCGGTACGTCTCGGCGAAGACCTCCGGGCCGGGCCGGGAGGTCGTGACCGGGCGCCGCTTCTGCAAAGCCTGGGCGAGGGAGCGGGTGGAGATCTCGGTGCCCTCTTCGAGCGCGCGGTCGCCGAGAACCACGGTCAGGGGTACCGCCGTGATGCGGTGCCGCTCCATCGTCCGGGCCGGCAGGTAGGCCGTGGAATCGGTGACGATCGCGACATGGCGGGACATGAGCTGGAGGTTACCTGGCGTAGTGCCCGTGCGGCAGCCCGGCCCCGCGGGCCGGGTGCGGCCGTGTCCGGATCAAGTGGTGCTCTCGGGGCGGGGCTTCTTCTGCCAGGGGTAGGTGGGACGCGGTGCGGGCGGGGTGATGGCGGGCCGCTCTGGCTCCTTCTCCGGCTCGCGCGCCCCGGCCGTCCCCGAGGTCTCCGGTCGGGTCTGCCCGGCCGAGGGGGCGTCGGCGGAGGCTTCGGGCCAGGGCGGCGGTGTCGGGCCGGGCTCCGTGGTGGTCCAGTGCCGCAGGGCGCCGGCCTCCATGTCGATCTGCTCGCTCAGGGTGTCCAGGTCGTCGGACGCGAAGTGGCGGGCGCGGTCGCGGGCGGCCCAGCGCAGGGAGTCGGCGGCACTCGTGACGCGCTCGGTGCGCTCGCGCAGGTCGGGCAGCCGCTCGGCGAGCGTGGCACGGTCCGGCTCGGACTCCAGCCGCCTGAGCTCGCCGTCCAGTTCATAACCGTGCGCGCTGAGCCGCTGGAAGAGGCCGAGCGACTCCTTGAGGGAGCTGTCCTCGGCGACGGCGGCCTCCAGCGCCTCCTGGGTGGCCCGCATCGAGGTGCGCAGCTTCAACCTCAGCTGGGCGATCTCACCGGCCGGTCCGGGCTGGGCGAAGGCCTTGGCCCTCAGGGTGTGGTCCTCCACCGTGCGGCGGGCCTGGGTGAGGTGGCGGTCGGCGCTGCGCTTGGCGGCACCGACGACCTTCACCGTGGCGTACACGCCGAGCACGACGAAGAGCACGAAGAGCAGGGCGACCACTGCGAACACCGTCTCCACGAAGCTCCTCCTGCGGGCCTTCTCGCTGTCCGGGCGCACTTCGCGCCGCTCTTCAACGGTAAACGCAACGGGCAGGCCCGGAGTTCCTGACCAACCCCGAACCTGCCCGTAGGGGACCACCCGGACCCGGGACCCGCCCGACGGATCACGCCAAGCCCCGGCCACGCCGAACCCCGGGACCCGCCCGGCGGATCACGCCGCACGGCCCCCGCGGCTCACCTCACGCCGTAACGATGTTCACCAGCTTCGGCGCCCGCACGATGACCTTGCGGATCGCGGCGCCGTCCAGCGCCGCGACGACCCTGTCGTCGGCCAGCGCGGCCTTCTCCAGCTCCTCCTGCGAGATGCCCGGCGCCACCTCCAGCCGCGCCTTGACCTTGCCCTTGATCTGCACGACACAGGTCACGGTCTCGTCGACCACGTACGCCGGGTCGGCCACCGGGAAGTCCTGGTGGACGACGGAGTCCGTGTGGCCCAGCTTGCGCCACAGCTCCTCGGCGATGTGGGGGGCCAGCGGGGCGACCAGCAGCACCAGGGACTCCGCGACGGTGCGCGGCAGCGCGCCCTGCCGCTTGGTCAGGTGGTTGTTCAGCTCGGTGACCTTGGCGATGGCGGTGTTGAAGCGCATGCCCTCCAGGTCGCCGCGCACGCCGTCGATCGCCTTGTGCAGGGCGCGCAGGGTGTCCTCGTCGACGTCACCCCCGTCGACGACGGTGACCTCGCCGGTCGTCTCGTCGACGATGTTGCGCCACAGCCGCTGCAGCAGCCGGAACTGGCCGACCACCGCGCGGGTGTCCCACGGCCGGGACACGTCCAGCGGGCCCATGGCCATCTCGTACAGGCGCAGCGTGTCGGCGCCGTACTCGGCGCAGATCTCGTCCGGAGTGACCGCGTTCTTCAGGGACTTGCCCATCTTGCCCAGCAGCCGGGAGACCTTCTCGCCCTGGTACCAGTAGGCGCCGTCGCGCTCCTCCACCTCGGCGGCCGGCACGGCGATGCCACGGCTGTCGCGGTAGACGTAGGCCTGGATCATGCCCTGGTTGAACAGCTTGTGGAAGGGCTCCGCGGACGACACGTGGCCCAGGTCGAACAGGACCTTGGACCAGAAGCGCGCGTACAGCAGGTGCAGCACGGCGTGCTCGGCGCCGCCGACGTACAGGTCGACACCGCCGTGCGGCATGCCCTCGCGCGGGCCCATCCAGTACTGCTCGACGGCCGGGTCGACCAGCTTCTCGCCGTTGCGCGGGTCCAGGTAGCGCAGCTCGTACCAGCAGGAACCGGCCCAGTTGGGCATGGTGTTGGTCTCGCGGCGGTACTTCTTCGGCCCGTCGCCCAGGTCCAGGGTGACGTTGACCCAGTCCTCGTTGCGCGACAGCGGCGTCTCGGGCTGGGTGTCGGCGTCGTCCGGGTCGAAGGTGCGCGGGGAGTAGTCCTCGACCTCGGGCAGCTCCAGCGGCAGCATCGACTCGGGCAGCGCGTGGGCGACGCCGTCCTCGTCGTAGACGATCGGGAAGGGCTCGCCCCAGTAGCGCTGCCGGCTGAACAGCCAGTCGCGCAGGCGGAAGTTGACGGTGCCCTCGCCGTGGCCCGTGCGCTCCAGCCACTCGATGATGCGCGTCTTGGCCTCGGCGACGCCCAGGCCGTCCAGGGAGACCTCGTCGTTCGACGAGTTGATGATCTTCGCGTCGTAGGAGGCGAAGGCGTTCTCCCAGGTGGAGGGGTCCGTGCCGCGGTCGTCGGTGGGCTCGACGATGCAGCGGACCGGCAGTTCGAAGGCCCGCGCGAACTCGAAGTCGCGCTGGTCGCCGGCCGGTACGGCCATGATCGCGCCGGTGCCGTAGCCCATCAGGACGTAGTCGGCGATGAAGACGGGGACCTGCTCGCCGTTGACCGGGTTGGTGGCGTACGCGCCGATGAAGACGCCGGTCTTGTCCTTGGCCTCGGCCTGCCGCTCGACGTCGGACTTCGAGGCGGCCTGCGCGCGGTAGGCGGCGACGGCCTCGGCCGGGCTCGCGTGGCCGCCGGTCCACACCTGGTGGGTGCCCTCGGGCCAGGCGGCCGGGGTGAACTTCTCCACCAGCGGGTGCTCGGGCGCCAGCACCATGTAGGTGGCGCCGAACAGGGTGTCGGGGCGGGTGGTGAAGACGGTGATGTTCTCGCCGTCGATGGGGAAGTCGACGCGGGCGCCCTCGGAGCGGCCGATCCAGTTGCGCTGCTGCAGCTTGATGGCCTCGGGCCAGTCCAGGGCGTCCAGGTCGTCCAGGAGGCGGTCGGCGTAGGCCGTGATGCGCATGTTCCACTGGCGCAGCTTGGCCTTGAAGACGGGGAAGTTGCCGCGCTCGGAGCGGCCCTCGGCGGTGACCTCCTCGTTGGCCAGCACGGTGCCCAGGCCGGGGCACCAGTTGACGGGCGCGTCGGAGGCGTAGGCCAGGCGGTACTCGCCCAGGACGTCGGCGCGCTCGCCCTCGCTCAGCTCGGCCCAGGAACGCCCGCCGGGCAGCGCGCGCTCACCGGACTCGAACCGCTCGACCAGCTCGGCGATCGGGCGGGCCCTCTTCGCCTCGTCGTCGTACCAGGAGTTGAAGATCTGCAGGAAGATCCACTGGGTCCACTTGTAGTAGTCCGGGTCGATCGTGGCGAACGACCGGCGCTTGTCGTGGCCCAGGCCCAGCCGGCGCAGCTGGGCCTTCATGTTCTCCATGTTGGCCTCGGTGGACACGCGCGGGTGCGTGCCCGTCTGCACCGCGTACTGCTCGGCGGGCAGGCCGAAGGCGTCGAAGCCCAGGGTGTGCAGGACGTTGTGCCCGGTCATGCGCTGGAAGCGGGCGAAGACGTCGGTGGCGATGTAGCCCAGCGGGTGTCCGACGTGCAGACCCGCACCGGAGGGGTACGGGAACATGTCCATGATGAACTTCTTGGGCTTGGCGGCGGTCTCCGGATCGTCCGCCAGGTCGCCGCTCGGGTTGGGCGCGGCGTACGTGCCGTCGGCGTCCCAGAAGTCCTGCCAGCGTGCCTCGATCTCGGCCGCCAGAGCGGCCGTGTAGCGGTGCGGCGCGGCCTCCGCGGCTGCGGGGTTCGTCTCGCTCATGATCCTCAATGCTCCATCGATCGTCTCTGCCTGCTGCTGCGGTGCCGGAAATGAAAAATCCCCTCGCACAGGAGGGGACGCCGCGCCGATTCCGACCGGCCTGTCACCGGCGGTCGGGACTGATCAGCGCGGCCCGCTAAGCAGAAGGCGTACGGCACGCATGGCGCCAGGGTACCGCAGTCGTCGATCCGGCCGCGACGCGCCGGTCGCGCCGGTGACGCCGTCCCGTCAACGCGGGGTTACTTCGCGTAACTGCCACTAAGGGACATCACAACGAGCGGATCGTCATTTGGTAACAGCGCAATAACTCAAACCTCGTACTCCCCGGTATGACGCGCTCTAGAGTTCGGCAGCGGGACCGCTTTACCGAACCTTTCGGAGTTGCCCCATGAACTTCCGCGCAGACAGCAGCCCACCCCCCGCACGGGGCCGGTCGGCTGCGGCCGAGCCCTGCCCGCTTCGCCTCGTGACGCCGGGAGGCAGGTCGTGAGGCCGGACGACAGCACGGCGGACGACTGGCTCGCCGAGTTCCTCACCTTCGGTGTGGGCGTCCTGTCGCTGGTCTGCCTGAGCTGCTCGGTGATCTGGGGACTCGTCGCCCAGGACCGGATCCTGCTCGGCCCCCGCCAGCGGATCCTGGCGCAGGCGGTGCACCGCACGACCGCGGTCGCCTCGATCGTCTTCCTCGTACTGCACATCGGCATCAAGCTCGCCCAGGAGCACACCACGTGGATCGCCGCGGTGATCCCCTTCGGGCTGCTCCTCACCGACGACGAGGTGGTCACCGGCCGGGCCTTCCTCATCGGGCTCGGCACCCTCGCCGGCCTGCTGATGTTCTTCGTCGGCATCACCGGTGTGCTGCGCAACCGGTTCGCCTCCCCGGCCCCGGTCGCGGCCCGCTGGCGGGCGATGCACATGCTGGCGTACCCGGCCTGGTGCGCCGCGCTGGTGCACGGCCTGTACGCGGGCCGGGCCGCGAAGCCCGTCTTCGTGATCCTCTACGGGCTGTCCGTGGCCGGCGTCACGGCGGCCCTGGTGCTGCGCGCCTCCCCGCGCCCGGTCAAGCGCAGAATCGCCGACCGGATCACCACGCTGCTCGGCCCCGCCGACCAGCGCGACCGCGACAGCCTGGAGGAGAGCAGGTCCCGCGCGGCCGAGTCCCCCCTGCCCGGCTACGGGGGCCGGCGCGCCTCCGCGCGAGGCGAGGGGCGACCGCGCGGAGAACGCCCGTTGTTCGAGACCGCCGAACGGGCCGCCGCCCCGGAACCGGCGAACGGCTTCGCGGCCGCCTACCGCGCGGTCTCGACGCCCGGCCGGCCGGCCCGGGACACGCCCCTCACCGAGGGGACCGCCCGCATGGAGCTGCCCCCGGACCTCCAGCGCACGGAGGCGATCCCGCGCGTGGACGGCCCGTCCAGCACCTCCGGCAACTGGCCGATCCCCTCCCCGCCGCCGGTCGGCGAGGCCCCGCCGTCGGCGTACGACCCGCTCAACGACACCGGATACACCATCCCGGCCTACGACAATCCGGTCGGCTCGGGCTACGGCTCGAGTGATGTGTACGACACCGCTGAGACGAACACCCTCTACGGCACGTACAACCCGAACGACACGTACAACAGCGGTCCCGCCACTGAAACACTCCCCGGTGCGTCGCCCTCGTCGTCCTACGACTTCGACGCACCGGGTTCGGGCGAACCTTGGAACACGCCTTCCGGAGGCTTTAAGTGAACGAGGCCCTGCCCGACGTACCCGAAGTCCGCGTGGTCGGTCTTCCCCAGCTCACGTCGGGCTTCGACCTTGTCGACCGGCTCGATCTGCCCATGCACCTCAAGGTGCACGGGCCGCTCGAGCCCCTGGGCGGTGAGCAGCTCGCGCAACTCGCCGAACGCATCAACCTCAGGGGCCGCGGCGGCGCGGGCTTCCCCTTCCACAAGAAGCTGCGCTCGGTCGCCGAATCGGCGATCAAGCGCGGTGTCCGGCCGGTCGTCGTCGTCAACGGCAGCGAGGACGAACCGGCCTGCCGCAAGGACACGGTGCTGATCAACCGTGCCCCGCACCTCATCCTGGACGGCGCGCTGCTGTGCGCCGAGGCCATGGGGGCCCGCACGCTCGTGGTGGGGGTCACCCGGGAGTCCACGCAGCGCTCCATGGAGGCCGCGCTCGCCGAACGCGGCCTGAACAACGGGCGCCGCTCGGTGCTGCGCGCCCGCGTGCAGCGCAACCCGGTCCGCATGGTCACCGGCGCCGCGGCCTCCCTGATCCGCTCCATCGACGGCGGCCCGGCCGTCCCGCCGGGCCGCAAGGTCAGCGCCTCGCGCAGCGGCGTCGGCGGCGCGCCCACCCTGCTGTCGAACGCCGAGACCTTCGCCCAGCTCGCCATCGCCGCACGCATCGGCCCGGAGCGCTACGGCAACACCGGCCTGTACGACGAGCCGGGCACCGTGATGCTCACGGTGTCCGGCGCGGTGGCCCGCCCCATGGTGATCGAGGTGCCGACGGGCGTACCGCTGCGGTACGTCCTGCAGCTCGCCGGGGCGCCGCCGGTGCCGCAGGGCGTGCTGACGGGCGGTTACCACGGCAAGTGGATCGACGCGGCGACCGTCGACGAGGCGATCGTCTCCCGCAACTCCCTGGACGCGGTGGGCGGTTCGCTGGGCGCGGGCGCGATCCTGCCGATCAGTCAGGACACCTGCCCGCTGGGCGAGTCGCTGCGGGTGGCGCAGTGGCTCGCCGAGGAGAGCGCGGGCCAGTGCGGCCCCTGCTACCTGGGACTGCCGGCCGCGGCGCGCGGTCTGGAGGACATCCTCAACGGCGGCGGGCCGGCCGCCCTGGAGGCGGTCAAGCAGGTCGCCAGGAACGTGAAGCGGCGGGGGGCGTGTTCGCACCCCGACGGTTCCGCGATGTTCCTGGAGTCGACCCTCAAGGCGTTCACCGACGACCTCGCCGCCCATGTCCTCGGCAACGGCTGCGGACGGCCCGTGGCGGGCGTCCTGCCGCTCTTCGAGGGGGGCAGGGCCCCCACGGGCATCCCGGGCGGCGGCGGGGAGGAGAACGGGCCCAGCCGCCAGAAGATCTACGTCGACTGGACGCTGTGCCGGGGCCACGGACTGTGCGCGGACATCCTCCCCGAGGTGTTCCAGCTCGGCGCGGACGGCTTCCCCACGGTGGCCCAGGCGCAGGTGCCGCGCTTCGCCGAGGCGAAGGCGCTGCGCGCGGTGCGCCGCTGCCCGGCGCTGGCCCTGCGCATCGAGGACGAGACGCCCCAGGCCAAGGCGCCCTCCCGGAATCTGCCGGTGCTCTCGCAGGGCCGCGGCCGGCGGGCCCTGGGCCGCTGAGGCGGCGCCCTCACTCCGGTGAGGGCGCCATCGGCGACGGCCACAACGAGAGAGGGCGGACCATCCGTTCGGATGGTCCGCCCTCTACTTCCGTGGAGCTAAGGAGAATTGAACTCCTGACCTCCTGCATGCCATGCAGGCGCTCTACCAACTGAGCTATAGCCCCTTGTCCTGCTCCGCCCGGTTTCCCCGGCGGCGACGCCAACTTTACACGGTCGACCCGGGCCAACACCAAATCGGTTTCGCTTCGCCCGCCTCTGCCCGATATGCCCGCGCCGGGCTCAGGCGGTCACGAACGAATAGAAGCGTTTGAGCGTGCAGTGCTCTTCCAGCAGCCGGCCGTAGATCGGCTCCCCTTCGAGTTCGCGGTACGTCTCGATGGGGTCGCCTTTTATGATCAGCGCCCGCGCGCACTCCTCGCACCAGTACTGGTAGTCGGCGTTGACCGGTTCCATGTCCCGGACGATCGGCGTTCCACTGCCGCACCAGTCGCACTTCCGCCTGTGTGCACCCATCGTTCAGCTCCGGCTGTGGCCGCAGGCCGTGCACATGGAGGAGATCCCGCCGTGGTCACCGCGGAGCCGGGCGCCGTGGGCGCGACCGGGGGAAGGACGGCCGGGGCGGGTCGTGGTCCGTCGCGTGGACACCGATCCGAGAAGGTGGTCGACCTCCTCGTGGATGCTCGCAGGCATCACAACTCCCTCCCGTCGGGCCGCGCCCCCTTCCGGCCGTTTGATTCTGCCACGACCGGACCGACACGGTCAGCGACGCCGGGGTACCGGTCGGGACACGGCCCCGCGCCTCGCCGACGTATACGTCCGGCGGAGCCGGACCGCTCAGGTGCGGGAACGAAAAATCCCGCCTCCCTGAGGGAGACGGGATCTTCGTCACGTGGAGCTAAGGAGAATTGAACTCCTGACCTCCTGCATGCCATGCAGGCGCTCTACCAACTGAGCTATAGCCCCGAGTGCCACGCGACGCGGCCACTTGGTGTTTCGCCCCGCTCGGCGGGGCGAACAAGAAGAACTTTAGCCTGCGACCTGCCAGAAAGTGAAATCCGGGTCCCGGGGCGTCCCGGGCCGGATCGGGAGCCCCTCAGTCGTCGTCGCCGAGCACCGGCTCGGGCAGGGTGCCGGCGTTGTGCTCGAGCAGCCGCCAGCCGCGGGCGCCCTCGCCGAGGACGGACCAGCAGCAGTTGGTGAGGCCGCCCAGGCTCTCCCAGTTGTGCGGCTGGAGGCCGAGCAGCCGTCCGATGGTGGTGCGGATGGTGCCGCCGTGGCTGACCACGACGAGCGTGCCGTCCTCCGGGAGCTTCTCGGCGTGCCGCAGCACCACGGGGGCGGCGCGGTCGGCGACCTCGGTCTCCAGCTCGCCACCGCCCCGGCGGACCGGCTCACCGCGCTTCCACGCGGTGTACTCGTCGCCGTGCCTGGCGATGATCTCGTCGTGCGTCAGGCCCTGCCAGACGCCCGCGTAGGTCTCCCGCAGGGCCTCGTCGTGGGTGACCTCCAGGCCGGTGAGCGCGGCGAGCTCGGCGGCGGTGGCCGCGGCCCGCTTCAGGTCGGACGCGACGATCGCGTCCGGCCCGAGGCCGGCCAGGAGACGGGCGGCGCGACGGGCCTGGGCGACGCCCGTGTCGGTGAGCTCGACGTCGGTGGTGCCCTGGAAGCGCCGCTCCACGTTCCACGAGGTCTGGCCGTGCCGCCACAGGATGACGCGGCGGCCCCGGCCCGCGGAGCCGCTCACCTCACCGGTGGCGCTCACCGCCACTCACCCCCCGGCTCGGTCGCCTCCTCGGCCTCCTGCAGCCGGGCGTGCTCGGCTGCCTTGCCACGGGTGGCCTTGGCGTCCTCGGGCAGCTCCAGCTCGGGGCAGTCCTTCCACAGCCGCTCCAGGGCGTAGAAGACACGCTCCTCGCTGTGCTGGACGTGGACGACGATGTCGACGTAGTCGAGGAGCACCCAGCGGGCCTCGCGGTCGCCCTCGCGGCGGACCGGCTTGGCGCCGAGCTCCTTGCTCAGCCGCTCCTCGATCTCGTCGACGATGGACTTGACCTGGCGGTCGTTGGGCGCGGAGGCCAGCAGGAAGGCGTCGGTGATGGACAGCACGTCACTGACGTCGTAGGCGACGATGTCGTGCGCGAGCTTGTCGGCGGCCGCCTGCGCGGCGGTGGTGACGAGCTCCAGGGAACGGTCGGTTGCGGTCACTACAAGGCTTTCGGTCGGCGGTCACTTGCCCTCAAGGGTCTCACGGACCGCCGGGCGCACCCCACGCGATGACGGAGGGTGCGCCCGGAACACGCCGGGCGGCTACGAACCGGGGTCATAGTCCTGGCCGAGGACCACCGAGACGCGGGCGTTCGCGGAGACCTTGCCCTGGGTGACGGCGTCGGCGCCCAGCCCCAGGGTCTTGGCGACCTCGGTGGCGTTCTCCTTCTCGGCGGCGTCCGCGTAGACGACCTGGGAGGCGGTCTCGGGGGCACCGGCGGTGCCGGCGTCCCGGAAGGTGAAGCCGCCGTTGAGGAGCACCACGCGGGCCTTCTCGGTGTGGTCCCTCACACCGGTGGCGTTGCGCACGGAGACGCTGACGGCGGCGTCCTTGTCGGGGCTCTTCGCGGTGCCGCCGAGCACGTCCTCGACCACGTCGTCGCTCGCCTGCGCGGTGAGCGTGCCGTCGTCCTGCACGGGCAGCAGGGCGGTCCTGTGGTCGCCGCCCTTGGCGAGATCGGAGAGCCGGGCCAGGAAGGAGCCCAGGTCCTTGTCGGTGAGGGGCGGCTCGATGATCTGCCCGAGGGTCTGGATGGTGACCGTGGCGGCGTCCGGGTCGGAGGTCATCTTGCGCAGGACGCCGTGCAGCACCTGCCCGAACCGCTCCAGCTGGGCGTTCTGGTCCTCGCCGGGCGCGCGGTGGGTGGCGTAGGCGACGGCGGCCTTGCCGCCGAGGGTGCGGTTCTCGCCCTCGCGGACCAGGGGCGCCTCGCCCTTCTCGGCGTCCGGGTCGGGCACGTCGGTGTCGGCGTCGATCTCGATGTTGCCGACGAGGTCGACGAGGGTGAGCAGGAAGGGGGTGTCCAGCCGCCAGGTGCCCTCGATGTCGGTGCCGAGGACGGTGTCGATCGCGGTCCTGGTGCCCTCGGAGCCGTCGTCCTCGACGGACTTGGCGAGCGTGGTGGTGCTGCCGTCGTCGCCGGTGAGGGCGAGGGAGTTGGGCAGCAGGACGGTGGTGCCCTGCTTGGTGGTGGTGTTGTCGACGAGCAGGGCGGTGGCCGTGCCGCCGTTGGTGGTGTCGTGCAGGTGGACGACGATCACGTCCCGCTTCTGGGCGCCCGCGGCCGTCGTGGTGCCCGTGTCCGGGTCGGAGGCGGACAGTCCGGGCAGCTTCCCGGCGTACCAGAGGTAGCCGACGCCGCCGACGGCGACCAGGGCGAGGACCACGACCAGGGCGACGATCCGGCTGCGGGCGCGCCGCCTGGCCTCCTCGCGCCGCTCGGTGCGGTTCTCGGTGAACGCGAGCCAGTCGATGACGTCCTCGGAGTCGCCGTCGGGCTCCTCCACGAAGGCGAACTGCTCGGTGCGGTACTCCGGTGCGGTGTCGTCGGCGGCGGTGTCGTCGTCGACCGGGCCGGCCTGCTGCGGGATGTGGGCGGTCTGCTCGGCCGCCCGGGGCTGCTGTTCGGGGCCGGTCTGCGCGCTCTGCCCGTAGGGGTCGTACGGGGCGCCCTGGCCGCCCTGGCCGCCGCCGTAGGGGTCGTAGGAGCCGTAGGAGGTGTCCTGCGGCTGCTGCGGCACCCCGGTGCCGGTCCCGTACGGGTCGTACGCGGGCTGCTGGTGCCCGCCCGTGGCGTACGGGTCGTAGCCGTAGCCCTGCTGCCCCTGCTGCTGGTAGCCGTCGTACTGCTGAGGCTGGTGGGGCTGCTGTGTCTGCTGGAACTGCTGGATCTGCTGGTCCGTGGCCTGGCGGTAGACGGGCCGGCCGTACTCGTCGTAGCCGACGAGCTCGTACGGGGCGGCCCCGTCGGTCCCGTACCCCGCGTCGTATCGGTCGTTCACCGGTGCCCCTCTCGGCTCACTCGCCGCGGTACAGCTCGCGCTTGTCGATGTAGCGCACGACTCCGTCCGGCACCAGATACCAGACGGGTTCTCCCTTGGCGACCCGCGCGCGGCAGTCCGTCGAGGAGATGGCGAGGGCGGGGACCTCGACGAGCGAGACGCCCCCCTCGGGCAGGCCCGCGTCGGTCAGGTGGTGGCCGGGCCGGGTCACGCCGATGAAGTGTGCCAGGGAGAACAGTTCCTCGCTGTCGCGCCAGGTGAGGATCTGGGCGAGGGCGTCGGCGCCGGTGATGAAGAACAGGTCCGTGTCCGGGTTGAGCGCGCGCAGGTCGCGCAGTGTGTCCACGGTGTAGGTGGGGCCGCCGCGGTCGATGTCGATGCGGCTCACGGAGAACTGCGGGTTCTCGGCGGTCGCGATGACCGTCATCAGGTAGCGGTCCTCGGCCGCGGAGACCGCGCGGTGGCTCTTCTGCCAGGGCTCGCCGGTGGGGACGAAGACCACCTCGTCGAGGCGGAACTGCGCGGCGACCTCACTGGCCGCCACCAGGTGCCCGTGGTGAATCGGGTCGAAGGTGCCGCCCATGACGCCGAGTCGGCGCTTGCCCTGCTGCGCCGGGCCGTTGCCGGGACCGGTAGGCATGTCCTGCTCTCCCATGCGTGCAGACCCTACCGGCCCGGCCCGAATGCCCCGGTGGCCAGGGCGGCCCGCGGCGGGCTCAGCGGTCGCGGTTGAAGCGGGTGGTGATCCACAGCAGGAGCAGCAGGGCGAGCAGGGCGCCGCCACCGGTGACGTAGGGGCTGAGGCTCTCGTGGTTGCCGCTGTGCTCTCCGCCCTCGGCGGCGAGGGTGACCAACTGGGCAGCGGTGCTGGGGAAGCTCATCTTCGGCAGGACCTATCGCGAGGGGGCGGGACAAAGACGTCCGCTCATCGTAAGCGGGCGCCTCGGCGCCGATCACGCCGACTCCGCCGTTGCGGGGCGCGGGCGGGCCACCGGGGCGCCGGGGCGGGCAACCGTCGGGGGCCGTCAGTCGTCCTTCCGCCTGTAACCGCGCAACAGGAACCACGCGGTGAGCACACAGCCCACCACCATCACGATGAGAATCACCCGGAGCACGATCCCCGCACCTCCTCGTCCGGACCGCCGTCCGCGCTGCCCATCCACGGTAACTCCGCCTAGGCTGGGCCTCGCCGCGGGGGAACGAAGGGCCGCACAAGGGGCCGCAGGGGCCACTGAGACGCACATGGGGGAAACATGTCCGACGGCCAGCAGCACCACGGGCACGAGAGCGTGCCGAGCAGGCAGCGCAGGCGCTTCCCCGGGATCTCCTCGCGTGCCTACGAACATCCGGCCGACCGCTCGGCGCTGGTGGCGCTGCGCAAGCTGAGCGGCTTCGACACGGTCTTCAAGGCCCTGAGCGGCCTGCTGCCCGAGCGCAGTCTGCGGCTGCTGTTCCTGTCCGACTCGGTGCGGGTCTCGGACCGGCAGTTCGCGCACCTCAACGACATGCTGCGGGACGCCTGCCACATCCTGGACCTGGAGAAGGTCCCCCCGATGTACGTCAACCAGGACCCGAACCCGAACGCGATGTGCATCGGCCTGGACGAGCCGATCATCGTGGTGACCACGGGCCTGGTGGAGCTGCTCGACGAGGAGGAGATGCGGGCGGTCGTCGGGCACGAGGTCGGGCACGCGCTGTCCGGGCACTCGGTGTACCGGACGGTCCTGCTGTTCCTGACGTCGCTGGCGGTCCGGGTCGCCTGGATCCCGCTGGGCAACTTCGCGATCATGGCGATCGTGACCGCGCTGCGCGAGTGGTTCCGCAAGTCGGAGCTGTCCGCGGACCGCGCGGGGCTGCTGGTCGGGCAGGACCTGCGGGCCTCCATGCGCGGCCTGATGAAGATCGCGGGCGGCAACCACCTGCACGAGATGAACGTGGACGCGTTCCTGGAGCAGGCCGACGAGTACGAGGCCGGGGGCGACCTGCGCGACTCCGTGCTGAAGATCCTGAACGTGCTGCCCCGCTCGCACCCCTTCACCACCGTGCGCGCGGCGGAGCTGCAGAGGTGGGCCGCCACCCGGGACTACCAGCGGATCATGGACGGTCACTACCCGCGCCGCGACGAGGACAAGGACGCGTCCGTACGGGAGACGTGGCGGGAGTCGGCGAGCAGCTACGCCGGTGACGTGCGGACCTCAAAGGACCCGCTGATGAAGCTGGTCAACGACATCGCGGGCGGTGCGGGTGACCTGGGTGACCGGGTCCGCCGCGGCTTCGGCGGCTTCACGTCCTCGGCGCCGAGGCCCCCGCGCGGTCCGCAGGAACCGGGCACGGCGTCCGGCGGCGGGGGCACGGGGGACGAGGAGCCGCCGCGCGACGGCGCGTGAGGCCGTGCGGGGCGTGACGCGCGGGCGTCGCGCTCAGACCGCCGGCTGCGCTCCCGCCGCCAGGGTGCCGCACAGGGCCGGGGCGCTGCCCGTCGCGTAGGGGTCGGTGCCGGCGGGGCCGCCCTCCTTGGCCGTCTGCCCGGCGAGCAGCGGGCGCAGCCGGCCGGTGGAGTCGTCCGCGCAGGACAGTGGTCCGGCCTGGACGTAGGCGACGACCAGCTCGGCCTGGTGCAGCCGCAGGTCGTCGCGGTCGAAGCGGAAGTGCAGTTCGCGGCGGACGGTGAACAGCGACGCCTCGGCGTCCGGGTCCGCGCCGGCCGGCCGCAGCGCGTAGACGAAGGTGTGGTCGGTGGTGACCTCGAGGGTGGAGGAGTCGGTCTCGGCGGCCTGCATGCTGCCCTGGACGCGGATCTCGCGGCCGGCCAGTTCCACGTGGGAGGGGTCGAAGCGGACCATCCAGCCGGTGGGCGCGTGCCGTCCGTCGGCTGTGGGCCGGTCGAAGCTCTGGTCGAACTGGCCGAGCTGGTCGGAGTCGAGCAGCACCCGCACCGGCCGGGTCCGGCCGCCGGTGAGCACGCCGGGGTCGAGTGAGGACCGTACGAGGTAGTCCTTGGCGGTGATCAGCGCGGTCACCACCTGGCCGTCGGAGAAGTGGGCCGTGCGCCGGGAGGCCGGGAGGGGCACGCCCTCGGCCCCGTTGCGGAACTGCGCCGCCGGACTGCGCGCGTACAGCTGCTCGACGTCGGAGGTGCCGGGCACCTCGCCCCGCGGGGCGAGCGGGATGACGGTCATGCGCAGGGGTTCGGCGGGCTGCTCGGCGGCGGGGCCCTGGTAGGGGTGGCGCACTCCCAGGTAGATGGCGGTGCCGAAGGCGACGGCGATCAGCAGGACCAGGACCAGCGCCTGCCGGGACAGGCCGCCGCGGCGCAGGGGCGGGCGGTGGCGGACGGCGGGGGCGTGGTCGGTGATGCGCTCCTGGGCGGAGTACTCCTGGAGCGGGGCAGCGCGGACGAAGGACTCGTCGAAGACGACGGACCTGTACTCGTCCTCGCCACCTCCGGGGGCTCCCTCGGGTGTCCCCTCAGGTGGGTCCGGAGGCCCTCCCATACCTTCAGGGTAGGTCCGGCGGGGGCCCGGTAAACGCCCGGCCGCACCCAATTTCTGACAGGTTCCGACCAATCGCGGCGGCGGGTTTCAGGGGCTGTCGCGGGGGATCACCGGGACGGTCGGCCGGGAGTAGTCGGCCGACGCGGAGGGCGCCGCGCCGCCCTGCTCCACCCCGGTCGAGGCGGGCGGCGGGGCGGGGTCCTGCCGGTGGGAGGAGGCGCCCCGGTAGACGGCCGAGAAGGCGAGCGCGACCATGCCGATGCCCATCACCAGGGCGAGCATCCAGGCGACGGGACGGTGCCAGCGCACGTGCCTGCCGTACGGGCCCGGGGAGCCGTAGTCGTCGTCCAGGACGTCGGGGTCGTCGTCCGGGTCGTCGTAGCCGGGAGCGCCCCGGTAGCCGCCGTACCCGTCGTCGTACCGCTCGCCGCGCGCGCGGGCCCGGTGGGCCTCGGCCTCCATGGCCTCGGCTCTGGCCTGGGCGGCGGCCAGGAGACGCTCGACGGCGGTCGGCTCGTGCACCTCGGCCGCGCGTACGAAGGCCTCGTCGAAGACCACGGAGGCGAACTCTTCGTCCGACACCCCGCGGTCGTGGTCGTCGTCGGGCTCCCAGCCGTCAGGGAACGGCGTGCCCCCCACGTCCTCCGGCACGGATCCAGAGTAGACCTGGGGGGTCATTTTGGGCAGACGGTATGGAAATTCATCCGTCTGCTGAGACGACCGAGCGCCCGCTCACCCGGGGCGCACGGGTCAGCGCCGTACGTGACCGTCGCCGGTGACGATGTACTTCGTGCTGGTCAGCTCGGGCAGGCCCATGGGGCCGCGGGCGTGCAGCTTCTGCGTGGAGATGCCGATCTCGGCGCCGAAGCCGAACTGGCCGCCGTCGGTGAAGCGGGTGGAGGCGTTCACCGCGACCGTGGTGGAGTCCACCAGCTGGGTGAAGCGGCGGGCGGCCGCCTGCGAGGTGGTGACGATGGCCTCGGTGTGGCCGGAGGTCCACAGCCGGATGTGCTCCACGGCCCGGTCGAGGGAGTCGACGACGGCGGCGGCGATGTCGAGGGAGAGGTACTCGGTCTCCCAGTCCTCGGTGGTGGCCTCCACGACGGTGGCGCGGGAGTCCTTGGCGTACGCCATCACCCGCTCGTCGGCGTGCACGGTGACCCCGGCGCCGGCGAGGGCGTCCAGGGCGCGCGGCAGGAACTCGGCGGCGATGTCCTGGTGGACCAGCAGGGTCTCGGCGGCGTTGCAGACGCCGACCCGCTGGGCCTTGGAGTTGACCAGGATCTCCACGGCCATGTCGAGGTCGGCCTCCGCGTCGACGTAGACGTGGCAGTTGCCGGTGCCGGTCTCGATGACCGGGACGACCGACTCCTGGACGACCGTGTTGATCAGGGAGGCGCCGCCGCGCGGGATGAGCACGTCGACCAGGCCGCGGGCGCGCATCAGCTCGCGCACGCTGTCCCGGCTCTCGCCGGGCACCAGTTGCACGGCGTCGGCGGGCAGCCCGGCCCCGCCCACGGCGTCGCGCAGTACGCGCACCAGGGCGGTGTTCGAGCGGTAGGCGGAGGAGGAGCCGCGCAGCAGGACCGCGTTGCCCGACTTCAGGCAGAGGGCGGCGGCGTCGACCGTGACGTTCGGGCGGCCCTCGTAGATGATGCCGACGACGCCGAGCGGCACCCGGACCTGGCGCAGGTCGATGCCGTTGGGCAGGGTGGAGCCGCGGACGACCTCGCCGACCGGGTCGGGCAGCGCGGCCACGTCCCGTACGTCGGCGGCGATCGCGCGCACCCGCTCCGGGGTGAGCGTGAGCCGGTCGATCATGCCCTCGGCGAGCCCGGCCTCGCGCGCCTTGGCCACGTCCTGGGCGTTGGCCTCGACGATCTCGCTCGTACGGACCTCCAGCGCGTCCGCGATGGCGAGCAGCGCGTCGTCCTTGGCGGCACGCGGCAGCGGAGCGAGGGTGGCGGCGGCCCCCTTGGCGCGGTAGGCGGCCTGGCTGACCGGGGACATCGAGTCGTACGGCGAGAGCGTGGTCATGGGGGAAGGGTAGTGCGGGCGGCCGTCGCCGGCGGCATGCATTTCACACCCCGAGACGGCGGCTTTTGTCCCCTGGGCACGGAATTGCGCACTCCCCCCGGGAGGGACGCGCGCCGGGCGCCGGGCGCCGAACTAGAAGGGGTGCACGCCGACCGGTGTCGCCAGGGCCGGTCCGTAGCCCGCCGCGACGCGCTGGTGGTAGGTGGGCCGGTCGATGACCTCCAGGCCGACGATCTCCCAGGGCGGCAGTCCGGCGGTCTGGCGGTGCTCGCCCCACAGGCGCAGCGCCACGGCGGCCGCGTCGTGCAGGTCGCGGGCCTCCTCCCAGTAGCGGATCTCCGCGTGGTCGTCGGCGTAGCGGCTGGTCAGCAGGAAGGGGTGGTCGTGGGCCAGCTGCTCCAGGGCCCGCCTGACCTCGGCGACCGGGGCCCGCGCGCCGGAGACGCTGAGGGTGACGTGCCACAGGCGCGGGAGGTCGCGGGGTTCGCCGGCCGGGCAGCGGTCCCCGGCCGCGACGCTGGTCAGGGCGCGCTCGTCGCCGGCCGCGCGGGAGCCGGCACCACCGCGAGACGCCGTCGTCCCAGGGCGCACTCGTCTCACGACGGCCTCCTTCGCACGCGGACCGGCCCGGGGTTCGGGCGGATGTGTCCCTGGGACAAAGTTGAGCAGGCTGCCGGGGATCGCGGGGGACTTTTGCGGAACGTCCACCACCGTGGGCGGACGTATCGGCGCATTACGGATGCAGGACCACCAGGTCGTCCCTGTGTACGACCTCGCGTTCGTACTCCGGCCCGAGGTCCCGGGCCAGTTCATGGGTCGAGCGGCCGATCAGGAGGGGGATCTCCTTGGCGTCGAAGTTGACCAGTCCGCGGGCCACCGCCCGCCCCGCGCGGTCCCGGAGCTCGACCGGGTCGCCCGCGCTGAACTCGCCCTCGACACCGGCGATCCCGGCCGGCAGCAGCGACTTGCGGCCCTGCACGACCGCGCGCACGGCGCCGTCGTCCAGGGTGAGCGAGCCCTGCGGGGTGGAGGCGTGCTGGAGCCACAGCAGCCGGTCGGCGGAGCGGCGGCCGGTGGGGTGGAAGTAGGTGCCGGTGTCGCCGCCGGTGAGGGCGTCGGCCGCGTGGACCGCGCTGGTCAGCACCACCTGGATGCCCGCGGCGGCGGCGATCCGGGCGGCCTCGACCTTGGTGACCATGCCGCCGGTGCCGACGCCCGCCTTGCCGGCGCTGCCGATCTCGACGTGGGCGAGGTCACCGGGGGCCCTGACCTCCGCGATGCGCGAGGTGCCGGGGCGGGCGGGGTCGCCGTCGTAGACGCCGTCCACGTCGGACAGCAGCACCAGCAGGTCGGCGCGGACCAGGTGGGCGACGAGGGCGGCGAGCCGGTCGTTGTCGCCGAAGCGGATCTCGTCGGTGGCGACGGTGTCGTTCTCGTTGACGATCGGGAAGGCGCCCATCGCCAGCAGTTTGTCGAGGGTGCGGGAGGCGTTGCGGTGGTGCGCCCGGCGGCTCATGTCGTCGCTGGTCAGCAGCACCTGGCCGACCCGGACGCCGTAGCGGGCGAAGGAGGCGGTGTAGCGGGCGACCAGCAGGCCCTGGCCGACGCTGGCGGCGGCCTGCTGCCGGGCGAGGTCGGTGGGGCGGCGGCGCAGGCCCAGCGGGGCGAGACCGGCGGCGATGGCACCGGAGGAGACGAGGACGATCTCCCGCTCTCCCCCGCTGCGGGTCTTGGCCAGCACGTCGACGAGCGCGTCGACGCGGTCGGCGTCCAGACCGCCCGCCGCGGTGGTCAGCGACGAGGAGCCGACCTTGACGACGATCCTGCGCGCCTCGCCCACGGCCTGCCTCACGCCTGCCACCTTGCCGCCCGTCCCCTCACAACACGTCCGATCGGTCGCTCGCCTGGCAATCTACGCGAAGCACCCCCGGGCACGCGCGGGCATTCCAGCCCCCGGACAGGCGCACCGTGACCGCGCGTTCACGCCCCGCATCCGGCGAAAAGGTTGCGTCGGACGCCTATAGAAATCAAACGTTGCGCAAATTTATCGTGAACTACGTGCTCCACAACGTTCCTCGCGCGCAGCGCATCCTCCTCAGATCGGGGAAAAGCCCCTTCGACGTCCTGTCCGTGGAGGAGGCCCTCCACCGTGACGTCATCGCCACCAACTCCGGCAACCTGATCTTCAGCGACGCCGCGCACAAGATCCTCGAGACACCCGGCACCGAGGTGGTCTCGAACGAGATGCGGACCGAGGTGGCCGCGGCGGAACGCATCAACGAGGAGTACGACGCCTTCGTCGTGCCGCTCGCCAACGCCTTCCGCCCGTCCTTCGAGCCGGGCCTGAAGCGGCTCACCCGGCTGATAGGCCGGCTGAGGATCCCCGTGGTCGTCCTCGGTGTCGGCGCGCAGACCGGGCTGAGCTACAACCCGGCGCGGTTGAAGCCGATCGAGCCGTCCGTGCGCGCCTTCGTCTCCGCGGTGCTCGACCGCAGCGCCTCGATCGGGGTACGGGGCGAGTTCACCGAGAAGTACCTCAACGACATGGGGTTCCGCGACGTCGAGGTGATCGGCTGCCCGTCGCTGTTCATGTACGGCAAGGAACTCGCCGTGCAGAAGCGGACGCAGGAGCTGACCGGCGGGTCGCGCATCGCCGTCAACGGCTCGCACAGCGCCGTGCGCAGGCTGGGCATGGACCGGATCATCTCGCGCGCCCACGCCCGCTACCCCAACCTGCGGTTCATCGGCCAGAACCTCAGCGACGCCCGGCAGTTGCACTGGCGCGACCTGTCCGACCCGAATGCCGCGGTCACCGCGATGCCGACGCACCCCGACCACCCGATGTACCGGGAGGACAAGGTCCGCGTCTACGTCGACCCGGTCACCTGGATCGACGACCTGCGGGACTTCGACTTCTCCTTCGGCTCCCGCATCCACGGCAACATCGCCGCACTGCTGGCCGGTACGCCCGCGACCGTGCTGTGCGCGGACTCGCGGACGCTGGAACTGTGCCGCTACTTCGAGATCCCGCACCGCCGGATCGACAAGCTGCCCGAGGACGTCGACCCGGCGCGGCTGTACGAGGAGGCGGACCTGAGCGCGCTCACGGGCAACCACCCCGAGCGGTTCGAGCGGTTCACGGGCTTCCTGGACCGCAACGGACTGCGGAACACCTTCTCGCACGGCGACGGCGGCGCGGCCTTCGAGGAGAGGCTGCGCTCGCTGGACTTCCCGGCGGGAGTGCGCCCCTGGACCGGCACGGATCTCGCCTCCCTTGCCTCGCGCATGGGCTGGCTCAACCAGCGGGTGGGCGAACTGACCGCGGAGAACACCCGGTTGAAGCGGGACCTGGACCGCGCGAAGGCCGGTGTGCGCAGGTTCGCGGCCACCCCGGCGACCGCGTCGGTGTACCGCCGGGCCCGCCGCGTGGTGGGCGCTCCACTGCGCAGGGCACTGCAAAAGGGGCGGCCCGGGTTCCGCGGGGACGGCCCGGCGGGGCCATAGCATCCCGCGGTCACTCCACACGTCGAGGACACGCGCGTGTCGTCCGGAGGTCGGCGCGCGTTAACCCGGGCGCCCGTTCCGCGCGACCCTGGAGTGACCGCAGTGCCCGAACCCTCGTCCCATCGGCGGCGGACCGCCGCCCGCTTGCTCGTCCTCGCCGCCCTGACGGCCGCGTTCGTCGCGCAGGCCGCAGCCGCGCTGCGCCCCCACGTACCCCTGCTGCTCGCCTCCACCGCCATGTCCCTGGCGGTGGAGGGCGTGCTGTACCGGTGGCAGCCCGGCATGCTGTCGTTGTTCGCCAAGTCGCACGCGGACCTCACCGTCCGCCATGTGCTGCGCGATCTGCTGCTGGTGGTGGGGCTGCTGCGGCTCGGGGAGCAGGACCGGGAGACGCAGTACGCGCCGCTGGTCGCCGGGCTGCTGGCCTTCTACGCGCTGCACTGCGCGGTCCAGGCGGTGTCCGTGCTGGTCCGCCGCACCCGCACGCTGCCCGTGGTGACCCGGAACATCGACGCCTCGGCCCTGCGCCTGTCCCCCGCCCCGCCCGCGCTGCTGCGCCGCCCCGGCCACCGGCTGCTGGTGTTCGGCCTGCCCGCGACGGCCGGGCTGACGGCGACGGCGGCCACCGGCGACCCCCGGTACGCGGCGGCCGGGATCGCGCTGGCGCTGCTGCTGACGTCGGTGGGTCTGGGGGCGCTGCTGCTGCGGCTGCTGCCCGGCCGGCGTCCGGCGGACGAGCAGGCGGTGCTCGACTGGTTCGACGCCTGGCTGGCCGAGTACCGGCCCACGGTCGGGCTGTACTTCTCCGGCGGCCCCTCCTCCGCCTACCAGGCCAACATGTGGCTGGGGCCGCTGGCCGCGCTCGGCGGACGGCCGGTGATCGTCCTGCGCGAGCGGTTCATGGTGCCGAGGATCGCGGCGACCGACCTCCCCGTCGTGTGCCTGCCGAAGGTGTCCACGCTGATGCGGCTGGAGCGGTCCACGCTCCAGGTCCTCATCCACCCGTCGAACTCCGGCAAGACCTCCCAGGTGCTGCGCATCCCCACGATCAAGCACGCGTTCGTCAACCACGGCGAGAGCGACAAGCTGTCGTCCTGCAACCCGTACGCGAAGGCCTACGACGAGGTGTGGGTGGCCGGTCCCGCGGCGCGTGACCGGTACGCGCGGGCCGAGGTGGGCGTCGAGGACAAGGACG
The DNA here is from genome assembly GCF_007829875.1 of Streptomyces capillispiralis. Classification (NCBI taxonomy): domain Bacteria; kingdom Bacillati; phylum Actinomycetota; class Actinomycetes; order Kitasatosporales; family Streptomycetaceae; genus Streptomyces; species Streptomyces capillispiralis. The sequence goes on along the minus strand of NZ_VIWV01000001.1, from coordinate 5,254,316 downwards.
TGGTGGAGATCGGGCGCCCCCAGCTGGACGCCGTCCGCCCGTACGCGGGTCCGCCCGCCGGGCCCCGCGGCGGAGCCGCCGGGGGGCACCTCACCACCGTGCTGTACGCGCCGACCTGGGAGGGCTGGGACGGCAACCCGGGCAACACCTCGGTGGTCGCGGCCGGCGAGAACCTGGTGCGGGCGCTGCTCGCCGACCCGGGGGTGCGCCTGCTGTACAAGCCGCACCCGCTGACCGGCTCGGTGGATCCGCGGGCGGGCGCGGCCGACCGGCGCATCCGGGAGCTGATCCGGGCGGCGAACCGGGAGCGGTCCGCGCCGCGCCCCGCGCCGTCGGCGGAACTGGCGCTCCGTACCGCCGAGTTGGACCGGCTCACCACGGCCGCGTTCCGGGCGGGCGCCGACCAGGTCGAGCGGATGCTGGTGCAGTCGGCCCCGGAGCCGGGCCGGGCGGCGGCGGTGGCGCGGGCGACGGCGGCCTGGGAGGAGGCGTACTGGGCGTCGCTGCCCGAGGGGGAGCACCACATCGTCACGGACGCCCGCCCCGAGCTGTACGCCTGCTTCAACGTGGCCGACCTGCTGATCAGTGATGTGTCGAGCGTGATCAGCGACTTCCTGGCGAGCGAGAAGCCGTACGCGGTGGCGAACACCAGCGGGCTGCCCGAGGAGGCGTTCCGCGCGGCGTTCCCGACGGTGGCGGGGGCGACCGTGCTGACGCCGGACGCGGCCGGGGTGCCGGCCCTGCTGGAGTCGGTGCGCCATCCGGAGAAGGACGAACTGGCCGAGGCCCGAGCGGAGTTGAAGCTGCGGCTGCTGGGGCCGGCGGAGCCGTCGTCGCAGGAGCGCTTCGCCGCGGCCGTGCGCGCCCTGTGCGCGGCGGCGCGGGACCACCGGGCCCGTACGGCACGGAGGGCCACCGCGGACCTGCCCGGCCAGCGCCGGAAGACTCCCGCGGAAGCGGGGGCGGGGGCCGGGGCGACCGGAGCAGCCGGGCCGGCCTGAACGAGCGAGGCCGGGGGCCGGGGGCTGGGGGCTCAGGGCCGGAGGCCGGCGGCCACGCGCCGCGGCCTTCCGGCCCGCGGCCCCGGTCCCGGCCTCGCCCCCGCCGCCCTCACGCCGCCGCCGCTGATCCGTCCGGGGTGGTCCTGCGGGAGGGTGTCAGTACGCGGCGGGCCTTGCGGGCGGCGCGGCGCAGGACGGAACGGGCCCCGCCCTCCCGGTAGCCGGGGACGGTGCGGGCCTCGCGCGGGGAGGCCAGGTACACGGAGTCGGGTATGCCCGCCGTACGGTCACGGAAGTGCGGGTAGGCGAGGTGGACGCGCCGCCCCCGCCGCCCGAGCACCGCCGGCGCCTGCTGCTTCGTGCGGACGAACTCCAGTAACTCGGTGAGCAGTTCCAGCCGCTGTTCGGCCACCAGGTGCAGCCGCAGCCGCTCCTCGACCTTCAGCCGCGCGGCGACGCCCTCGGTCCAGTGGACGTCCATCAGCGGCTGCGCCAGCGACAGTTTGTGCCGCCGGACCTCGTCGCTGTCCTTGAGGAACCGCGGGCCGAACTGGGGCAGCAGGGTGATGGTGAAGGGCCGCACCATCAGCCGGTCGCGCCGGGGCCCCTCGGGCACGAGGTCGGCGATCAGGTTCATCAGGGCGCGGGCCGAGTCGAACCGCAGGACGTAGCCGCCGCTCTTGGTGACGTGCTTGCCGTCGTCGCGGCCGACCAGGTAGTAGCAGGTGTGGTCGGCGATCACGGAGACCCCGTCCGCCCGCAGATACGCCTCCATGGTGAACAGCGCGTCCTCGCCGGTGAACAGCGACTCGTCGAACCGGATGCCGTGCCGGTCCAGCAGTTCACGGCGGAACAGCTTCTGCGCGCTGAGCGTGAACATGATGTTGGAGGAGAAGACGTCGGTGCGCTCCAGCGTCCGGCCCCACATCGACTTCGGCGCGCTGCGGTTGACGCCCTCGACCCGGCCCAGCACCACGTCGGTGCCGGCGCGGTCGGCCATGGCGACCATCCGTTCCAGGGCCTCGGGGCCCAGCCGGTCGTCGGCGTCGAGGAAGAAGACGTAGCGCCCGGCGGCCTTGCCCAGGCCCACGTTGCGCGGGCCGCTGGGGCCGCCCGAGTTCTCCTGCCGCAGCACGGTGACGGACATGGGGGCGCGGTCCGCGAACTCCCGCAGGTACTCCCCCGTGCCGTCGGTCGAACCGTCGTCGACCGCGATGACCTCGACGCGCCCCGGGTCGATGGTCTGCGCCTCCACCGAGGCGAGGCACTCGACCAGATACGGCATCGCTTCGTACGCCCCGATGACCACGGTGACATCAGGCTGCGTCACAGCCACGTTCCCCCTCATTGGAATAAGTCCCCATAAGTGCCCCGTATCGCCTCAATCACTACCTGCTAGACGGGTGTTCGAGGGGAATGGTTGCCCGCCCTCCTCCCTTTCGTGGCCCAGCTCACACAATCGGGCCCGCCTCGCCGCACACGCCAAAGGGCTCGGCCCCCGAGGATCAACTCCTCGGGGGCCGAGCCCAGTTGGACCGCGGAGCCGGTCAGCCCGCGGTCATGCCGTCCGCCTCGCCGGCCGCCGACGCGCGCTGGCCGGGCACCGCGTCCGCCAGTTCCACGTCGGGGCCGCCGACCGTGATCCGCGACTGCTGGCCGAGGTTGCGCGTCTCGGCCTTCAGCGCGAGCTGCGCGACGGCGGTGTTGAACTGGTCGATGGAGGTCGGCTCGTCCGGGCCGAGCAGGTAGCGCTTGAGTTCCCCGCGGTCCTCGGCCAGCGGGTCGGCGGCCGGGTCACGGACGGCGTCGAGCAGCCCGTCCAGCTCGGCCGCGCTGTTGGACAGGATCACCGCGGCACGCACCGCCGTGTTCTGCCGCTTGAACTCCTCCGCGCCGAGTTCGGCGGAGTCCGTGACCGCGTACGGCTTGCCGCTGGCGATGAAGTCGGAGACCACGCTGGAGATGTCGGAGACCATCGCGTCGGAGACGTTGAAGCAGTCGTACAGGCGCGGCTGGGCGCCCGTGATGACGCGGTGCTCCCACTCGGGGATGGAGCGCCAGTACGCGGCGTTCCACTCCTCGCGCAGCCGGGCGGTCTCCTCGTGCCGGGCCACGTCGACCAGCCCGTCGCGGGTGGCCTCGGCCTCGTCGCCCTTGTCGGTGCCGACGGCCAGCTCGGCCAGCCGGGCCTCGATGCGCGCCAGTTCGGCCCGGGCCCGGGTCTGCTCGGCGGTGTCGGCGGTGAAGCGCGCGTCGGCGGCGCGCTCGGCGGCGGCCTTCTCCAGCAGCGCGACGATCCGCTGGTGGGCGGCCTTCGCCCGCGGGCTGCGGGTGCCGGTGAAGGGGTGCGGCTTGTACAGCACACGCACCGCCGGGTCGGCGCGGACCAGCTTCGTCACGATGGCCTCGCCGGCCAGCAGGATCGAGGTGTTGCCCGGGTTGTCGTCCCAGCCCTCCCAGGTGGGGGCGTACAGGACCGTCGGCATGCGGTCGCCGGGCACGCCCCGCCAGGTCTCGATGGGGGCCAGCTGCGGGCGGCCGACCTCGACGATGTCGTCGTCGCGGACACCGACGTCGGCGATGGCGTAGCGGTCGCGGCCCGCGCGGCCGGCCGTCCACACCTCGTCGTAGACCTTGCTGAACGGGTTGACGCTGGCGAGCTTGTCGCTGTCGCCGTGGCCGATGAAGACGTGCTTCATGGTGGGCACGCGCAGCAGGTGGATGTTCTTGCCGACGTTCGCCGCGTACAGCGCGACCCGCACCGTGGACAGGTCCAGGTTCATCAGGTGCACCCCTCCGGGCACGCAGACGACGGGGACCGTGGTGGGCGCGAGGTTCTGCAGGATGACCCGCTCGCGCAGGATGACCAGCGGACGGGTGTCCAGCTGCTCCATGGTCTCCAGCCACATGTTGACCTGGTAGGCGGAGTCCTTGGAGCCCGAGAAGTACAGCACCGTCTCCGGGCGGTACTCGCGCAGCCAGTCGTCGACCGCGGCCAGCACCTTGTCGGCCTTCGGCGGGATCTTCCGGCCGCGCACGTAGGGCACCAGGGCGGCGACGTACAGGATGCCCAGGAACACGGTGACGCCGATGCCGGTGTAGCCGATGGCGGCCGAGTCGAGCTGCGCGCCGACCAGTATGCCGACGACCGCCGCGAGGTCGAGGTGGAGCATCTTCTCCGCGGCGCGGTGCAGCAGCACGCGCGGCGGGGCGTCCGGGATGCGGACGCGGGAGGCCAGGTCGACGTTACGGGTGGCGACCGGCATGCGGCGGCGGTTGCGGATCAGCGTGGCCAGCGCGCCGTGCGGGGCCTGGAGGCCGTAGAAGGCGATGAAGCAGGCGATCGCCCCGTAGTAGATCAGGTTGTCCGCGAGGGACAGGCGGGCCAGCAGCAGGATCAGCAACAGCTGTCGGATCAGGAAGCGGATCGACAGGCCCGCCCGCACCTTGCTGAGGCGGTTGACCAGGTAGCTGCCCTTGCGGTGCAGATAGTGGTCCGCCAGGTACGTCACGGCGGCCGCCGCCGCGAAGGCGGGAATGCTCGGGACGAGCGCGGCCAGCATGAGGCAGGGGAAGCCCAGCATCATGAGGACCGCCGCGGCCAGTTCGGCCGCGCTGCCCACCCGGGCGACGCGAATAGCGGTGGATATCACGGAGAACCTGCTCTTGGAGGGGGAGTGCCGGTTGTGTGCCTGTGGGTATTTCGGGAGGTACGGATTCAGGCCCCCGCGAACTTCCGTTGCTGTACTGCGTTAACGGAAGGACGCGAAGGCCTGAATTACCGAAGACTAATTGACGTCGATTATTACATGCCGTCCTGACGGTCCAGGACCGAGGCCAGCGCCTGCTCGAACCCGGAGGCACGCGCGGCGCCCGCCGTGGGGTCCTGCTGGCGCACGTCGATGACGTGGCCGGTGAGCTCGGACAAGAGCACGTCGAGCGAGGTGCGGGCCACCGCCTCGGAGGACAGCAGGCTGCCCGCGGGCTCCTGCCCGAACGCCTTGGTGCGCATCGGCGTGGCGGTGCGCTCGGGGTTGATGCAGTTCACCCGCACGGCGTCACCGGCCCACTCGTCGGACAGGGCCTGGGTGAGGTTCACCATCGCGGCCTTGGTCGAGGAGTACAGGCTGTACTCGGCGCGCCCGCGGGTGTAGCTGCTGGAGGTGTAGAGCAGCAGCTGGCCCTTGGTCTCGGCCAGGTACTTGTAGGCCGACCGGGCGATCTGCACCGGGGCCAGGTAGTTGACCTTCAGCGCCTCCTCGATGGTGGCGTTGTCGGTCTCGGCCAGCTTGCCGATGCGCAGCACGCCGGCGGTGTTGACGACGTAGTCGATGCGGCCGGTCTCGGCGTACGCCTTGGACAGCGCGTCGTCGACCTCCTCCGGGTTCTCCACGTGGGTGCCGGTGGTGGAGCGGCCCAGCGCGTAGACGGTGGCGCCGTAGGACTCGGCGAGCTCGGCGATGTCCTTGCCGATGCCGTACGAACCGCCGAAAACGACCATGGTCCTGCCGGTGAGCAGCTCCCGGTAGACCTCCTCGCCCTTCTGCTCGGGCGCGGCGGTGGAGGCGAGCTGGAACAGCTTGTCGGCGATGAAGACGTCGACGGGCTGGGTGACCTTCATGTTGTACTCGTCGCCCGCCACGACGTGGATCGGCACGTCGGGGAGGTACTTGAGCACGACCGAGCAGTCGTCCGTGGCCTGGAAGTTGGGGTCGCCGGCGGCGACCTCGTAGGCGCGGCGGATGGTCGACAGCTTGAAGGCCTGCGGGGTCTGGCCGCGGCGCAGTCGGGAGCGGTCCGGGATCTCGGTGATGAACTCGCCGTCCTCGCCGTGCGTGCGCGTGACGATGATGGTGTCCGCGGAGGGGATGGCCACGTCGACGGCCTGGTAGCGCTCCAGCGCGGTCACGCAGTCGTCGATGACGCGCTGCGACAGCAGGGGGCGTACGGCGTCGTGGAAGAGGACGTTGCGGTCCTCGCCCTCGGCCAGGCCCTCGCCGAGCGCGGCGATGGCGCGCTCGGTGGTCTCGTTCCGCGTCGAGCCGCCCTCGATGACCTTGGCGACCTTCGTGAGGCCGGCCTTGGCGACGATCTTCTCCACGTCGGGCACGTATCCCGGCGCCATCAGCACGATGATGTCGTCGATCGAGTCGGCGTTCTCGAAGGTGGTCAGGGTGTGCTCGATGACTGCCTTGCCGGCGATCTTCAGCAGCTGCTTGGGGATCGACAGACCCACCCGCTGACCGGTACCGCCGGCCAGGATCACTGCGGTGGTACGGGGCTTGGCTATGTGCTGGGACACAGGTGACCTACCTTGGGGCGACAGGGAACTTCGAAATGGTCCCACTTGTGGTTACCGCAGTGCAAGGTGAGCGACCTCCGCCGCATATGTGCGCGCAACCTGCCATTCACCTGCGACCCCTGGTGCTCCGTGAGGGTTCCCGGGACGCCTTGTGAATTGCTGTGAGTAACTCCACAGGAGTTATGTCATTGCTGTGCGTGACGTGAGGGACGGCGGCGGCCCGTTCAGCGCAGGCGCAGCCGTTTCAGACAGCGGTGACCGAGGACCTTCACGAGTTCCTTCGACGATGTCCGGTGAACGGTACGCCCTTTGCCGGCGCCGGCCGTCGCCGCCACCGCGGCGAGCGCCCCGAACAGCGCCCGCGCGGCCGCTTCGGGAGCGAGCCGCGGCTGCTCACCGGACTCCGGAGGCGCCTCCGGTACGGCGGACAGCGTCCGGAGGTCGCCGAGGACGCGCACGCCCGTGCCGCCGATCCGCGCCGCCGCCTCGGCGCCGATCCCGGCGGCGGCCTCGAGGGCCCATCGCGGGGTACGGATCTTCACGTCCCGGGATGCGGGGCTGCACGAGTTCTTCATATGGGCGATCGCGCCGTGGCGCACCAGCCTGGAATACAGCTCCTCGGGAAGCCCATTGCCGCGGAATTCCTTATTAAGATTCCGCAGCATTTCGGTCTCGGCGAGGGTGAGGGAACGGTTCACGGTCTCCGGGTCCGGTTCCAGCACTCCCCCGGGCAGTCCGAGCAGCGCCTCGAAGGTGCGCATCAGCCCGTCCCGGTCGCGGTCGTCCACCACGACGACGGTGACCCGGTCCGGCCCGGTCGCCGCGACCCACCGCTCGACCAGCCGGTCGTGCCGGTGCCGGCGCCAGAAGCTGGGGGTGGGCCGGTCGTACGGGGCCCGGCGGAGCATGTGCTCCAGCCACGGCTCGTAGCCGAGGCGCAGCCCGTTCTGCACGTACTGCTGCCACTGCGAGGGCATGATCCGCACGAGGGGGCGCAGGGTGACCAGGACGTGCACCCTCCCCCACTCTCGGCTTCGCTCGAGCGGGGGGACCCCCACCCCGCCGAGCTGCTCGACGATCCGGGCGATGGCCGACGCGTCCTCGGTGTCCGCGAAGAACTCGCTGCTGACCACGGAGGTGCGTGCGCCGGTGGCCCGCACCCGGTCCAGCAGCCGCTGCCAGTGGCGCTCGGTGGGGACGGGGTCGCCCATCATCGCGGGCCGGGCGCAGGCGGCGAGGACGGCCTCGATCGGGTGGCGGCTGTGCGCCGGGAAGTCGACGCCGTGCCGGGCCATCTCCTCCTTCGCGGCGAAGAGGGCGCCCTGGACGGCGGTGGTGCCGGTCTTGTGCGGGCCGATGTGCAGCAGGCGGGTGCCGGCGGGCAGCGGCGGCACCGCCGTCGTGGTGTCCGCCGCCGGGGGCGCGTCGTGGGTGCGGTCCGTGTCCATGCCGAGGCACGGTAGGCGGGCTCGCTGAGGATGCCGTGAGAGGAGCCTGGGACCCGGGTGAGTGCCCGGCCCCTCCCGTCGGGCGGCGGGCTCAGACCAGGTGGACGCCGGGCCGGCCGGCCTGGACCCGCAGCCGGGCCAGGGTGCTCGGCGTGGCCCGCGGCCGCAGCACCGTGTCCACCACCCGCACGCGCGCGTCGATGCCGTCACGGCGGATGTCGAACAGGTGGTAGCCGCGGTGGGCGTCGAGCAGCTTCCAGTGCGGGTTGTCCGCGCGCCGGGGGTCCCACTGCGCGCGGAAGGCGGCCTGGTCCTGGTCTCCGTTGCTGGAGATGGAGGTGCCGACGAACTCGGCGCCCACGACGGCCGACTTCGGGTCGGCGAAGTCCGCCTTGAGGTCGCTGATCATCGTCAGATGACGGTCACCGGTGAGCACGACCGGGTTGCTGACCCGCCGGAACTCCTGGAGCAGGGCGTTGCGTTCGGCCTGGTAGCCGTCCCAGGCGTCGTAGAACCAGAGCTTGCCCTCGCCGACCTGGAGGTCGGTCTCGGCCATCATGATCTGGGAGGCGATCAGGTTCCAGCGGGCGGGCGAGTGGCGCAGCCCGTCGACCAGCCAGCGCCGCTGCGCGGGCCCGAGCATGGTCAGCGACGGGTCCTGGGCGCCCTTCTGGCTGGTGGCCTGGTCGCTGCGGTACTGGCGGGTGTCCAGCACGTTGAGCCGGGCCAGCCGCCCGAACTCCAGCCGGCGGTACATGCGGATGTGCGGGCCGTTCGGGACGGCGGTGGCGCGGACCGGCATGTGCTCGTAGTACGCCTGGTAGGCGGCCGTCAGCCGGGCCACGAAGGCGTCGTGCGCCTGCTTGTCGGGGTCCTGCGGGATGTCGCCGGCGAAGTCGTTGTCGACCTCGTGGTCGTCGAAGGTGACGACGAACGGGGCGTTGGCGTGCATCTCGGCGAGGTCCGGGTCGGAGCGGTACTGGGCGTACCGGTTGCGGTACTGGGTGAGGCTGTTGGGCTCGCCCGTGCCCTCGTGCCGCCGCACCGCGGTCGCCGACGGCCCCGACTCGTAGATGTAGTCGCCGACGAACACCACGACGTCCGGGTCCTGGTCCAGCATGTCGGCGTACGGGGTGAAGTAGCCGTGCTGCCAGTTCTGGCAGGAGGCGAGGGCGACCCGCAGCTGTCCGCCGGAGCTGTCCGCGGCGGGGGCGGTACGGGTGCGGCCGACCCGGGAGAGCTGCCCGCCGGCCCGGAAGCGGAACCAGTACGTGGTGTCCGGGCGCAGCCCGCGCACATCCACGTGGACGCTGTGCCCGTAGGCGGGGCGGGCCTGGGCGGTGCCCCGGCGGACGACCTTCCGGAAGCGGCTGTCCCGGGCGATCTGCCACTCCACGGGGACGGTGCGGTCGGGCATGCCGCCGCCGTTCAGCGGGTCCGGGGCGAGCCGCGTCCACAGCACGATCCCGTCGGGCAGCGGGTCGCCGGAGGCGACGCCGAGGCCGAACACGCCGTCGGGCAGCGGTCTTTCCACCGCCCCGGCGCCGGCCGGCAGCCACAGCTGGGCGGAGGCCGCGGCGCCGAGCACGGCGGCGCCGGTGGTCAGAACGCGGCGGCGGTCGGGCGACTTTGCTCCGGACATCGGCGAACTCCCCTGTCTCAAGCGCCTCTTGGACACTGGGAAGCTCGCCGTCCGGGCGGTACGCCCGGAGAATTCCGGGACTCGCGTGCATGACGAACAGGGAGACAACGGGAAACCCGCCGCGGCCCGGGAACATCCCGTGACCGCGACGGGTCCGTCGGGTGAGCGGCGGGCGACGGGACGTCAGCCGGCGGCGAAGGCGGTGCCCAGTGCGGCGCCGGTCGCCACCGTGCCGAGGGTGCCCGCGCCGAAGGCGGTGGTGCCGTTGGGGGTCACCACGGTCGTCACCGAGGAGCGGAAGTACCACACCGATCCGGCGCCGGCGTTCTCCCCGGGCGCGCCGACGGCGAGGTCGGCGAGCCCGTCGCCGTTCGCGTCACCGAGGTGGACGGCCCGGCCGAAGGTGTCGTCGCGCTCGGCGCTGCCCGGCACGTTCGGGGTGTTCTGGGTGACCGCTCGGGCACCGGCGCCGGTGAGCCCGTCGGCGGTGCCGCGCAGCACGACGACCGAGCCCGCGCCCGTCACGTCGCCGAGGTCCTCGCCGGGCAGCCCGGTGACGACGTCGGGGTGGCCGTCGCCGTCGACGTCGCCGATCCGCACGTCGGTGCCGAAGGCGTCGTCGTCCTCGGCGCTGCCGGGCACTCCGGGGGTGTCCTGGTTGACGAAGACCGCCCGGGTCCCGTCCGGGCCCTGCGGGGACCCGGGGATCCAGGTGACCCGGCCGCCCTTGACGTGCGGGTTGTCGAGGTCGCTGTCGTAGCCGTCCACGGCACGCCCGACCACGATGTCGTCGGCCCCGTCGGCGTTCACGTCCCCGACGTCGAGGTTCTCCCCGCCCTGCAGCCGGCTCCCGTCGGCGTCGTCCACCACGGTGTACGGGGTCAGCCCGTCCCGGGTGCCCGTCCAGTACACGACCCGCCGGGCGTCGTACTCGTCGCCGTCGTTCTCGGTGGCGACGACGTCCGTCACGCCGTCGCCGTTGACGTCACCGGCGGCGAGGTCGAGGACCCGGCTGTCGAACTCGTCCACGACCACCTGCTCGCCGCCCGCGCCGGCGCCGTTCCGCCCGAAGGGCCCCCTGAGGACCCGCAGGTCGTGCAGGTTCTCCACGGTCACCAGGTCGGGGGCGCCGTCACCGTCCACGTCGCCGACGGTCAGGTGGCCGGCGGCGCCGAGGGCGTCGTGGGCGCCGCGCCCGGACGCGAGCGCGGCACCGCCGGACAGGCCCCCGGGACCGCCCCACACCACGGCGACCAGTCCGGCGTCCGCTCCCCCGTCCGCGGTGTCCTCGCGGGCCGCCCCGACGACGAGATCGTCGTAACCGTCCCGGTCGAGGTCGGCGGTGGCGAGCGCGCTGCCGAACTCGTCGTCGGTCTCGGCGCTGCCGGGCACACCGGCGGTGTTCTGGCTGACCACCTGCCGGGTGGCCGTGCGCAGTCCGCTCGCCGACCCGTACAGGACGGCGACGTAGCCCGCGCCCCGCCGGCCGTCCACCGTCGCGGCGGGGGCGGCCACGGCGAGGTCGGCGTAGCCGTCGCCGTTGAAGTCGTCGTGCGGACCGGCGGTGGTGGCGGTGGCCGGTCCCTGCGCGGGGACGGCGTACGCGCCGGGGACCGCGAGCGCGCCGGCGACGAGTGCGACGCCGGCCGCGAGCGCGGTCCGCGCCGGGCGGGAGAGGTACCAGTGGCGTGGGGAGGGCGGGGCCATGGGGGGTTCCTGTCGTAGACCGGTCTGTTGCCGTGGTCTACGACTCGCCGGAACTCCCCTTGGTTGCCCCGCCGTTCACCCCGGGTTCACCCCCGGGGCGTCACTCCGACCCGAACGGCTCGAAGTCGTCGTACTCCCGCTCGGCGTCGTCCCGCTCGGCCTGCCGGTCGCGGCGCCGCTGCGCCGCCGGGCGGGGTTCCTCGAAGCGGTGGTCCTCGCCGCGCCGGCCGAGCATCTCCGCGCCGGAGGTGAGGGACGGCTCCCAGTCGAAGACGACCGCGTTCTCCTCGGGCCCGATGGCGACGCCGTCGCCGGAGCGGGCACCGGCCTTCACCAACTGCTCCTCGACACCGAGGCGGTTGAGGCGGTCGGCGAGGTAGCCGACGGCCTCGTCGTTGTTGAAGTCGGTCTGGCGGACCCAGCGTTCGGGCTTCTCGCCCCGCACGCGGAACAGCCCGTCGTCCTCGCGGGTGACGGTGAACCCGGCGTCGTCCACGGCCTTGGGCCGGATGACGATCCGCGTCGCCTCCTCCTTCGGCCTGGCGGCCCGCGCCTGCGCCACCAGCTCGGCGAGCGCGAACGACAGCTCCCGCAACCCCATGTGCGCGACGGCCGACGCCTCGAAGACGCGGTAGCCGCGCCGCTCCAGGTCGGGCCGGACCATCTCGGCGAGGTCCTTGCCGTCCGGGACGTCGATCTTGTTGAGGACGACGATGCGGGGGCGGTCGCCGAGACCGCCGTACTGCCGCAGCTCCTCCTCGATGATGTCGAGGTCGGAGACGGGGTCCCGGTCGGACTCCAGCGTGGCGGTGTCCAGCACGTGCACGAGCACGCTGCACCGCTCCACGTGCCGCAGGAACTCCAGGCCGAGCCCCTTGCCCTGGCTGGCGCCGGGGATGAGACCGGGCACGTCGGCGATGGTGTAGACGGTCGAACCGGCGGTGACCACGCCCAGGTTCGGGACGAGGGTGGTGAAGGGGTAGTCGGCGATCTTCGGCTTGGCGGCGCTGAGCACGGAGATCAGCGAGGACTTGCCGGCGCTGGGGTACCCCACCAGCGCCACGTCGGCGACGGTCTTCAGCTCCAGGACGACGTCCTGGAGGTCGCCCGGCTCACCGAGCAGCGCGAACCCGGGCGCCTTGCGCCGCGCGGAGGCGAGCGCGGCGTTGCCGAGCCCGCCGCGTCCGCCCTGGGCGGCGACGTACGAGGTGCCGTGGCCCACCAGGTCGGCGAGCACGTTGCCCGCCTTGTCCAGCACGACGGTGCCGTCCGGCACGGGCAGGACGAGGTCCTGGCCGTCCTTGCCGCTGCGGTTGCCGCCCTCGCCGGGCTTGCCGTTGGTGGCCTTGCGGTGCGGGGAGTGGTGGTAGTCGAGCAGGGTGGTGACGGACTGGTCGACGGTGAGGATCACGTCACCGCCGCGTCCGCCGTTCCCGCCGTCGGGTCCGCCGAGCGGCTTGAACTTCTCACGGTGGACGGAGGCACAGCCGTGGCCTCCGTTACCCGCGGCGACGTGCAGCTCGACGCGGTCCACGAAGGTGGTCATGGGGGTGCCTCCAGCACTGCGAAAACGTACGGATCAGTTGTTGGTGTAACACGCGAAAGGCGGACCCGCCTTCCCACCGGGGAAGTGAGGTCCGCCTCGCGAAAGCTTCCGATCAGGCGACCGGAACGATGTTCACGACCTTGCGGCCACGGTTGGTGCCGAACTGCACCGAACCGGCCTGCAGCGCGAACAGCGTGTCGTCGCCGCCGCGGCCGACACCGGCGCCCGGGTGGAAGTGGGTGCCGCGCTGGCGGACCAGGATCTCGCCCGCGTTGACGACCTGACCGCCGAAGCGCTTCACGCCGAGGCGCTGAGCGTTGGAGTCACGACCGTTCCGGGTGGACGATGCGCCCTTCTTGTGTGCCATCTCTCCTCAGTCCCTTACTTCGCAGCCGCGGGGATCTCAGTGACCTTGATCGCCGTGTACTGCTGGCGGTGGCCCTGACGACGGCGGTAGCCGGTCTTGTTCTTGTAGCGCAGAATGTCGATCTTCTGGCCCTTGTGGTGGTCCACGACCTCGGCCTGGACCTTGATGCCGGCCAGGACCCACGGGTCGCTGGTCACGGCGTCGCCGTCGACCACGAGCAGGGTCGAGAGCTCGACCGTGTCGCCGACCTTGGCGGTGGAAATCTTGTCAACCTCAACGATGTCGCCGACAGCAACCTTGTGCTGGCGACCACCGCTGCGCACGATGGCGTACACGCGGATCTCACTCTCACTCGAAGAACGGCACCCCCGCAGGCCAGCCGCCCGGCCGTGAACACGGACGACCTCTCCCGGACACCGCGGCACCCGGAAGGAAGAGGTTTACGGGGATGTGGCGGCCCCGATGGACACGCCGACGGTCAAGGTTACGGGGCCGTGGCCGAAGGGGTCAAACCGGCCCCCCCGGGAGGAGGGCCGGCCCGGCCCGGACGGTTCAGCGCCCGAGGCTCTCCCGGTAGGCCACGCACGCCTCGTAGGAGGGGAGGAGGCCCTGGTCGCGGGCCTCGGCCAGGGTGGGGGCCTGCTCGTCCTTGGCGGACAGGAGCGGGGTGAGGCCGTCGGGCCACTCGATGCCGAGCGCCGGGTCGAGGGGGTGGATGCCGTGCTCGCGCTCGGGGGCGTAGCCCTCGGAGCAGAGGTAGACCACCGTGGCGTCGTCGCTGAGCGCCATGAAGCCGTGGCCGAGGCCCTCGGAGAGGTAGACCGCGTGGTGGTCCCGGTCGTCCAGGCGGACCGCCTCCCACTGGCCGAAGGTGGGCGAGCCGGTCCGGATGTCCACGATCACGTCGAGGACCGCGCCGCGCACGCACTTGACGTACTTGGCCTGGCCGGGCGGCACGTCGGCGAAGTGGATGCCGCGCAGGGTGCCCCGGCTGGAGACGGACATGTTGGCCTGGGCGAGCGTGAGCGGGTGGCCCGCCGCCCCGGTGAAGACCGGGGCCTTGAACCACTCGTGGAAACTGCCCCGGCCGTCGGGGAAGATCTTCGGCTCGTGCACCCAGGCGCCGGAGAGGGAAAGGGGTCGCATCGAAGGGGTCCTCAGCTCTTCTTCTGCTTGTTCGTCAGTGCGCGCTTGAGCCGCCCGGCGGCCCGGCGCCACAGCGGCCGGGGCCGGGCGGGCTTCTGGGGGCCCGGCTTCGCCGACGCGGCCCCGGCCGGCGGGGTGTGCCGGTCGATCACCCGGGCGGTGCCGTCGGCGGCGACCACCACGTCCACCGGGAGCCGGGTCCATTTTGCCTCGCCCCGGCCGGCGGACGGCACGCCGATGCGCACGGCCCAGCGCTTCCCGGCGAGCTTCCCCACCGGCAGCACGGCGCTCACCGTACGGCCGTCGAGCACGGCGTCGGCCGGGTACTTGCCCACGTTCTTGCGCTCGAAGCGCAGCCGCACCGGGTCACCGGCGTCCTCCGCGCCGTGCAGCGGCAGCGGGAGCCGCACGGTGGCGCCCTCGACCACCCCCTCGGCCGGGTCCATGCGGGCCGCCGCCTCGCGCTCCAGCTTGTTCGTGTGCTGGTCGACGTCGAGGGAGAGGTTGCCCGGCCCGTCGGTCCAGTAGGGCAGGACCAGCCGCCTCGGCTCACCGGTGAGCGCGGCCAGCCGTCCGGCGTCCACGTCCTCGCCGCGCACCGCGCCGAGCCGGGTCTCCTTGCTCCAGCCGCAGGACTTGATGCGCAGGTGCAGGTCCCAGATGCCCTTCTCCAGGGGCCCGCCCGCGGCCGCGGTCTCCGGGTCGAGGACCGCGCGCGCGGTGATCCGCAGGTGGAAGGCGCCGTCCCCCGCGTCGAGGCGGTGCAGCTCGCACTCGACGGGGAGGTAGAACTGCCTGGCGTCCTCCCGGTGGCGGACCACCAGGTCCACGTCGCTCCTGCCGACCGGGGCGTCCAGGGTGATGCCCTGGCCGGCCAGCGCCTCGAGCGCCTTGTCGGACAGCGGCAGGCCGAGCAGGTCGCGCCCGCCCTCCCGGCGGAAGGTCATCGGCTCGCCGTCGACCTGGTACTCGGAGGTGAGACCGACGTTCAGGACGCCGTCCTCCCAGGTCAGGGAGTCCAGGGTGCCGGTGGGCCGGATCCCGGCCTCCCATCGGGCGAGGGCGCGGACGTCCTCGTACAGGTCGGCGGCGACCAGACCGGCCACCACCCGCTGGGTGGGGCCGACCTTCGCGAACACGCCCGGCCCGAACCGCTCGGTGATCACCCCGCGGATCTCGCGGTACAGCTCCTCGGCGTAGTCCTCGGGGAGCCCCAGCAGCCGGTTGCCGCGCAGCCGCTCGACCATCTCGTTGCGCAACCAGCGGCTGAACAGCTTGTCGCGCAGCGGGCCGGGCTCGGTGAGCTCCTCGACGACGTCGAGCGCCTCA
The DNA here is from genome assembly GCF_007829875.1 of Streptomyces capillispiralis. NCBI lineage: Bacteria > Bacillati > Actinomycetota > Actinomycetes > Kitasatosporales > Streptomycetaceae > Streptomyces > Streptomyces capillispiralis. The sequence continues at coordinate 5,238,828 of NZ_VIWV01000001.1, read as the reverse complement.
CGGAGGTTGCCGAAGTAGCCGACCGGGTCGAAGCGCTGGAAACCGGCGTTGGAGCCGTCGTCGCGGGTGATGTGGTAGTAGCACAGGTAGTCGCCGAGGACGGCGACGCTCTTCGCCCGCAGGTACGCCTCGACGACGAAGACGTGGTCCTCCAGCCGGCGGCGGCCCTCCTTGAAGCGCATGCCGTGCCGCTGGAGGAACTCCCGCCGGAACATCTTGTGCGGGGTGAGGCTGTCGATCAGCGGCGCGTTCTCCACCGTGGCGCGCGGCCGGTTGACCCGGAACAGCTCCTGCGGGACCGGGCGGCCGATGCCGGCCATCTTGCCGACGACCACGTCGGCGTCGTTCGCCCGGCCGTAGTCGTACATCCGCTCCAGGGCCTCGTCGCCGAGCCAGTCGTCGTGGTCGACGAACATGACGTACTCGCCCCGGGCGGCGTCGATGCCGGTGTTGCGGGGCCTGCCGGACCAGCCGGAGGACTCCTGGTGGATGACGTGGAAGTGGGGGTGCTCGGCGGCCAGCCGGTCCAGCAGGGCCGGGGTCTCGTCGGTGGAGCCGTCGTCGACGAAGAAGACCTCGAACTCGTCGGGGCCGAGGCTCTGCCGCAGCAGGCCGTTGACGCAGTCCTCGACGTACTTGCCCGGGTTGTAGACCGCGATGACGACGCTGACCTTGACTGTCACGCCGGGTTCTCCTTCTCGTGGACCCGGTGGATCTCCGGGAATGCCTCGGTGAGGGCCGCGCGCCAGTCGCGCAGCGGCTCGATGCCGGCCGCGGCGAAGCGCTCGTGGCCGAGCACGCTGTAGGCGGGGCGGGGGGCGGGGCGGGCGAACGCCTCGCTGGTGGTGGGGCGGACGCGGTCCGGGTCCGTGCCGAGCAGGCGGAAGATCTCGCGGGTGAGGCCGTACCAGGTGGTCTCACCCGAGCTGGTGCCGTGGTAGACGCCCGCCGGGGCGGTGCCGGCCAGGGCGCCGCGCCCCAGCTCGACCAGCAGCCCGGCCAGGTCGGCGCTCCAGGTGGGCTGGCCGCGCTGGTCGTCGACGACGTCGAGGGTGTCCTTGAGACCTTCCAGCTTGATCATCGTACGGACGAAGTTGCCGCCGCCCGCTCCGTACAGCCAGGCGGTGCGGACGACGTACCCGCGGTCCGGGAGGGTGGTCAGGACGGCCTGCTCGCCGGCGAGTTTGGTACGGCCGTAGGCGCTGCGCGGCGCGGTGGGGGCGTCCTCGGCGTACGGCGTCGTGGCGTCGCCGGCGAAGACGTAGTCGGTGGAGACGTGCAGCAGGACGCTGCCGGTGCGGGCGCAGGCGGCGGCGAGGTGGGCCGGGCCGTCGCCGTTGACGGCGAGCGCCTCGGCCTCGCGGGTCTCGGCGTCGTCCACGGCGGTCCAGGCCGCGCAGTTGACGACCACGGCGGGCCGGTGGTGGTCCAGCGCCCGCAGCACGGCGCCGGCGTCGGTGAGGTCCAGCGCGGCCCGGTCCAGGGCGGTAACCCGCTCCCCCGCCGCGGCCAGCCGGGCCAGTACGTCCTGGCCGAGCATTCCGCCCGCCCCGGTGACCAGCCAGCCGGCCGGGGTGTTGGCCTGTTCCGTTGTCGGGTTCATCCCTCTTCTGTCCTCCGTGCCGGATGGCGCGGGTCCCCGGCCCTGGTCCGGGGCCCGCGGGAAATGCCTGAGGGGGCCCGGGACGGTCCCGGGCCCGCGGGAGACGGGCGGCGCGTCAGTTCAGCGCGGCGCGCTCCTTCAGCGGCTCCCACCAGGCGCGGTTGTCGCGGTACCACTGGACGGTCTCGGCGAGGCCCTCGCGGAAGTCCTTGCGCGGCTCGTAGCCCAGTTCCTCGCGGATCTTGGTGCAGTCCACCGAGTAGCGGCGGTCGTGGCCCTTGCGGTCCTCGACGTACTCGACGCTGGTCTCCCAGTCGGCGCCGCACGCCTCGAGGAGCAGCCCGGTCAGCTCCTTGTTGGAGAGTTCGGTGCCGCCGCCGATGTTGTAGACCTCGCCCGCGCGGCCCTTGGTGCGGACCAGCTCGATGCCCTGGACGTGGTCGTCGATGTGCAGCCAGTCGCGGACGTTGCCGCCGTCGCCGTACAGCGGGACCTTCCTGCCGTCGAGGAGGTTGGTGACGAAGAGGGGGATGACCTTCTCGGGGAAGTGGTGGTGCCCGTAGTTGTTGGAGCAGCGGGTGACGCGGACGTCCAGGCCGTGGGTGCGGTGGTAGGACAGCGCGATCAGGTCGCTGGACGCCTTCGCCGAGGAGTAGGGCGAGTTGGGCTCCAGCGGGTGGGTCTCGGGCCAGGAGCCCTCGTCGATCGAGCCGTAGACCTCGTCGGTGGAGATGTGCACGAAGGTCTTGATGCCGGCCCGGTGCGCCGCGTCGATGAGCGTGTGGGTGCCGACCACGTTCGTCCGGACGAACTCCGCGCCGCCGTCGATGGAGCGGTCGACGTGCGACTCGGCGGCGAAGTGCACCACCTGGTCGTGCTCGGCCATCAGCTTGCCGACCAGCTCCGGGTCGCAGATGTCGCCCCGCACGAAGGCGAACCCCGGGTGCTCGCGCACCTCGTCGAGGTTGGCCGGGTTGCCCGCGTAGGTCAGCTTGTCCAGGACGGTGATCGCGACATCACCGGGTCCCTGCGGGCCGAGCAGCGTACGGACGTAGTGCGAGCCGATGAAGCCGGCGCCGCCGGTGACCAGGATCCGGGTCGGGCGGGCGGGAGAGGCGGGGGCCGTCATGACGAGATCTGCACCTTGCTGTGATCACCGAGCACGAGCCGGTGGGCCTTGGGGTTGCGGGGAGCGGGCGTGACCACGACGTCGCGCCCGATGAGCGAGGCCTCCACCCGGCGCACGCCGGTCACGGACGAACCCCGCAGGACGATGGAGTACTCGATTTCGCTGTCCTCGATGCGGCACCCCTCGGACACCGAGGTGAAGGGGCCGATGTACGCGTTGCTGACCACCGTTCCGGCGCCGACGACCGCGGGCCCGACGATACGGCTGCCGCTGATGCGGGCGCCTTCCTCGATGCGCACCCGGCCGATGATCTCGCTGGCCTCGTCCACGGTGCCGGCGTCGTGGGGTTCCAGGGTCTCCAGCACGGACCTGTTGACCTCCAGCATGTCGGTGACGTTGCCGGTGTCCTTCCAGTATCCGGAGATCGTGGTGGAGCGGACGTCCCGCTCCTCGTCGATCAGCCACTGGATGGCGTGCGTGATCTCCAACTCCCCGCGCCAGGACGGCTCGATGGAGCGGACCGCCTCGTGGATGGCGGGGGTGAACAGGTAGACGCCGACGAGGGCCAGGTCGCTCTTCGGCTGCCTGGGCTTCTCCTCCAGGCCCACCACCCTGCCGTCGGGGCCGAGTTCGGCGACGCCGAAGGAGGTGGGGTCGGGGACCCGGGTCAGCAGGATCTGCGCGTCGGGCCGCTCGGTCCGGAACTCCTCCACCAGGCCGGTGATGCCACCGACGATGAAGTTGTCGCCGAGGTACATGACGAAGTCGTCGTCGCCGAGGAAGTCCTGGGCGATGAGCACCGCGTGCGCCAGCCCCAGCGGCGCTTCCTGCGGGATGTAGGTGACCTCGATCCCGAAGCGGGAGCCGTCCCCCACGGCCTCACGGATCTCGTCCGCGGTGTCGCCGACGATGATGCCGACCTCGCTGATGCCCGCGTCGGCGATCGCCTCCAGCCCGTAGAAGAGCACGGGCTTGTTGGCGACCGGCACGAGCTGTTTGGCGGAGGTGTGGGTGATCGGACGGAGGCGAGTCCCCGCTCCCCCGGAAAGGACGAGAGCCTTCACGTGTGACGCCCCAATACTTTACCTAATTAGGGATGACATATCCCTGTTTGTCTGTTTTTGAAGTTTGATCTTTGGCCACATCATAACCAGACGGAAGGGGCATTGATTCACCCCCCATTCACATTTTCGACGTCCTTGTGACGACTGGGGGACGAAAAAAGCGATCCGCCCCCGGCGGAACCGGGGGCGGATCACCTTCTCGGCAAAAGCGGAGGTCAGTCCTCCGTCGAGGCCGTCACCGACGGCGACGACTGCTGGGCCGCGGCCGCCGTCTTCTTCGACGCCGTCTTCTTCGCGGTCGTCTTGGCGGCGGCCGACTTGGTGGTCGTCGCCGCCTTCTTGGCCGTCGTCTTCTTGGCGGCGGTCTTCTTCGCCGTCGTCTTCTTCGTGGCGGCCTTCTTCGCCGTGGCCTTCTTGGCCGTCTTGCGGGCCGTCTTCTTGGCCGGAGCGGTCTCCTCCGCGGCGGCCTCGGCGGCGGGCGCCTCCTCGGCCTCCCCGGTGGCGGCGGCCTGCTCCTCCGCCGGCGCCGACGCGACGACCACGACGGCCGCCTCCTCGGACGCGGTGGACGTGCTCGGCTTGCGCACCGCACGGCGGCGCGGACGGGCCGGGGCCTCGGGCTCGGCGGGCTCCTCGGACGGGGCCGCCTCCGCGGGCTGCGGCTCGGGCGCCTCGGCGACCGGGGCCGCGGGCTCCGTGACCGTCACCACCGCGGCCTCCGCCCCCGCCGGGGAACCGGCCGGCGCGGACACCTTGCGGGTGGCCCGGCGACGCGTACGGCCCTTGGGAGCGGCCTCCTCGGCGACCGGCTCGGGAACCACCGCGTCCTCGACGGCCGCGGGCTCGGCCAGCGCCTCGGCGGCCGACTCCGGCTGCACCGGACGCGCGGCCTCCTCGGCGGCCGTCACGTCCTGCGCCGTCGGCACCGCGGCCTGAGCCTTCTCGGACACCTCGTCCTTCTCGGCGGCCTCGGCGCGCTGCCGGCCGGCCCGGGCGGTCTCCCGCTTCGGCGCGCCCGCCGGGGCCGACACCCGCCGGCTCGCCCGGCGGCGCGTGCGCCCACGGGTGGCCGCGGCCTCCGCCTCGGCGGCGCTGCTGTACAGCTCCTCGTCCGGCACGAACTCGGGCGCCGGGAGCGCGACCGGCGCGGCGGCCTCGGCGGCGACCTCGGCCACCGTCTCCTCCTCCGCCTCCTGCTCGGCCGTCTCGACGCCCGCGACGGCCTCGTGCTCGTGCGGCTGCTCCGCCGCACCGGCACGCGCCCGCTTCCGGCGCTTGCCCCCGCCACCGACGGCGGAGGGCTGCTCCAGGTGCACGATGACACCGCGCCCGTTGCAGTGGACGCAGGTCTCCGAGAACGACTCCAGCAGGCCCTGGCCGACCCGCTTGCGGGTCATCTGGACCAGGCCCAGCGAGGTCACCTCGGCGACCTGGTGCTTCGTACGGTCCCGGCCCAGGCACTCCAGCAGGCGCCGCAGGACGAGGTCCCGGTTGGACTCCAGCACCATGTCGATGAAGTCGATCACGATGATGCCGCCGAGGTCGCGCAGCCGCAGCTGACGCACGATCTCCTCGGCCGCCTCCAGGTTGTTCCTGGTGACCGTCTCCTCGAGGTTGCCGCCCTGACCGGTGAACTTGCCGGTGTTGACGTCGATGACGACCATCGCCTCGGTCCGGTCGATCACCAGCGAACCGCCGCTGGGCAGCCAGACCTTGCGGTCCAGCGCCTTGGCGAGCTGCTCGTCGATCCGGTACGTGGCGAAGACGTCGACCTCGCTGGTCCACCGGGACAGCCGCTCGGCCAGGTCCGGCGCCACGTGCGACACGTACCCGTGGACGGTCTGCCAGGCCTCGTCACCGCTGACGACGACCTTGGTGAAGTCCTCGTTGAAGATGTCCCGCACGACCCGGACGGTCATGTCCGGCTCGCCGTACAGCAGCGTCGGCGCGCTGCCGCCGTTCTTGGACTTCTTCTTGATCTCCTCCCACTGCGCCTGCAGACGCTCGACGTCACGGCGCAGCTCGTCCTCGCTCGCGCCCTCGGCGGCGGTGCGCACGATGACGCCCGCGTCCTCGGGGACGACCTTCTTGAGGATGGTCTTCAGCCGGGCCCGCTCGGTGTCGGGCAGCTTGCGGCTGATGCCGGTCATCGAGCCCTCGGGGACGTACACGAGGTAGCGGCCCGGGAGGGAGACCTGGCTGGTGAGGCGGGCGCCCTTGTGGCCGATCGGGTCCTTGGTCACCTGGACCAGGACCGACTGCCCCGACTTCAGCGCGGACTCGATGCGGCGGGGGCCGCCCGACATGCCGAGCGCCTCGAAGTTGACCTCACCGGCGTAGAGCACGGCGTTGCGGCCCTTGCCGATGTCGATGAAGGCGGCCTCCATCGACGGCAGCACGTTCTGCACCTTGCCGAGGTAGACGTTCCCGACGTACGAGGTCGCCTGCTCCTTGTTGACGTAGTGCTCGACGAGCACGCCGTCCTCCAGGACGCCGATCTGCGTGCGGTCGCCGTGCTGGCGGACCACCATGACGCGCTCGACGGCCTCGCGGCGGGCCAGGAACTCGGCCTCGGTGATGATCGGCACCCGGCGGCGGCCCTGCTCACGGCCCTCGCGGCGGCGCTGCTTCTTGGCCTCCAGACGCGTGGAGCCCTTGATGGACTGCACCTCGTCCGACGGCTCGGCGGCCTTGCGCGGCTCGCGCACCTTGACGACGGTGCGCTCGGGGTCGTCGGAGGCGTGCTCGCCCTCGCCCCCGCTGTCACCGGCGCGGCGACGACGGCGACGGCGGCGACGGCTGCTGCTGGACCCGGCGCCGGAGTCGTCGCGGCCCTCGTCGGACTCGTCCTCGGCGTCGTCCTCGTCCTGCTCGGCGGTGTCCTCGGCGTCCTGGGCGGCCTGCTCGGCGGAGACCCGGTCGAGGTCGGCGTCGCCGGGCTCGCCGCCCTCGCCGTCGGTCTCGGCGGACTCACCGCGACGGCGGCGACGGCCACCGCGACGACGGCGCCGGCGCGAACCGGCGGCCTCGCCCTCGTCCTGGTCCTCGGCGTCGGCGTGGTCCTCGGCCGGCTCCTCGGCCTCCTCCGCCTCGTCCTCGGCGGGCGCCTCGGGAGCGGTCACGGCGGCGGGCACGGTCTCGGCCTCGTCGCCCGCGCCCCGGCGCCGGCGACGGCGGCGGGAGGCGGCGGGCTGCTCCTCCAGCAGCTCCTCGGTCTCCTCCGGCTCCACCGGTGCGGCGACCTCGGCCGCCGCCTCGGCGGCGGCGCGCTCGGGGGTCTGGAAGCGGGGCTCGGTGAACACCGGCGGCTGGAACACCGCGACGGCGGGACGCGCGGGGCGCCGCGACGAGGTCTCCGTCTCGGCGGGCTCGGCGGACCGGTCGGTCTCGGCCCGGGCGGAACGCGCGGGCTCGGCGAATCCGGCGGCGGCCTTGCGGACCACACGGCGACGGCGCCGCGGAGCGGCGTCCTCGGCGGGGGCCTCGGCGGCGTCCTCGGCGCTCTCCGGCGCCGGTGCGGCCTGGGCGGCCCGCGCGGCCCGGGTGGTCTTCCTCTTCGCGGTGGTCCCCTCGGCGGGCACCTCGACGGTCTCCGCGGGAACCCGCGCCGCCGTCTCGGCGGGGGTCTCGGCCACGGCGGTCTCTTCGGCGGCAGCGGCGGCGGGGGCGGCCTGCGCGGACTCGCCCGCGTCGCCCTCCGCCGTCCCGGCGGCCACCGGCGCACCGGCGGGCGCGGAGGCCCGCCGCGCGGCGCGCCGCCGGGTGCGGCGCGGAGCGGCGTCCTCGGGGGTCTCGGGAATCTCGGCGGTCTCGGAGACCTCGGCGGCCTCCGGCGTCCGGGCGGTCTCGGCGGGGACCTCGGCGGTCGCCACCGGCTCGGCGGCCTCGGCGCTCCGCGCCGTCTCGGCGGCGGTCGCCGTCGGCGAGGTCACGCTGCGCATCGCACGACGGCGGGAACGCCGGGGAGCGGCGTCCTCGGCCGGCTCGGCGGCGACGGCGGCCGGCTCGGGGGCCGCGGCGGTCTCGGGCGCGCTCTGCACCGCCGGTACGACGGTCTCGGCGGCCTCCGCCGACGCGGGCGCCCCGGCGGGCGCGGCCGCACGGCGCACCACACGGCGACGCCGCGGCGCGGGCGCGGCCTCGGCGGCCTCGGTCTCCTTCTCGACCACGCCCTCGGCGGCCTCCTGCTCCTCCTCGGGCTCAGCGGGCCCGGAAGTCGCGGTGGCGTCGGCGGACCCGGCCTGCGCGGCCGGTATGGCCGGAGCGACGGTCTCGGCCGTCACCTCGGCCGTCGCGGCGGGCGGTCCCGCCGGACGTGACGCGGCACGGCGCCGCCGGCGCGGCGGCAGGGTGTCGCTCGGAGTGTTCGGTTCGGAGCCCTCGGTGGGCTCGATCGGTTCGAGCATGCGGGCGTTTCTCCCGTCAGGCTCCCGGGCGCCGCACCCGGTCCGGCGATGCCGGTGACGTCCGCGGCTCGCGCGATGCGCGTCTGCCGCCGTCCGGGGCGCGGGCGCCGCACGGGAGCTCTCTGTGTCCTGTCTCGCCGGTTCCGTACGCCGAATGCGTACGGCCTGGCGAAAGTCTTCTGGTCGGTGCGCTGCCCGCCCCAGGTGGCTCCCGAGTGCGAGGGCGGCGCTTACGACGTCCGTCCCTACGCGGGACCTTCCCTACGCGGGCGCCGTCGCGGCGGCAGTCGCGCCGGCCGGTTTCGGCTCGGTCGCTGCTGCCTCGCGGTCGGGCGCGAGCGGGTCGGTCACCGTGCCGGTCTCTTCATCGAACAGCCCCTGCGCCAGCCTGGTCACCGCTGCGGGGACCGGCGGCGCCAGGTCGGCCACGGCGCGGAGACCGGACAGGACGTCGTCGGGTCGTACGGCAGGCGTCACGTGCCGAACAACCAGCCGCAGTATCGCACAGGGCTGGTCGGTCGGCCTATCAGCCGGTGAGGAGTGCGTTTCCGAGCTCTCCAGCGCCGCGACCGCCGAACGGGCGTCGAAGGTGCGGACGCCGTTCTTGGTCAGGCGCTGGACCTCGACGGTCCCGGCCGCGTTGAAGGCGTCCACCGCTCGGCGGGCGTCCTCGGGGGCGACACCGTCCAGCCGCAGCTCCCACACGGAGGCCGTCAGCCGGTCGGCGAGCCCCGATGTGCGGGCCTCGACCGCGTCGACGATGTCGAGCCCGGCGGGCAGCGACTCGTCGAGGAGGGCCCGGAGCCGCTCGGGGTCGCGCGGCTCGGTGAGCGCGATCTCCAGGTACTCCGCCTCACTGCCCGTGCCGGTGGGTGCGGCATTGGCGTACGACACCTTCGGGTGCGGCGTGAACCCCGCCGAGTACGCCATCGGCACCCCGGCACGGCGCAACGCACGCTCGAAGGCGCGCTGGAAGTCACGGTGGCTGGTGAACCGGAGGCGGCCGCGCTTGGTGTAGCGCAGTCGGATGCGCTGCACCGCGGGTGCGGGCGGCGGGCCTTCGGGCTGGCGCTTACCCAGTGTCGTTCAGTCCTTCGTGAGAGCGGTCGTACTGCTACCAAGAGTACGTGCCTGCGGGCCGGTAGGTTCCCGGCGGTCCGCGACCTGCGGTTTCCCCGGTTCGCCGACCGGTTCGGCGACCGGCCCGGAGATCGGTGCGGAGATCGGGGCGGAGATCGGGGCGGAGATCGGGGCGGCGACCGGTCGCGCCACGGGTTCAGCGGCCCGAGAGGGGACCGGTTCGCGGGCCGGGCCGCCGAGCAGCAGCCGGCGGAAGTCGGCGCGCGCCTGCCGGACCGACGCGCGGGCGGCGGCGAGGGCCTGCCCGCCGGCCCGCCCCACCGCGCGCGCGGCCCGGGCGGCGGGCCGCAGCACGCCGTCGCGCACCACGTGCCCCACGGGGGTCAGCACACTCCGGTACACCCACCGCACCGGCTCCACGAAGACCCACCGGAACACCGACGCGAGGAACCGCCCGACGGCGAGCGAGACATACCCGGCGACCCGCCAGGCGTGACCGAGGGCGGCCCCGACCTCCCGGGCGACGACGGCGAGCACCCGGCCGACCGGCACCAGGACCCAGCGCCACACCGCCGCCGCCGGCAGCACCAGCAGGATCCGGGCGATCCAGTACAGGGCCGTGCCGATCCCCGTGACGATCGTCGTCACCAGCCACACCAGGCCCTTGCCGCACCACAGGAGCCCCCTGCCGCACCAGGCGATCGCGCGCCCCACCGGCGCGAGGACCCACCGGTACACCCACACCGAGGGCACGACGACGAGGTACCGCCCCAGCCAGGCCAGCCCCGCCCACACCCCGGCGCCGATCGCGGCCAGCAGGTGCCCGAACGGGGTCAGCACCCGCGCGTACAGCCAGACGAGCGCATGACCGAGGGGCGTCAGCACATAGCGGTAGAAGGCCAGGGCGGGAAGGACCAGCAGCACGTTCCCCAGCCAGAGCAGTCCCTTGCCCAGCGGCACGAGGAGGTACCGCCACAACCCCACGAACGGCCACACGAACACCGCCCGGCCCACCCACAGCAGCACCCGTCCCAGGGGCCGCAGGACGGTGTCGTTCAGGAACCGCCCGGCGACGACGCACGCGTCCCACACCATCCGCACCGGCACGACCAGCACGAGCACCACGATCCGCACCGGAATGCGCACCGCCACGACGAGACACCCCTCGGGCGCGGGCGACGGCGCGGGCGGCGGCGCGGGCGACTTCTCGAGATCCATACCCGACAGGACGCAGCAGCGGCCCGTACGGATCCCCGGTCCGCCGAACCGTTCCCCTCATATGCTGAACGCCGATCGAAAAAACAGAATTCCGAGAATTTATATAAAGCAATGGTCCCCACGGCCGTTCACTCATTTGCCACGCATCCAAGCGAAAGACCCGCCGTTAGTTGCTATATGACGAAGGGAAGCAGGTCAGGGCCGCTCCAACTGCCCGTCACACAGCCGCACTCGGGTGATATGCACGCCGATCCGATGAATCAATCGTGACATGAATGATGAACACTACGACCCTCTTTGGTACGGCTCCGGCGGCTCGGCCCCATTCGACGGCGCAGGCACCGGACGGCACCGGGCGGGCGCCGTCTACACGGACCCCGTGGAACCGGCCGTCCCTCCCTGGGACCCGGCCGAGGAACTGGCCTATCTGCTCCAGGAAGCCCGCGGCGAGGAGTTCGGCAGGGCCGCCTTCCCGCAGCCCCGCGAGGAGTCCTCGGTCACCGCGCCCCCCGCCGGCAGCCCGATGGGCAACCTGCAAGAGATCACAGCCGAACTCCCGCCCCTGCGCGGGGCCCCGCGCGGCCACCGCAAGCACACCCCGCGCAGACGCCCCGACGCGCTGCGCATCGCCAGCTACGTCATCGCCGCCCTGGCGGCGGTCACCGTGTCGATGGTCAGCGTCTTCAGCGGGGTGGTCACCTACGAACCGCTGCTCCTCGTCACCACCGCGCACAGCAGCGGCAGTTCCGCGGCCTGGTGGCCCGTGCTGGTCTACGGCCCCTGGCTGGCGGGATCGCTGTCCATCCTGCGCGCGGCACTGCACCAACGACGCGCCCTGCACTCCTGGTTCGTCGTTCTCCTCTTCTCGTCCGTCGCCGTGCTGCTCTGCGTCGCCCAGGCGCCCCGGACCATCACCGACACCGCCGCCGCCGCACTCCCGGGAGTCGCCGCACTGGCGTGCTTCCAGCAACTCGTCCGCCAGATCACCCTGACCCGGCCGCCCCGGCGCACCGCACCCCGCCACCGCGTACGCCCGTACCGGCGCGACGTCCCCTAGCACCGGCGTCACGACGAGGAAGCGGCCCCCCGCAGGACAGCGGGGGGCCGCTTTCGTTCTCGGCACCCCGGTGGAGTGCCCCGCTCAGGTCAGTGCGCGTGACCGCTGGGCGCCTGCGCGGCGTTCTTGACGGTGAGCGGCAGCAGCTTCTTGCCGGTCGGACCGATCTGGATGCTCGTGTCCATCTGCGGGCACACCCCGCAGTCGAAGCACGGGGTCCAGCGGCAGTCGTCGACCTCCGTCTCGTCGAGGGCGTCCTGCCAGTCCTCCCACAGCCAGTCCTTGTCGAGGCCCGAGTCGAGGTGGTCCCAGGGCAGGACCTCCTCGTAGGTGCGCTCGCGGGTGGTGTACCAGTCGACGTCGACGCCGAACTGGGCGAGGGCCTTGTCGGCGCAGCCCATCCAGCGGTCGTAGGAGAAGTGCTCGCGCCAGCCGTCGAAGCGGCCGCCGTCCTCGTAGACCGCGCGGATGACGGCGCCGATGCGGCGGTCGCCGCGCGAGAGCAGGCCCTCGACGATGCCGGGCTTGCCGTCGTGGTAGCGGAAGCCGATGGAGCGGCCGTACTTCTTGTCGCCGCGGATCTTGTCGCGGAGCTTGGTGAGGCGCTCGTCCGTCTCCTCGGCGGACAGCTGCGGGGCCCACTGGAAGGGCGTGTGGGGCTTGGGGACGAAGCCGCCGATGGAGACCGTGCAGCGGATGTCGTTGGAGCCGGAGACCTCGCGGCCCTTGGCGATGACGCGGGTGGCCATGTCCGCGATCTGCAGGACGTCGTCATCGGTCTCGGTGGGCAGGCCGCACATGAAGTACAGCTTCACCTGGCGCCAGCCGTTGCCGTAGGCGGTGGCGACGGTGCGGATCAGGTCGTCCTCGGAGACCATCTTGTTGATGACCTTGCGGATGCGCTCCGAGCCGCCCTCGGGGGCGAAGGTCAGGCCCGAGCGGCGGCCGTTGCGGGTCAGCTCGTTGGCCAGGTCGATGTTGAAGGCGTCGACGCGGGTGGAGGGCAGGGAGAGGCCGATCTTGTCGTCCTCGTAGCGGTCGGCGAGGCCCTTGGCGATGTCGCCGATCTCCGTGTGGTCGGCGGAGGAGAGGGACAGCAGGCCGACCTCCTCGAAGCCGGTCGCCTTCAGGCCCTTGTCGACCATCTCGCCGATGCCGGTGATCGAGCGCTCGCGCACCGGGCGGGTGATCATGCCGGCCTGGCAGAAGCGGCAGCCGCGGGTGCAGCCGCGGAAGATCTCCACGGACATGCGCTCGTGGACCGTCTCGGCGAGCGGGACGAGGGGCTGCTTGGGGTAGGGCCACTCGTCGAGGTCCATCACCGTGTGCTTGGAGACGCGCCACGGCACGCCCGAGCGGTTCGGTACGACGCGGGCGATACGGCCGTCGGGGAGGTACTCGACGTCGTAGAAGCCGGGGACGTACACGCCGCCGGTCTTCGCCAGGCGCAGCAGGAGTTCCTCGCGGCCGCCGGGGCGGCCCTCGGCCTTCCAGGCGCGGATGATCGCGGTGATCTCCAGGACGGCCTGCTCGCCGTCGCCGATGACGGCGCAGTCGATGAAGTCGGCGATCGGCTCGGGGTTGAAGGCCGCGTGCCCGCCGGCCAGGACGACCGGGTCGTCGATGCCGCGGTCCTTGGACTCCAGCGGGATGCCGGCCAGGTCCAGGGCGGTGAGCATGTTGGTGTAGCCGAGCTCGGTGGAGAAGCTCAGGCCGAACACGTCGAAGGCCTTCACCGGGCGGTGGCCGTCGACGGTGAACTGCGGGACGTCGTGTTCCCGCATCAGCGCCTCGAGGTCCGGCCAGACGCTGTAGGTGCGCTCGGCCAGGACGCCGGCCTGCTCGTTGAGGACCTCGTAGAGGATCATGACGCCCTGGTTGGGCAGTCCGACCTCGTAGGCGTCGGGGTACATGAGCGCCCAGCGGACGTCGCAGCTCTCCCACGGCTTGACCGTGGAGTTGAGCTCTCCGCCGACGTACTGGATCGGCTTCTGCACATGCGGGAGCAGAGCTTCGAGCTGCGGAAACACAGACTTCACAGACTCGGCGGCTTCGGCAGGCATCTCGCGAACCTTCGTTGCTGACTGGGGGTCCCCCCGGCCGATGGCTGGGGGCGGGTGACCATCCAGACTAACGCGGCCGGGCGGGTTCCCCGTACGCCGATCAGAGGGCGGTGTCCTCGGTGATCGTCTCCCAGGCTTCGGGCAGGGCGTTCTCGGCGAGTTCGGCGCGGCGTTCCTCGCGGGCGTAGAGGACGCCGTAGGTGAAGGCGCTGTCGCCCGCCGCGTGGGCGACGGCGGAGAGTTCGCGCAGGGTCCTGCGGGCCATGACGCTGTCCTGGTGGTCGCCGAGCAGACTCTGGAGCGACTTCATGGACTTCACCAGGTCCTTCGCCGGGGTGCCGAGCGCGGGGGCGGCGGCCTCGGCCGCGTAGCGGGTGCGCTTGGTCTTCTTGCGGGCCTCGTGCAGGGCGGTGTCACGGTCCTCGCCGGGCGGGAGGCCGAGGGCCCGCCCGACGAGGCCGGCGAGCCGGTCGAAGTCCTTGCGTACGGCCTTGGCGAGCGGTTTGCCGGGGGCGGCGCCGGCCTTCTCGCGCAGGGGCGGGTCGGCGAGGACGGCGTCGAGGGTGTCGAGCAGGGTGAGGTAGCGGCGGGAGTCCAGGACGCCGGTGAGCCGGCCGTGGGCCGTGTGGTGGGCGGTGCCGGACCAGGCGGTGAGCCGGTCGGCGACGGGGCCGGAGACGAGCGGGGCGGGGAGGTCGTCCAGGGCGGACCTGAGGCGCTCGGCGAGCACTTCCTGGTCGCGGTCCCGGCCGAGCTCACCGGCCAGCCATTTCAGGTCGGTGCCGATCGGGTCGGTGACCTCCCGGTCGAGGAGGGCGCGGTAGCTGCGGAAGGTGCTGCGCAGGCGGCGGGTGGCGACTCGCATGCGGTGCACGGAGTCGGGTGTGTCCTGGCGGACGGCGGGGTCGAGGGCGACGAGGGCGTCCCGCTGGGCGCGGACGTAGGCGAGGACGTGGTCGCCGGCGGTGGCGGGTTTCCGGGGCGCCCGTGGACCGTGCGCGCGTGCTTGTCCGCCGGGTGCCGTCTCGGTGAGGGCCCTGGCCAGTTTGGAGGCCGCCGGTGCGGGGCGCACGCCGGCCTTGCGCAGCCGTTTGTCGACCTTGTCGAGGAAGGCGGGGTCCGCGTCGTCGGCGAGTTCGACCTCGATCTCGGTCCACTGGGCGGTGCCGCCGCTGCCGGTGAGGCGTTCGGCGTGGACGGTGTCGACGCTGACCTCGGCGAGCAGCCGGCCGTCGGTGTCCACGAGGTGGCGTACCTCGCGGTCGGAGCGGAGCCGGACGAGGGGCAGCAGTTCGCCGTCGCGGACGCGGGAGCGGACGAGGGCGGTCAGCTCGGCCGGGAGGGTGTCGGAGAGGGGGGCGCGGATCTCGTCGCGGACTCCGGGGGCGACGGGGAGTTTGAGGTGCCAGCCGGCGTCGGATCCGCCGGTGCGGCGGCGCAGGGTGACGGCGGACGCGGCGAGGCGTTCGTCGGCCGTGTCGTGGTAGGTGGCGTCGAGGTGGACGACGCCCTTGTCGAGGACGGCCGCCACGCCCGGCACGCGGGTCAGGTCGGGCAGCCCGCTGTCGTCGGACTCGTACTTTCGCTCGATCTCGCGCTTGATGTCCGCCATGGACCGAATCTAGTCGCCCGGGGTGGGGAGCGGCAGTGGGCGGCTCCGTGGGGGTGTCGCGTACAGGCGCAGGGGGTGGGGCGGCCGCGCGGGTGTCCGTGGGACGGGGCCGCGCGGCCGGGGGTCATGCGGACATGGGGCGCTGCACCCGGATCGACTGCAGCAGGCCCACCGCCAGCCAGACGGCGAACATCGACGAGCCGCCGTAGGAGACGAAGGGCAGGGGCAGGCCGGTGACCGGCATGATGCCGAGGGTCATGCCGATGTTCTCGAAGGCCTGGAAGGCGAACCAGGCGACGATGCCGGCGGCGACGATGGTGCCGTAGAGGTCGGTGGTGTCGCGGGCGATGCGGCAGGCGCGCCAGAGGATGACGCCGAGCAGGCCGATGATCAGTGCGCCGCCGACGAAGCCGAGTTCCTCGCCGGCGACGGTGAAGACGAAGTCGGTCTGCTGCTCGGGCACGAACTGGCCGGTGGTCTGGGAGCCGTGGAAGAGGCCCGAGCCGGTGAGTCCGCCGGAGCCGATGGCGATGCGGGCCTGGTTGGTGTTGTAGCCGACGCCGGCGGGGTCGAGTTCGGGGTTGGCGAAGGCGGCGAAGCGGTTGATCTGGTACTCGTCGAGGACGCCGAGCTGCCAGACGGTGACCGCGCCGAGCGCGCCGGCGCTCATCAGGCCGAAGATCCAGCGGTTGGAGGCGCCGGAGGCGAGCAGCACGCCGAGCACGATGATGACCATGACCATGACCGACCCGAGGTCGGGCATGAGCATCACGATCAGCATGGGGACGACGGCCAGGCCTAGGGCCTGGAGGACCGTGCGGTGGTCGGGGTAGGGCTTGTCGCCGGCGTCGACGCGGGCGGCGAGCAGCATCGCCATGCCCAGGATGATCGTGATCTTCACGAACTCGGAGGGCTGGAGGGAGAAGCCGCCGGGGAGCTTGATCCAGGAGTGGGCGCCGTTGATGGTGGAGCCCAGAGGGGTGAGCACCAGGAGGATCAGCAGGACGGAGACGCCGTAGAGGAGGGGGACCGCCGTGCGCAGGGCGCGGTGGCCCAGCCAGATGGCGCCGATCATCAGGGCGAGTCCGATGCCGGTGTTCAGCCAGTGGCGGACCAGGAAGTAGTAGGGGTCGCCCTGGTTCAGCTCGGTGCGGTTGCGGGTGGCCGAGTAGACCAGGAGCGAGCCCAGCAGGGACAGGGCGGTCGCCGCGAGCAGTATGGGCCAGTCGAGGCGGCGGGCCAGGGAGTCACGGGCGAAGATCCGTGTCCAGCCGGCCCGCTCGGGCCCGTACCCGGAGACCTGGAAGCTGTTGACGCCGCCGGTCATGCCGCCGTCCTCCGCGTCGCGGTGCGGGCGCGCCGGTGGGAGGCGCGGCCGCGGGCGCGGCCGTCACCGGGGCGTGGTCCGCCGCCCCGTCGTCGCTCGCGGCGGCGGGTGTCGCGGTTGCCGGTCTCCGGTGAGGGGACCGTGGCCGCCTGCTGGTCGGCGGGGTCGTCCTGGCCGTCCTGCGGGGTGGTGGCCTGGGCGTCGGGCGAGGGGGTCGCCCGGTCCTTGGCGGGGTCCTTGGAGACCTTCGGGGACTTGATGGTGCCGTCCGTGCGGACCGTGGGGAGGTCCTTCTGCGGTGTGGACAGCAGCGCCTTCTTCTTGTCGATCTCGCCTTCCGGGGAGACGCCGTACAGGGCGTTGTAGATGTTGCGCACGGCGGGGCCCGAGGCGCCGGAGCCGGTACCACCCTGGGAGATCGTCATGACGATCGAGTAGTCCTTGGTGTAGGTCGCGAACCAGGAGGTGGTCTGCTTGCCGTAGACCTCGGCGGTACCGGTCTTGGCGTGCATCGGGATCTCGTCCTGTGGCCAGCCCCCGAACCGCCACGCGGCCGTACCGCGGGTGGCGACTCCTTCGAGGGCTGCGTCTATCTGGCCGAGGGTCTTCTTGGTCATGGGCAGCTTGCCGTGCGAGCGGGGCTCGATCTCCGTGACGGTCCTGCCGTCGGGGCTGATGACGGCCTTGCCGACGGAGGGGTCGTAGAGGGTGCCGCCGTTGGAGATGGCCGCGTAGATGGTGGCCATCTGGATGGGGGTGACGAGGGTGTCGCCCTGCCCGATGGAGTAGTTGACGGAGTCACCCGCGCGCAGCCGGTTGCCTTCGAGGCAGTTCTCGTAGGCGATCTTCTCGGCGTAGCTGCCGTCCTTCTTCCCGTACTTGCACCAGGCGTCCTTGTTGGCCTTCCAGTAGTCGAGCTTCCACTGGCGGTCGGGGACGCGGCCGGTGACCTCGTTGGGCAGGTCGATGCCGGTCTCCTCGCCGAGGCCGAACTGGTGGGCGGTCTTGTAGAACCAGTCGTTGGCGTCCTTCTTCGGCTTGTTGCCGCCGTCCCGCTTCCACTCCTGGTGGGAGAGGCTGTAGAAGACGGTGTCGCAGGAGACCTCGAGGGCGCGGCCGAGGCTGATGGGGCCGTGGTTCTGGGACTCGAAGTTCTTGAAGACCTGTCCGCCGATGGAGTACGAGCTGGAGCAGTTGTAGGGGCCCTCGAAGCTGTACCCCGCGTTGATCGCGGCGGCTGTCGGGATCACCTTGAAGATGGAGCCGGGTGCGGACTGGCCCTGGATGGCGCGGTTGAGCAGCGGGTAGTTGGACTTCTTGCCGGTGAGGTTCGCGTAGTCCTTGGCGGAGATGCCGCCCACCCAGGCGTTGGGGTCGTAGGTCGGGTTGGAGGCCATGGCGACGACGCGGCCGGTCTTGGCCTCCATGACGACGACGGCGCCGGAGTCGGCCTCGTAGTTGCGGTTGGTGTTGCGGTCGTGTTCCTTGCGGGCGGCCTTCATCGCCTCGTTCAGCTCGTACTCGGCGATGCGCTGGACGCGGGAGTCGATGCTGGTGACGAGGTTGGCGCCGGGCTGGGCGGGGTCGTCCTCGGCCTTGCCGATGACGCGGCCGAGGTTGTCGACCTCGTAGCGGGTGACGCCGGCCTTGCCGCGCAGCTGCTTGTCGTACTGGCGCTCCAGTCCGGAGCGGCCCACCATGTCGGAGCGCAGGTAGGGGGAGCTGGTGTCCTGGGCCTGCTGGATCTCCTCGTCGGTGACGGGCGAGAGGTAGCCGAGGACCTGGGCGGTGTTGGCCTTGCCGGGGCTCGGGTAGCGGCGCAGGGCCTGCGGTTCGGCGGTGATGCCGGGGAAGTCCTCGGCGCGCTCGCGGATCTGCAGGGCCTGCTTGGCGGTGGCCTCGTCGGTGATGGGGATGGGCTGGTACGGCGAGCCGTTCCAGCAGGGCTGGGGGGTTTCGGCGTCGCAGAGCCGCACCTTCCGCATGACCTCCTCGGGGGTCATGCCGAGGACGCCGGCGAGCTTGGTGAGGACCGCCTTGCCGTCGTCCTTCATCTTCAGCAGGTCGGTGCGGGAGGCGGAGACGACCAGCCGGGTCTCGTTGTCCGCGAGGGCCACTCCGCGGGCGTCCAGGATGGAGCCGCGGACGGCGGGCTGGACGACCTGCTGGACGTGGTTGCCGGAGGCCTCCTTGGCGTACTGGTCGCCCTCGCGGATCTGGAGGTACCACAGGCGCCCGCCGAGGGTGCCGAGGAGGGAGATGACGAGGACCTGGATGACGACGAGCCGGATCTGGACCCGCGGGCTGCGGCCGGTCTCGGGGATGTTGGTCACGCGGTTGCCTCCCCCTCTCGGAGTGCGTACGAGTGTGTGGGTACGAGTGATGAACGGCCGGTGCGCGCCCCGCGGTTCCGTTCTCGATCACCCGTTCGAGTGAAGTTCCGGGAGGTCACAGGCGCTTGACCCCCTTGATGCGTCCGGCGCGCGCCACCCGGGCGCGGGCCGCCTTGACCCGCAGTCCGTTGCGCCGGCCGCCGATGCGCAGCCCGGTGCCGCCGGAGAGCCAGCCGGAGGAGATGTCGCCGGACTTGGCGGATCCGGTCTCGGCGAGCGGGTCGTTCTCGGCGCGGCGGGCCAGGGCCATGACGCCGGGGACGACGAACGGGGCGAGCAGCAGGTCGTACAGCGCGGCGGTGAACAGCAGGGAGCCGAGGCCGACATGGCGGGCGGCGGTGTCGCCGACGAGGGCGCCGACACCGGCGTAGAGCAGGGTGGAGCCGACGGCCGCGGCGACCACCACGGCCATGGGGCCGGTGGCGGACTTGACCTGCCCGGTCTCGGGTTTGACGAGTCCGGCGAGGTAGCCGATGACGCACAGCACGAGGGCGTAGCGCCCGGCGGCGTGGTCGGCGGGCGGGGCGAGGTCGGCGAGGAGTCCGGCGGCGAAGCCGACGAGGGCGCCGCCGACGTGGCCGTAGACCAGGGCGAGGCCGAGGACGGTGAGCAGCAGCAGGTCGGGGACGGCGCCCGGGAGGTGGAGGCGGGCGAGGACGCTCACCTGGATCACCAGGGCGACGACGACCAGTGAGCTGGAGAGCAGGATCCGGTTGACGCGCATGGGGTGACAGCTCCTACTGCTCTTGCTGGTACTGGCCGTCGGCAGGGGCGGAGGGCGTGACGGTCACCGTCACGGTGGGCGTGGGCTTCGGCTCGGACTTCTCGGGGAGCACCGTGTCGCGCGGGTCCTTCTCGGGGGCCTGGACGACGACGCCGACGACGTCGAGCTTGCTGAAGCTGACGTACGGGGTGACGTACAGGGTGCGGGTGAGGTCGCCGCCGGAGGGGTCGACGCGGGAGACGACGCCGACGGGGACGCCGGGCACGAACGGCTTGTCGGCCTGCGAGCCGAAGGTGACCAGGCGGTCGCCCTTCTTGACCTCGGCCTTGCCGTTGAGCAGTTCGACGCGCAGCGGGCGGTCGCCCTGGCCGGAGGCGAAGCCGAGTTCGTCACCGGCCTCCATGCGGGTGCCGACGGTGAAGTCGGGGTCGGTGGCGAGCAGCACGGTGGCGGTGTCCGGGCCGACGGTGGTGACGCGGCCGACGAGTCCGTCGCCGTTGAGGACGGTCATGTCGCGCTTGATGCCGTCGTTCGCGCCGGCGTCGATGGTGATGGTCCAGGAGAAGCCCTGGGCCGCTCCTATGGCGATGACCTGGGCGCCCTTGATGCCGTACTGGCCGCGGCCGGAGACCTTCAGCAGTTCGTCGAGCTGGGCGAGGCGGCTGCGGCTGCGGTCGTCGCTGCCGAGTTCGGCCTTGAGCGCGGCGTTCTCCCGCTCCAGTTCGGCGAGCCGGTCGTGCCGCTCGCCTGATTCGCGGACGGCGGTGACGGCGTTGCCGATGGGGTCGACCGCGCTGGACACGCCGTTCTCGATCGGGCCGAAGACGGTGACCGCGGCCTGCCGGGCACCGTCGACCGGTGAATCCTCCCCGCCGCGGATGTCCACCGTGATCAGTGCGAACGCGATGGCGATCAGCAGCACCAGGAGCAGCCGGCTCTCTCGTGTGTCCCTCACGTGCGGCGGCCGTGCCTTCCTCGTCGAGAACGGATTTGAGGTGTCGGGTTGTTCAGTTCTCCGGCGTTGGGAGCCGGGCTTTCGAGGCGTTGCGGGAGAGCTTATGCCGCGATATCAGCGATCCGCCGTACGAGAGAAGAACGTCCCGTACGGCGGAATCGAAGAATCGCGTCATCTGCGCGGCTGGGCGTCCAGCACCTGCTGGAGCGCCTCGAACTCCTCGACGCACTTGCCGGAACCGAGCGCGACGCTGTCCAGCGGGTCCTCGGCGATGTGGATCGGCATGCCCGTCTCCCGGCGCAGCCGCTCGTCGAGCCCGCGCAGCAGCGCTCCGCCGCCGGTCAGAACGATTCCTCGGTCCATGATGTCGCCGGACAGCTCCGGCGGGCACTTGTCGAGGGTCGTCTTGACGGCGTCGACGATGGCGTTGACCGGCTCCTCGATCGCCTTGCGCACTTCGGCGGCGGAGATCACCACGGTCTTCGGCAGCCCGGAGACGAGGTCCCGGCCACGGATTTCGGTGTGCTCGTCGGAGTCGAGTTCGTACGCCGAACCGATCGTGATCTTGATCTGTTCGGCCGTCCGCTCACCCAGCAGGAGGGAGTACTCCTTCTTGATGTGCTGGATGATCGCGTTGTCCAGTTCGTCGCCCGCGACGCGGATGGACTGGGCGGTGACGATGCCGCCGAGGGAGATGACCGCGACCTCCGTGGTGCCGCCGCCGATGTCCACGACCATGTTGCCGGTGGCCTCGTGGACCGGCAGCCCGGAGCCGATGGCGGCGGCCATGGGCTCCTCGATGATGTGCACCTGACGGGCGCCGGCCTGCGACGACGCCTCGATGACGGCGCGGCGCTCGACGCCGGTGATGCCCGAGGGCACGCAGACGACGACCCGCGGACGAGCCAGATACCGCCGCTTGTGGATCTTCAGGATGAAGTAGCGGAGCATCCGCTCGGTGATTTCGAAGTCGGCGATGACGCCGTCCTTCAGCGGACGCACGGCGACGATGTTGCCGGGTGTGCGCCCGATCATCTTCTTCGCTTCGGCACCGACCGCGAGGATGCCACCGGTGTTGGTGTTGATCGCGACGACGGACGGCTCGTTGAGTACGATCCCACGACCCCTGACGTACACCAGCGTGTTGGCGGTCCCGAGGTCGACAGCCATGTCACGGCCGATGAACGACATTGAGTTCCCCATCAGGATTCGTCTGGCCTTCCCACGAGCTTTTGAGGGCTTTTCAGGTCGGCGAGGTGGGTGCGGTGACGTGAAGGGTTCCATCGTAGACGCGCCTTCGCGAACACCGTGCGAGGGTCTTCGCCATTGTCATCAGACGGCGTGTCCCCCTGCTTGTGGAGACGGGCCATCGGGGGCATCCGTTCCCCCGAACGCCTCGCATATGCCAAAAATGGTCCGGGGGCAAAGCCCCCAGACCATCCGACAGGCGGCAAAGACGCTGAACGCGGCCGCGACGTGATCGTTATGCGCGAGGTTACGCGCGACCCGGGAAGAAGATCTTCACCTCGCGCTCGGCGGACTCCTCGGAGTCGGACGCGTGGATCAGGTTCTCCCGGACGATGACGCCGAAGTCGCCGCGGATCGAACCCGGCGCGGCGGCGATCGGGTCGGTGGGACCGGCCAGTTGGCGCACTCCCTCGATGACCCGCTCACCCTCGACGATCATCGCCACGACCGGGCCGGAGGCCATGAACTCGACCAGCGGCTCGTAGAACGGCTTGCCCTTGTGCTCGCCGTAGTGCTGCTCCAGCGTGTCCTGGTCCAGGGTGCGCAGCTCCAGCGCGGTGATCTGCCAGCCGGCCTTGCGCTCGATACGGCTGATGATCTCGCCGGTCAGGCCACGACGGACCGCGTCGGGCTTGAGCAGGACGAGGGTGCGCTGGGTCACGACGGAGCTCCTTGTGCGTGAAGTTGTGCGGGGAGATGAGGTTACCGGGCGTGTCGTGGCATCTGTCACGCAGCGTCAGGTTGGTCGGCCCCGGCGGCGAAACGGGCCTTCGCTTCGTCCACCTTCCGCCCGAAGTGCACCGACGCCCACCACAGCACCGCGAAGACCGCGCCCATGAAGAACATCATCGGGACGAAGACCCCGGAGGCGACGAGGGCGATCTGGAACGCCCAGCCGAGGGCCACACCGCCGGGCCGGGTGATCACCCCGCACAGGACCACCGACAGGAACATCGCGACACCGCAGACCGTCCACACCGTGCCGGTGGACAGGTCCGGGTCCTTCATCGCGACCAGACCGGCGAACCCGATGATGAAGAACTCGCCGATCAGCGTCGAAGCGCAGAGCGTACGCACGGTTTCCTCAGCCCTTTCCCAGGAGCAGCCGGGCCTCGCCGACGGTGATGACGGAACCGGTGACGAGCACACCGCCGCCCGCGAACTCGCCCTCCTCCTCGGCCAGCGTGATCGCGGCCTCCAGCGCGTCCGGCAGCCGCGGCTCGACCTGCACGCGGTCCTCGCCGAACACCTCGACGGCGATGCCCGCCAGCTCGTCGGCGTCCATCGCGCGGTGACTGGAGTTCTGGGTGACGACGACCTCGGCGAAGACCGGCTCGAACGCCTCCAGCAGCCCGCGCACGTTCTTGTCGCCGCTCGCGCCGACGACGCCGATGAGCCGGCTGAACTGGAACGCCTCCCCGATCGCCTCGGCGGCCGCCCGCGCGCCCGCCGGGTTGTGGGCGGCGTCCAGGACGACGGTCGGCGAGCGCCGTACGACCTCCAGCCGGCCCGGGGAGGCGACGGCGGCGAAGGCCTTGCGGACGGTGTCGATCTCGAGCTGCCCCTCGCGCTGCGCGCCGACGCCGAAGAACGCCTCCACCGCGGCGAGCGCCACGGCCGCGTTGTGCGCCTGGTGGGCGCCGTGCAGCGGGAGGAACACCTCCTCGTACTCGCCGCCGAGCCCGCGCAGCGTCACCAGCTGGCCGCCGACCGCGACCTGCCGGGCGACGACACCGAACTCCAGGCCCTCCCGGGCCACCGTCGCGTCCGCCTCGACGGCCTTCTTCAGCAGCACCTGCGCCGCGTCCACCGGCTGCTGCGCCATGATCACGGTGGCGTCGCGCTTGATGATGCCGGCCTTCTCGGAGGCGATCTCGCCGGGTGTGGAGCCGAGCCGGTCGGTGTGGTCCAGGTCGATGGGCGTCACCACGGCGACGCTCCCGTCGATCACGTTGGTCGCGTCCCAGCTGCCGCCCATGCCGACCTCGACGACGGCCACGTCCACGGGCGCGTCGGCGAAGGCGGCGTACGCCATGCCGGTGAGCACCTCGAAGAAGGACAGCCGGTACTCCTGCCGCGCGTCGACCATCTCGACGTACGGCTTGACGTCCTGGTACGTCTCGATGAACCGCTCGGCGGTGATCGGCGCCCCGTCGAGGCTGATCCGCTCGGTGATCGACTGGACGTGCGGGGAGGTGTAGCGGCCGGTGCGCAGCTCGAAGGCGCCGAGCAGGGCCTCGATCATGCGGGCCGTGGAGGTCTTGCCGTTCGTCCCCGTGATGTGGATCGAGGGGTACGTCCGCTGCGGCTCGCCCAGCACGTCCATCAGCGCGGAGATGCGGCTGACCGACGGCTCCAGCTTGGTCTCGCCCCAGCGGCCGGCCAGCTCCCCCTCCACCTCCCGCAGCGCCTTGTCGACCTCGGGGTCGGCCGGCCGGGCCGGGACCTCGGACTGCGGCGGGCCGCCCTGCGTGCGCAGGGTGCGGCTGCCGGCCTCGATCACCGCGAGGTCGGGGTCGCGGCGGGTCTCCTCCTCGACGAGCTCGGTGAACTCGTCAAAGGTGTCGTCCGGGTCGGGACCTGCTGATTCTGGGCGCTCGCTCACGCACCCAGTCTACGGAGCCGCCGGGGCGGCGCCCGGCTGCCCCGGGGTCCCGCCTCAGCCGAGCCACCGCCGCATCCCCAGCCGGCCCCACAGGACGCTCACGGCGAAGGACAGCGCGGCGGCGGCCACCGCCGTCACGGCGAGCGCCACGGGCGCCGCGAACCCGTGCGGCACCCTCTCGGCGACGGGCCTGACCAGCACCATCACGAACAGCAGATGCACCAGGTAGGTCCCGAACGACGCGTCCGACAGCCGCACCAGCACCGCCCGCGCCCGCTCCGGCACCCGCACCCCGGCCACCGCGCCGAGCACGGCGAAGGTCAGCGCGGCCACCGCGGCGCTCCCGTACCCGGCCGGGAGCCGCACGGTGAACTGGTACACGGCGAGGGCGACGAACGCGACCGCCACGCCCGCCAGCCACAGCGGGCGCGGTCCGCGCCGCCGGGCGGCGAGCAGGGCGGCGCCCGCCACCGCGTAGCCGAGCGCGTACAGCGGCACGCTCCATCCCCACGGGGGCAGCGGCAGCCCGGTGAGGGTCCGCACGTCCTCGCTCAGCACCGGCGCGACGGCGAGGGCGCCGAGCAGCAGCGCCGACCAGCGGGGCGTGGCGCGCTGTCCGAGGACGAGCACGGCGACGCCGAGGAGCAGCAGCAGCGGGACGTAGGCGTAGAGGTACCAGAGGTGGAAGGCGGCCTCCACCGAGCCGAAGAGGGCCCGTACCGCCTCCTTGGCCCCGCCGTCCAGGGGCGGCCCGAACAGGTACTGCCAGAGCAGGTAGAGCGCCGTCCACACGGCCATGGGGCGCAGGATGCGTCCGAGCCGGGTGAGGAGCTGGGTGTCGCCGCGCACCGGTGAGCCGGCGAGGATCGCCCAGCCGGCCATCGCGTAGAACGCGGGCACGGCGAACCGGCTGGCCGAGTCGCCGAGGACGCCGGTGGTGCGGTGGCCCGCGTCGAGGAACTCGGCGGAGGCGTGCACCAGCACGACGGCCGCGGTGCACAGGACGCGCAGCAGGTCGATGTCGTGGCGCCTCTCCCGGCCGGTTCTGCCCTGCTCGGCCTGTCCGGCGGGCGGTGCGGCGGTCGGGGGCGCGGTGCGGGGCATCGTGGGGCTGCTCCTGACGGCGTGGTCCTGGCGTGGGGCGAAGACGCAGGTTCTCCCGGTCGGGTTACGCGCGGCCCACCACCACGTGAACGGCCCCCGACCGGAAGGACTCCGGTCGGGGGCCGCGGGTTGTCCGGGCGGGCCGTCAGGCGGCGGGCAGCCGCTCCAGCTGGGCCTGGATGCGGGCGATGTCCTCGTCCGCCTTCGCCAGCCGCGTGCGGATCTTGTCCACGACGTGGTCGGGGGCCTTCGCCAGGAACGCCTCGTTGCCGAGCTTCGCCGTGGCCTGCGCCTTCTCCTTCTCGGCAGCGGCGAGGTCCTTCGCCAGCCGCTTGCGCTCGGCGGCGACGTCGATCACGCCGGACAGGTCCAGCGCGACCTCGACGCCCGCGACCGGCAGGGTCGCCGTGGCGGTGAAGGAGTCGCCCTCCGGCTGGAGGCGGAGCAGTTGCCGGATGGCCGGCTCGTGCGGGGCGAGCGCCGAGCCGTCGAGCGCCAGCCGGGCCGGGACCCGCTGGCCGGGCTGGAGGCCCTGGTCGGCGCGGAAGCGGCGGACCTCGGTGATGACCGACTGGAGCGTGGCGATCTCCCGCTCGGCGCCGGTGTCACGGAAGCCGCTGTCCTTCGGCCAGTCGGCGACGACCACCGACTCGCCGCCCGTCAGCGTCGTCCACAGTGTCTCGGTGACGAAGGGGACGACCGGGTGGAGCAGCTTCAGGGTGACGTCGAGGACCTCACCGAGGACGCGCTTGCTGACCTCGGCCGGCTCGCCGCCCGCCTGGAACGTCGTCTTGGACAGCTCGACGTACCAGTCGAAGACCTCGTCCCAGGCGAAGTGGAACAGGGCGTCCGACAGCTTGGCGAACTGGAAGTCGTCGTAGTACGCGTCGACCTCGGCGACCACCGTGTTCAGCCGGGACAGGATCCAGCGGTCGGTCGGCGACATCCTCGACGCGTCCGGCAGCGGGCCCTCGACCGTGGCGCCGTTCATCAGCGCGAAGCGGGTCGCGTTCCAGATCTTGTTGGCGAAGTTGCGCGAGCCCTGGACCCAGTCCTCGCCGATCGGCACGTCCACGCCCGGGTTGGCGCCGCGCGCGAGGGTGAAGCGCAGGGCGTCGGAGCCGTACTTGTCCATCCAGTCCAGCGGGTTGACCGCGTTGCCGAAGGACTTCGACATCTTCTTGCCGAACTGGTCGCGGACCATGCCGTGCAGGGCGATGGTGTGGAACGGCGGGGTGCCGTCCATCGCGTACAGGCCGAACATCATCATCCGGGCGACCCAGAAGAAGAGGATGTCGTAGCCGGTGACCAGGACGGAGTTCGGGTAGAACTTCGCGAGGCTCTCGGTCCGCTCCGGCCAGCCCAGCGTGGAGAACGGCCACAGGCCGGAGGAGAACCAGGTGTCGAGGACGTCGGTGTCCTGGTGCCAGCCCTCGCCGGTCGGGGCCTCCTCGTCCGGTCCGACGCAGACGACCTCGCCGTTCGGCCCGTACCAGACCGGGATGCGGTGGCCCCACCACAACTGCCGCGAGATGCACCAGTCGTGCAGGTTGTCGACCCAGTCGAAGTACCGCTTCTCCATCTCCTGCGGGTGGATCGCGACGCGGCCGTCGCGGACCGCGTCGCCGGCCGCCTTCGCCAGCGGGCCGACCTTGACCCACCACTGCATGGACAGGCGCGGCTCGATGGTGGTCTTGCAGCGCGAGCAGTGGCCGACGGAGTGGACGTAGGGCCGCTTCTCGGCGACGATCCGGCCCTCGGCGCGCAGCGCGGCGACGATGGCGGAGCGGGCCTCGAGGCGGTCCAGGCCCTGGAAGGGGCCGTGGGTGGTGATGACGGCGTGCTCGTCCATCACCGTGAGGGACGGCAGGTCGTGCCGCTGGCCGATCTCGAAGTCGTTCGGGTCGTGCGCCGGGGTGACCTTGACGGCTCCCGTCCCGAACTCGGGGTCGACGTGCTCGTCGGCGACGACCGGGATGGACCGGTCGGTCAGCGGCAGCTTGACGAGCTTGCCGACGAGGTGCTTGTAGCGCTCGTCGTCGGGGTGGACGGCGACGGCCGTGTCACCGAGCATCGTCTCGGCGCGGGTGGTGGCGACGACGATGGTGTCGTCCCCGTCGCCGTACTTCATGGAGACGAGCTCGCCGTCCGCCTCCTCGTAGTTGACCTCGATGTCGGAGATCGCGGTCAGACAGCGCGGGCACCAGTTGATGATGCGCTCGGCGCGGTAGATCAGCTCGTCGTCGTAGAGCCGCTTGAAGATGGTCTGGACGGCCTGGGACAGGCCCTCGTCCATCGTGAAGCGCTCACGCGACCAGGCGACGCCGTCGCCGAGGCGGCGCATCTGGCCGCTGATCTGGCCGCCGGACTCGCCCTTCCACTGCCAGACCCGCTCGACGAACGCCTCGCGGCCGAGGTCGTGGCGGGACTTGCCCTCCTTGCCGAGCTCCCGCTCGACGACGTTCTGCGTGGCGATGCCGGCGTGGTCCATGCCGGGCTGCCACAGCGTCTCGAAGCCCTGCATCCGCTTGCGGCGGGTCAGGGCGTCGATGAGGGTGTGCTCGAAGGCGTGCCCGAGGTGCAGGCTGCCCGTGACGTTCGGCGGCGGGATGACGACGGTGTAGGGAGGCTTGTCGCTCTTGGCGTCGGCCTCGAAGTAACCGCGCTCCACCCAGCGCTCGTACAGCGGCCCCTCTACATCGGCCGGCGCGTACTGGGTCGGCAGTTCGGTCGTGGGCGCTGTGTGCGGCTGCTGAGAGTTCTCGGTCACGGGGGTCAGTTTAGAGGCGTCACGGCGCTGTCCCGAAACGCGATTCCTTTGTAACGGTGCGGCCCCCGCTGACTTGAACGCGTCACCCCTGAGCCAGGATGTCAGCAGTACATAAGTATCCGGAGGGGAACCCAGTCATGAGCTACAACCAGCCGGGCCCGTACGGCGGGCAGCCCCAGCAGCCCGGACCGTACGGCCAGCCGGGTCCGTACGGCCAGCAGCCGCAGGCTCCGCAGCCCGGCTACGGCTACCCCCAGCAGGCTCCCCCGCCCGGCCAGCCCGGCTACGGCTACCCGCAGCAGCCCGGCCAGCCCGGCGTCCCGCCCCAGCAGGCCCCCTACGGCCAGCAGCCCCCGTACGGCCAGCAGCCGCCCTACGGCCAGCCCCCGTACGGCATGGCGCCCCAGCCCCCGGCGTCGGGCGGCGGCGGCAAGAAGGCCGGCATCATCCTCGGCGCGGTGGCGGTCGTGGCGGCGATCGGCGTGGGCGCGTACTTCGTGATCGGCGGGGGCGGCGGCGCGGGGGGCGGCCTGGAGGACGACGGCCCGCACAAGCTCACGACACCCGAGACGGTGCTGAGCGACTACACGCGCTTCGGTGACGGAACCGAGGAAAGCGGCTCCGACACCGCCGAGGACATGGAGAAGAGCGGGGTCAAGAACGGCACCGCGATCATCGGGCAGTGGTCGACCGCCGACTTCGGCAACTACGACCCGTCGGACCCCAGCACCGCGGGCGACTTCCCGGACCAGGCCGAGCTGCTGACCGCCAAGGGCGTCACCATGGTGGGCGGTTACGGCGAGATCGCCGAGCCCGAGGCGACGCTGGACAGGTTCTTCACCAACATCCAGGAGGGGGTCGAGAAGAACTCCTCGAGTTCCTCGAGCGGCATGCAGAACGCCGAGCTGATCGGTGAGCCCGAGAAGGTCGAGATCGACGGCGCGGTCGCCAAGTGCCAGTCGACCAAGAGCACCAACGCGCTGACCAAGAAGGAGTCGACCGACTGGTTCTGCGCCTGGGCCGACTACAGCACGGTCGCCATGGTTTCGCCCGGCGACAACGCCGGCACGGGCGTCGGCAAGGACACCGCGGTGGACCTCACCACCAAGCTCCGCGAACAGATCCGCGTCAAGGCCTGAGTCGCAGCAACGCGAAGGGCCCCGGTCGAGTCGACCGGGGCCCCTTGCTGTCCGCCGCTGCGGCGGTCACGCCGTCTTCTGCTCCCCGGAGCCCCGGCCGCGGGCGTCGCGCGGGATGAGGGTCGGGTTGACGTTGGACAGGACCACGTCGGCCGTGATGACGACGCGGGCGACGTCCTTGCGGGACGGGACCTCGTACATCACGCCCTGGAGGACCTCCTCCATGATGGCGCGCAGGCCGCGCGCGCCGGTCTGGCGGAGGATGGCCTGGTCGGCGATGGCCTCCAGCGCCTCGCGCTCGAAGTCCAGCTCCACACCGTCGAGTTCGAAGAGGCGCTGGTACTGCTTCACCAGCGCGTTGCGCGGCTCGACCAGGATCTGGAGCAGGGCCTCGCGGTCCAGGTTGTGGACGCTGGTGATGACCGGGAGGCGGCCGATGAACTCGGGGATCATGCCGAACTTGACCAGGTCCTCCGGCATGACCTCCTCGAACTGGTCCTTGGACTCCCGCTCCTGCTTGGAGATGATCGTCGCGCCGAAGCCGATGCCCTTGGCACCCGCCCGGCCCTCGATGATCTTCTCCAGTCCGGCGAAGGCGCCGCCCACGATGAACAGCACGTTCGTCGTGTCGATCTGGATGAACTCCTGGTGCGGATGCTTGCGGCCGCCCTGCGGCGGGACCGAGGCCGTGGTGCCTTCCAGGATCTTCAGCAGGGCCTGCTGTACGCCCTCGCCGCTGACGTCGCGGGTGATCGACGGGTTTTCACTCTTTCGGGCGACCTTGTCGATCTCGTCGATGTAGATGATCCCGGTCTCGGCCTTCTTGACGTCGTAGTCGGCCGCCTGGATCAGCTTCAGCAGGATGTTCTCGACGTCCTCGCCGACGTACCCGGCCTCCGTGAGCGCCGTGGCGTCGGCGATCGCGAACGGGACGTTCAGCATGCGGGCCAGGGTCTGCGCCAGCAGGGTCTTGCCGGAGCCCGTGGGGCCCAGCAGGAGGATGTTGGACTTCGCCAGCTCGATGGCGTCGTCACGGCCCTGCGCGCCGCCGTTCTCGCCGGCCTGGACGCGCTTGTAGTGGTTGTAGACGGCGACGGAGAGCGCCTTCTTGGCCGCCTCCTGCCCCACCACGTACCCCTCGAGGAACTCGTAGATCTCGCGGGGCTTGGGCAGTTCCTCCCAGCGCACCTCGCTGGTCTCCGCCAGTTCTTCCTCGATGATCTCGTTGCAGAGATCGATGCACTCGTCGCAGATGTACACACCGGGCCCTGCGATGAGCTTCTTGACCTGCTTCTGGCTCTTGCCGCAGAACGAGCACTTGAGCAGATCGCCGCCGTCACCGATGCGTGCCACGGTGTGCTTCCCCTTCGCCTGGGAGACGACCGGACGTCCGTGTCCGGCGGCTCCTGGTGCTGCCTTATGTCCGACGGTACCTTGCCGAGCCCCCCGTTCGGGCCCCCCTTGGCACGGTTCACTTTGACGTGGACCGTGCCAAACCGTGCCAAGGGGCGGCAGACGTTACACCCCCACCTCGCGTCAGCGCAGGCTGGAGTTGTCCATCTTCCGGGTGGTGATGATCTGGTCGATCAGGCCGTACTGCAGCGCGTCCTCGGCCGTGAGGATCTTGTCGCGCTCGATGTCCTCGCGGATCTTGTCGATCGGCCGGGTGGAGTGCTTGGCCAGCATCTCCTCCAGCTGGCTCCGCATGCGGAGGATCTCGTTGGCGGCGATCTCCAGGTCGGAGACCTGACCGCGGCCCGTCTCGCTGTACGGCTGGTGGATCAGCACGCGCGCGTTCGGCAGCGCCATGCGCTTGCCGGGCGTACCGGCGGCCAGCAGGACGGCGGCGGCGGAGGCCGCCTGGCCCATGCAGACCGTCTGGATGTCCGGCTTCACGTACTGCATGGTGTCGTAGATCGCGGTGAGCGCGGTGAAGGAGCCGCCGGGGCTGTTGATGTAGACCGAGATGTCCCGGTCGGGGTCCATCGACTCCAGGCACAGCAACTGCGCCATGACGTCGTTGGCCGACGCGTCGTCGATCTGCACGCCGAGGAAGATCACGCGCTCCTCGAAGAGCTTCGCGTACGGGTCGTACTCGCGGATGCCCTGGGAGGTGCGCTCGACGAAGCGCGGGATGACGTAGCGGGACTCGGCCGCGGGGCCGGTGTACTCGGCGCGGGGGGTACCTCCCACGCCGTTGAGGCGGTGGGGGAGGTCGTACAGGCCGCTGCCGGGGAAGTCGTTCACGGTGTCTCCTGGAAAGGGGCTGAGGCGGTCGGCTGGGGCTGCTGGGGCTGTCACCGGGCCCGGGCGGGGCCCGGTGGGTCCCTGGGGGCTGTGAGGCCCCCGAGGGCCGCTCAGGCCCCGGTGCCGCCGCCGCCCGGCATGCCGGCGGCCGTGGCGATCACGTCGTCGATGAGGCCGTACTCCTTGGCCTCGAAGGCGTCGAACCAGCGGTCACGGTCGGAGTCGCGGGTGATCTGCTCGACCGACTGGCCGGTGTGCTGGGAGGTCAGCTCGGCCATGCGCTTCTTGGTGTGCAGCAGCCGCTCGGCGTGGATCTTGATGTCCGAGGCCGAGCCGGCGAGACCGGCGGACGGCTGGTGGATCAGGATCTCGGCGTTGGGCAGTGCGAAGCGCTTGCCGGGGGTGCCGGCGCTCAGCAGGAACTGGCCCATGGAGGCCGCCAGGCCCATGGCGATCGTCACCACGTCGTTCTTGATGTACTGCATGGTGTCGTAGATCGCCATGCCGGCCGTGATGGAGCCGCCGGGGCTGTTGATGTACAGGTAGATGTCCTTGTCCGGGTCGGAGGCAAGGAGCAGCAGCTGTGCGGTGATCTTGTTGGCGATGTCGTCGTCGACCGGCTGGCCGAGGAAGATGATCCGCTCGTTGAGCAGCCGGTTGTAGACCTGGTCGCCGAGGCCACCACCGATGGAGGGCTCGCCGGCGGCGGAGGGCATCAGATTCGTCACGTATCCACCTGCTCGTCTTACGACGGCGCCGGGCCGTCTCACGTTTCCCTGCGGGGGCCTGAAGGCGATTTCGCCGTGGTTATCCGGCCCCGTATTCATGGACCCTAACGCGGGGGCTGCGCCGGGGAATCCCGGTAACCGGGGTGTTCGCCGGGGGCGTAGAGGGGCGCCTGTTCGGTTTGCGGGCGGCCGCGGGCCGTCCGTGGCCGCCCGCGCGGTCCCCCGCGCCCCCGGGCCGGCCGCCCCGCGCGCCAGACACCGGAGCCCCGGAGTGGTGCGCACCCCGGGGCCCTGGTGATCACGTCGTCGGGCGACGCGAGGGTCAGCCCTCGGTCTTCTCCTCGGCCGGGGCCTCGGCGGCCTCGCCCTCGGCCGGCTCGGTGGCCTCGTCCTCGTCCTCGTCGTCGAGGTCGACGATCTCGCCGTTGGTGTCCTTGACCGTGGCCTTCTCGACCACGACGGCCAGGGCCTTGCCGCGGGCGACCTCGCCGACGAGCAGCGGGACCTGGCCCTGCTCGACGACGGCCTGCGCGAACTGGTCGGGGGACATGCCGGAGGAGGCGGCGCGGCGCATGAGGTGCTCGGTGAGCTCCTCCTGGTTGACGTTGAGCTTCTCCTGCTTGACGAGCTCGTCGAGCACGAACTGGGTCTTGATGCCCTTGACCGCGGCCTCGCGGGTCTCGGTCTCGAACTCCTCCTCGGTCTTGCCCTGGATCTCCAGGTACTTCGCGAGGTCGAGGCCCATCTGACCGAGCTGGTGGTGCTCGAGGTTGTGCTTGCGGGTGTTGATCTCGTCCTCGAGCAGCTTCTCGGGGACCGGGACCTCGACCAGCTCGAGCAGCTTCTCCAGGACGCGCTCCTGGGCCTGCGTGGCCTGGTCGTACTGCTTCATGTTCTCCAGGCGCTTGCGGCTGTCCGCCTTCAGCTCCTCGAGGGTGTCGAACTCGGAGGCGAGCTGAGCGAACTCGTCGTCCAGCTCGGGCAGCTCGCGCGCGGCGACCTGGGAGACCTTGACGGTGACCTCGGCCTCCTTGCCGGCCGCGGAGCCGCCCTTGAGCTCGGAGGTGAAGGTGGCCTCGCCACCGGCCTCCAGGCCCTTCACGGCGTCGTCGATGCCGTCCAGCAGCTCACCGGAGCCGATGGTGTAGGACACGCCGCTGGCGACGCCGTCCTCCAGGACCTCGCCGTCGACCTTGGCCTCCAGGTCGATGGTGACGACGTCGCCGTCCTCGGCGGCGCGCTCCACCGGGGAGGTGGAGGCGAAGCGCTCGCGGAGCTGCTCGACGGACTTCTCGACGTCCTCGTCGCTGACCTCGACGGCGTCGACCTCGACCTCGATGCCGGAGTAGTCCGGGATCTCGATGGCCGGGCGGATGTCGACCTCGGCGGTGAAGTTCAGCGTCTCGCCGTCCTTCAGCTCCGTGATGTCGACCTCGGGCTGGCCCAGCGGGTTCAGCTCGGCCTCGTTGACCGCGTCGGTGTAGAACTTCGGGAGGGCGTCGTTGACGGCCTCCTCCAGCACCGCACCGCGGCCGAACCGCTGGTCGATGACCCGGGCCGGGACCTTGCCCTTGCGGAAGCCCTTCACCGTGACCTGCTGGTTGATCTTCTTGTACGCCGCGTCGAGGCTGTCCTTGAGCTCCTCGAAGGGCACCTCGACAGTGAGCCGAACCCGGGTCGGGTTCAGGGTCTCCACGGCGCTCTTCACGGTTCGGTCTCCTTGTGGCTGACTTCTCGGGTTCTGCCGGGACCAGAGCGGTCCGGCCGATTCGCCGCCCGGAGGACTTCAGACGCTGAGACACACGGGCGTGCAGCTTGCATAGTAACGGCAGCGGCTACGGCGCCCAAAAGGCGATCACCGGATGCATGATCGGCCGGGTGGTCGGGGTGGCGGGATTTGAACCCACGGCCTTCCGCTCCCAAAGCGGACGCGCTACCAAGCTGCGCCACACCCCGTCTGGTGCGAGACGTAGGGTACATGCACCCGGGCGCGCGGGCCGCCGCATTCGCCGGGCGCGGCGGGGGCGCCGGCGGCGGTCCGGAAACGCGGTGTGCGACGAGGGGGCACTACCCGCTACGATGCCTGTCAGTGCCGCGGCCACGGGCTCGCGGCGCGCACTGTGCGGGCGTAGCTCAATGGTAGAGCCCTAGTCTTCCAAACTAGCTACGCGGGTTCGATTCCCGTCGCCCGCTCTGTACGGCTCAGGGCCGGGTCGAGGACTCCTCGACCCGGCCCCGGTCGTTTGCGTGGATCTCCGCGCGGGGCGGGGCGGGATCAGAAGCTGATCGAGTTGATCATCCCGGCCACCGAGTCCAGGAACCGCTGGATGTCGTCGGCCATGCCGGTGGAGGCCAGGAAGAAGCCGAAGAGGACGGCGACGACCGCCGGCCCGGCCTTGAGGGAGCCGCCTCTGATCAGCACCACCAGGATGATCGCCAACAGCAGCACCACAGACAGTGAAATGGCCACAACTGATCACACCCTTGGTCGGTTCGGCTTCCCCGGCCCGGGCGACGCGACCCCGCGCACCCCGCCAGGACCATCGTGCCACCAACATGGCCCCCTTATGCGGCGGCTGACGCATCGTCCGTCACACCGGGCCCGGGCGCCCTCGCCCCGCGGGCCGACGGCAGCGTCCCGCACGGCAATTCGAAGGGGCACCCGCACAGGGAATTCAGCCGGATCGTTTCCGTATCCACACAACGCGTTCGCAGCTAATTCGAATCGTCGCCGCACGCTCCTCGGCGAGCGCCCGAGCGGGCGTAAAACGCGTACGAAGACGGACATTTCACCGGAGTCGCCTGCCGGTCTTATGCATGATTTAGTCCGGAAGAATCACGACAAGGCCACCCGGCGTACGGGATAAGGGCCTTACCCGCACACTGTGTTGACCATCACGTCCACAGCCGCGCACGCTTTCCCCGGTACGGGGTACCCGGACCGAATAGCCGGTGAATGACGTCGGACGTTTTACGAAATCCCGCGGACAACGCTAGGGTGCCTCAGATGTTCCACGCTGCCTCGTCCCCCGCAAGCGCAGCGAGCTCACCGATCGTCTCCCCCAGTTCCCGCCGGGAGGGTCAGTGACGAACTCGCAGCGACCGTACGGCAACCGCAGAACGCCGCCGCCTCCGGCACCGTCACCGGCGCCCGGAGTGCCGAGCCCGCGCACCAACGGGCAGCACGACCGGCCGGCGCCCTCCGGCAAGCAGCGCGACGCGTTCTTCGACAACGCCAAGTACCTGGCGATCGTGCTGGTGGCCATCGGTCACGCCTGGGAGCCCATCAAGGGCGACAGCCGGATCCTGGAGGCGGCGTACACGGTCGTGTACACCTTCCACATGCCGGCCTTCATCATCATCTCCGGCTTCTTCTCGCGCAGTTTCGACATGCGCCCCGACCGGCTGCGGCGGCTGATCACCGGTGTCGCCGTGCCGTACATCGTCTTCGAGACCGCCTATCCCCTGTTCAAGCGGGTCGTCGACAACGATCCGCAGCAGGAGATCAGCCTTCTCGACCCCTGGTACCTGACCTGGTTCCTGGTCGCGCTGTTCGTCTGGCGGCTCACCACCCCGATCTGGAACGCGGTGCGGCACCCGCTGCCGCTCGCCCTCGGCATCGCCATGCTGGCCAGCGCCAGCCCGGGAATCGGCGACGACCTCGACCTCCAGCGCGTGCTGCAGTTCCTGCCGTACTTCGTGCTCGGTCTGTGCATGAAGCCCCAGCACTTCCACATGGTGCGCCGGCGGTCGGTGCGGATCGCGTCGGTGCCGGTCTTCGCGGCGGCGCTGGCCGTCGGCTGGTGGGCGGTGCCGCGGATGAACACCGCGTGGTTCTACCACCGTGACGCCGCGCAGGAGCTGGGCGCGCCGTGGTGGGCCGGTCCGGTCATGGTGCTCGCGATGTTCGGCTGCTCGCTGCTGCTGACCGCGTGCTTCTTCGCCTGGGTGCCGCGCCGCCACATGTGGTTCACCGCGCTCGGCGCGGGCACGCTGTACGGCTACCTGCTGCACGGCTTCGTGGTGAAGGCCGGCGACTACCGGGGCTGGTTCGACCACTCCGTGCTGCACCAGCCGCTCGGGGAGATCGCCGTGAGCGTCCTCGCGGCGGTCCTGGTGACGCTGCTGTGCACCAAGCCGGTGCAGCGGGTCTTCCGGTTCGCGATGGAGCCGAGGATGGAGTGGGCGTTCAAGCGCGACGCCGCCGAACTCGCCCGCGAACGCGAGCGGCGGGAGACGGAGAAGAAGGGGGAGGAGACCCGCGAGAAGGTCTCCGTCTAGGACTTCTCCTCCCCCGCCACCACGAGACCGAGGAGTGCGCGCATCCGCGTGTACTTCTCGGTCAGTCGTGTGCGGGTCGCCCCGTCCAGTACGGCGAGCCGGGCCGGGTCGGCGTTGTGCGCCAGGTCCGCCTCCTTCACCAGCAGCGCGCCGGGGGTGGCGAGGATGCGGGCCGCGTACGCCTCGGGCGGCTCACCGGGCCGTTTGGTGACCGCGCGGACGATGTCCTTGGTCCGCCGGGTCAGCGGCGCCCCGTCCAGCCACCGCTCGGTCAGCCGCTCGTCCTCCACGGCGTCGTGCAGCCAGGCCGCCGCGATCTGCTCGTCGTCGCCGCCGCGGGCCCGTACGCCCTCGGCGACGGCCCGCAGGTGTTCGGCGTAGGGCCGGCCCGCCTTGTCGGTCTGGCCTGCGTGCGCGGCGCGGGCGACGGCCTCGGCCTCGGACGGGGTCAGCGGGGTGCGCGGTGTCTCGGTCACCGCTCCAGTGTGCCCCGGCTCCCGGGTCAGCGGGCGGCCGCCGCCGTCGGGCCCTCCCGGCAGATGAGCAGCAGCGCCCGGTCGTCGTTGACGTCCTTGGCGACCGCCTCGATCAGGTGCCAGGCGGCGCCGTGGAAACCGCCGGCGACATACCGGTCGGCCTCACCGGTGAGGCGGTCGATGCCCTCGACGATGTCCCGGTCGGAGGTCTCCACCAGACCGTCGGTGAACAGCATCAGCACGTCCCCGGGTCGCAGGGAGCCCTTCACCGGGTCGAACTGGGCGCCGTCGTACACGCCCAGCAGCGGGCCGTCGGCCACCTTCTCCTCCCAGCGGCCGCTGCCCGCGCTGAGCTGGAGGCCCGGCGGGTGCCCGGCGGAGTAGAGCTCGTAGTCGCCGGAGTCGAGGTCGAGCACCAGGTGGATGGAGGTGGCGAAGCCCTCGTCCCAGTCCTGGCGGAGCAGGTAGCCGTTGGCGGCGGGGAGGAAGGCGTGCGGCGGGAGGCTGCCGAGGAGGCCGCCGAAGGCGCCGGACAGCAGCAGGGCGCGCGAGCCGGCGTCCATGCCCTTGCCGGAGACGTCGGTGAGCACGACCTCCAGGGTGCGCCCGCCGTTGGTGCGGGCCGCGACGACGAAGTCGCCCGAGAACGACTGCCCGCCCGCCGGGCGCAGCGCCATCTCCCGGTGCCAGCCCTCCGGCAGCTTCGGCAGCTTGCTCTGCACACGGATGCGTTCGCGCAGGTCGAAGAGCATGGTGCCGCCGCGCCGCCAGGGCACGCCCACCCGGCTGCGGAACTGGGCGACGAGTAGTCCGAAGAAGCCGCAGGCCGCGACGACGAGGACCACGCCCGGGGTGACGCGGGCCGCGCCCTCGGTGTAGGGGCCGAGCTGTACCGACTCCACGATCAGGGCGGTCGCCGCCGCCGCGTAGAGGCCGAGCAGGCTCGCCGGGCGCAGCAGCAGGCCGCCCGCGACGATGGGGAGGACCAGTGCGGCCGGGGCGCACCACACCGAGTTGGCGAGGGTGCCGGCCGCGATGAGCGGGACGGTGAGGAGGAGTCCGGCGAGCGCGACCCAGTCCGAGCCGTCGCCGCGGAAGTAGTCGACGGCGGCCCGGCGCATGCCGACGCGGGCCCGGTGCCACTGCTTCTTCAACCGGGCCGTGAACGTGTCGGCTTCCGCGCGCCGCTGTCGTCCTGCTGCCATTAGTTCGGGACCCTATCCATCGGACCGGCCGCTTGGCACGGGAGGTCCTGGTTGTCCCCCCTGACGGGGACCGAACTCACAGTGAACTGCACCTGACGCCGTCGTGTGGCCGACCGGACGAAATTGTCTCGCCGGTCGCGCGGGACCCTGGTACGCATGGCTCATGGCGAACGAGCAGACGATCCCCGCACCCGGTCTTCGCGTGTTGCGAGAGGACGAATGGGACAAGTGGTACGCGAATCTCATCCGTGCCTTCAGTGGGCTCCCGGAGGCGGAGGAGGAGCGGGAACTGTGGAACTCGCTCACCGAGTTCGGCCGTTCCCTGGCTGTCTGGGACGGGGACGAGTGCGTGGGGACGGCGGGCGCGTTCTCGTTCCGGCTGACCGTGCCCGGCGGTGACGCCGTGCCGGCCGCGGGCATCACGGGCGTCAGCGTGGCCGCCACGCACCGGCGGCGCGGGGTGCTGAGGTCGATGATGCGGCGCCAGCTGGACGACGTGCGGTCCTGGGGCGAGCCGCTGGCGGTGCTCACCGCGTCCGAGCCGGCGATCTACGGCCGGTTCGGTTACGGGGCGGCCACCTCGGAGTTGAGCGCCGAGATCGACACGCGTCGCACCGTACTGTCCGTCCCGCCCGGCACCGACGACGTACGGCTGCGGTACGCGGTGCCCGGCGAGGTGCTGGAGGCGTGCGAGGCGGTGTACGCCCGGCTGGTGCCGGGGCGGCCGGGGATGCTGGCGCGCCGGCCGGGCTGGGAGCGGCTGGGGACGCTGGACCCGGCGGACCGCCGCGGCGGGGCGTCGCCGCTGCAGTGCGTCGTCGCCGAGCGGGACGGTGGGACGGTCGGGTACGCGCGGTTCCGGGTGAGGCCCGAGTACGGGGCGGCGGGGCACGACGGCTCGGTACTGCTGAGCGACCTCGCCGCGCTGGATCCGGCGGCGGACGCGGCGCTGTGGCGGTTCCTGTTCGGCATCGACCTGACGTCGACGCTGGTGGCGCGGGGCCGCCCGGTCGACGAGGCGTGGCAGTACATGGTGTCGGACATCCGCCGGTGCCGGCCGCAGGTACGGGACGCGCTGTACGTACGGCTGGTGGAGGTGGGGGCGGCGCTCCAGGCGCGGACCTACCGGGCGCCGGTGGACGTGGTGCTGGACGTGGAGGACGCCTTCTGCCCCTGGAACGCGGGGCGTTGGCGGCTGAGTGGGGACACCAAGGGCGCGTCCTGCGAGCGTACGGAGGACCCGGCCGACCTCGCCCTGTCGGTACGGGAGTTGGGCGCCGCGTATCTGGGCGGGACGGGTCTCACGGCGCTCGCGGCGGCCGGACGGGTGCGCGAACTGCGGCGCGGCGCGCTGGCGGAGGCGTCCCTGGCGTTCGGGAGCGACGCGGCGCCGTGGCTGCCGCACGGGTTCTGACGGCTCAGCGGCGCTGGCAGCCGGGGCACCAGAAGAGGTTGCGGGCGGCGAGGTCGGCGGTGCGGATCTCGCCGCCACAGATGTGGCAGGGCAGGTGGGCCCTGCGGTAGACGTAGACCTCGCCGCCATGGTCGTCGACGCGCGGCGGGCGGCCCATCGCCTCGGGGGTGTGCTCGGGGCGGACGGTGTCGATGCGGTTGTCGCGCACGCCCTCGCGCATCAGCGCGACCAGGTCGGCCCACAGGGCGTCCCACTCGGCCGGGGTGATGTCCCGGCCCGCGCGGTAGGGGTCGATCCGGTGCCGGAAGAGGACCTCGGCGCGGTAGACGTTGCCGACGCCCGCGACGACCTTCTGGTCCATGAGGAGCGCGGCGATCGACGTACGGCTGCGGCTGATCCGGCGGTGGGCCAGGGCCGGATCGGCGTCCGGGCGCAGCGGGTCGGGTCCGAGGCGGTCGTGGACCGCCCGCTTCTCGCCGTCCGTGATCAGGGCGCAGGTGGTGGGGCCGCGCAGGTCGACGTACGCGGTGGCATCGGCGAGGCGCAGGCGCACGGTGTCCGTGGGCGGGGGCACCGGCGCCGGGCCGAAGGTGACCTTGCCGAAGAGGCCGAGGTGGATGTGGACCCACTCGGTGTGCTCGGGCTCGGGGTCGCCGAAGCCGAGGAAGAGGTGCTTGCCGTGGGCGTCGGTGGTGTGCAGCGGGGTGCGGTCGAGGAGGGCGGCGGCGTCGGCGAACTTGCCCTGGGGGCTGGTGACGCGGAGGGGGCCGCCGGC
Source organism: Streptomyces capillispiralis (assembly GCF_007829875.1). Taxonomy (NCBI): domain Bacteria; kingdom Bacillati; phylum Actinomycetota; class Actinomycetes; order Kitasatosporales; family Streptomycetaceae; genus Streptomyces; species Streptomyces capillispiralis. The sequence continues at coordinate 5,198,205 of NZ_VIWV01000001.1, read as the reverse complement.
CCCGAAGGCCGCGGCGTAGTCCTTCGCCAGCCGGTGGATCGTGTGGCCCTCGGGCACGGGTCGCCCCCCCTCGTCCGCTGTTGTACCGCGTCCCGCGTGCTACTGCTGGGGGTGGTGGGCCGGGATCGGGGGGAGGTCGCCGGTGGTCTCGTAGCCGGCGAGCATGTCGATGCGGCGGATGTGCCGCTCGTCGCCCGAGAACGGGGTGCTCAGGAAGGTCTCGACGAACTTCGTCGCCTCGTCCCGGGTGTGCATGCGCGCGCCCACGGCGACCACGTTGGCGTCGTTGTGCTGGCGGCCCAGGGCGGCCGTCTCCTCGCTCCACGCCAGGGCCGCCCGTACGCCCTTGACCTTGTTCGCGGCGATCTGCTCGCCGTTGCCGGAGCCGCCGATCACGATGCCGAGGGCGCCCGGGTCCGCGGCGGTCCGCTCGGCGGCGCGCAGACAGAAGGGCGGGTAGTCGTCCTGGGCGTCGTAGAGGTGCGGGCCGCAGTCGACGGGCTCATGGCCCGCCGCCTCGAGCCACTCGACGAGGTGGTTCTTGAGTTCGTAGCCCGCATGGTCGGAGCCGAGATACACGCGCATGCGTCGAGTGTGACATGTGCGTGTGCGGGCGGCGGCGCGGGGTGCCGCACCGGAAACACGTGAGCAATTCCACAGAACCTCAGGAAAACCTCAAATAACAATCCGAAATCAAAGGTTCCCCAATTCGTTCGCCTCCGTTTCACTGGTCCGGCTCGTACACCACTCGTACGGGTACCGCTCAACCGGCGCAAAGGAAGACCACCCCATGACTTCTCAGCCGACCGTGACCGGGGCAGGCAACGACCCCGGAGGGCCCGCCGCCCCGGGGAACCCGGAAGGCTCCGGGCTCCAGGCCGGGCTCAAGAACCGCCATCTGTCGATGATCGCCATCGGCGGCGTCATCGGCGCCGGCCTGTTCGTCGGTTCCAGCACCGGCATCGCGACCGCCGGCCCCGGCATCCTCCTGTCGTACGCGCTCGTCGGCACGCTCGTGGTGCTGGTGATGCGGATGCTCGGTGAGATGTCGGCGGCCAATCCGACGTCGGGCTCCTTCTCCGCCCACGCCGACCGCGCGCTCGGCCCGTGGGCCGGGTTCTCCATCGGCTGGCTCTACTGGTTCTTCTGGGTCGTGGTGCTGGCGGTCGAGGCGACCGCCGGGGCCGCGATCCTCGAAGGGTGGATTCCGGCCGTTCCCCAGTGGGGCTGGGCGCTCATCGTGATGGTGGTGCTGACCGCCACGAACCTGGCCTCCGTCGGCTCCTACGGCGAGTTCGAGTTCTGGTTCGCCGGGATCAAGGTCGTCGCCATCGGCGCGTTCATCGTCATCGGCGGGCTGGCCGTGTTCGGTGTGCTGCCCGGTGTCGACAGCGACTCCGCGGGGCTGGGCAATCTGACCGACCACGGCGGCTTCCTGCCCAACGGCGCCGGCGCCGTGCTCACCGGCATCCTGCTCGTCGTCTTCTCCTTCATGGGCAGCGAGATCGCCACCCTGGCCGCCGGTGAGTCGGAGGACCCGCAGCGGGCCGTCACCAAGGCGACCAACAGCATCATCTGGCGGATCGGCGTCTTCTACCTCGGCTCGATCTTCGTCGTGGTCTGTCTGCTGCCCTGGGACAGCGAGGCCATCTCCGAGGACGGCTCCTACGTCGCCGCCCTGGACTCGCTCGGGATCGCGCACGCCGGTCAGATCATGAACTTCATCGTGCTGACGTCCGTGCTGTCCTGCCTCAACTCCGGGCTCTACACGGCCTCCCGGATGGCCTTCTCGCTCGGCCGGCGCGGGGACGCGCCGAAGGCGTTCGCCCGGACCACCGCCCGGGGCGTGCCGCGGACCGCGATCATCGCGTCGGTGGTGTTCGGCTTCGTCGCCGTCTTCTTCAACTACAGGTTCCCCGACTCCGTCTTCCTCTTCCTGGTCAACTCCTCCGGCGCGGTCGCGCTGTTCGTCTGGCTGGTGATCTGCTTCTCGCAGCTGCGCATGCGGAAGATCATCGAGGCGGAGGCGCCGGAGAAGCTGGTCGTGCGGATGTGGCTGTACCCGTATCTGACGTGGGCCAGCGCGGGGCTGATCGTGTTCGTGCTGGGCTACATGCTGACCGACACCGAGCACAACGGGCGTACGACGGTGCTGCTGTCGCTGCTGGTCGCGGGGGTCGTGCTCGCGATCGCCGTCGTCCGGCAGCGCATGGCGGGCCGCCGGGGCGCGGACGCCGAGGCGCGGGACGAGGTCCGGGCCGGCTGACACCGCTCCCTGTCATGACACGGGGCCGGGGGCCCGCGGCGTGTGTGCCGCGGGCCCCCGGCCCCGTGAGGTGCCGGCGCCCGTCAGCGCTTGTCGGCGAGCTTCCAGGCGGTGGGCAGCACGCCCATCGCCAGGGCGGCCTTCAGGGCGTCGCCGATGAGGAACGGGGTGAGGCCGGCCGCGATCGCGGCGGAGGCGGACATCCCGGTGGCGAGGGCCAGGTAGGGGACGCCGACGGCGTAGATGATCGCCGAGCCGAGCACCATGGTGCCCGCGGTGCGCCAGGCGGAGCGGTCGGCGCCGCGCCGGGCCAGGGCGCCCACGACGACGGACGCCAGCAGCATGCCGAGGATGTAGCCGAAGGACGGCATCGCCATGCCGGACCCGCCCTCCGCGAACCACGGCACCCCGGCCATGCCGACCAGTGCGTACACCGCCAGCGAGGCGAACCCGCGGCGGGCGCCGAGGGCGGTGCCGACGAGCAGCGCGGCGAAGGTCTGGCCGGTCACCGGCACCGGCGAGCCGGGGACGGGCACCGCGATCTGGGCGGCGAGGCCGGTGAGCGCGGCACCGCCGAGCACGAGCGCGGCGTCCCGGACACGGGAGGCCGGGATGAGGTCCGCGAGGACCTGTCCGGATCGGGCGGACGTGACGGCAGCGGTGCTCATGGAGGTCTCCGCGGGGTGAGGGCGGTTGGGGACACGGTGACGCTACAACGGCGCCCGCGGGCCGATCACCATCAACGCCCGACAAAGGGGCGAACGCGGACTTGGTGGGCTCCGGACAAAGGACGGGGGTGGCAAGCGGCACGAGGTGATGCCGGTCACTGAGGTGAGGTGGTTTCACCGACAGACGGGCGTGGAAGGGCGGCTGTAGGGAACCGCCAAACGGACGGGCGGTGGCGCCACCGGGTAACCGGAATATCACCCTCCGCATGACCGCCGTCCATATGCTGGGCATCCTCCCCGTGAACCGCCGGGTGCCGCCCAGACTGGGTGACGTTTTGTCATCTCCCGCATTGGACGAGCCGCGCCCATGCCCAGCACACCTGTCGAGACGCGCCCGACGGCGGACGACGTCTCCCTCTCGCACGGTCTGAAGCAACGCCATCTGTCGATGATCGCCCTCGGCGGGGTGATCGGCGCCGGGCTGTTCGTCGGCTCCGGCGCGGGGATCGCCGCCGCCGGACCCTCGATCGTCCTCGCCTACACCCTCTCCGGCCTCCTGGTGATGCTGGTGATGCGGATGCTGGGCGAGATGTCCGCCGCGTACCCCTCGTCGGGCTCCTTCTCCGCCCACGCGGAGCGGGCGATCGGGCCCTGGGCCGGCTTCACCGCGGGCTGGTCGTTCTGGGTGCTGCTGTGCACGGCGGTCGGCCTGGAGGGCATCGGCGCCGCGAAGATCGTCACCGGCTGGCTGCCGGGCACGCCCGAGTGGGCGTGGGTGGCGCTGTTCATGGTCGTGTTCTGCGGGACCAACCTCGCGGCGGTGAAGAACTTCGGCGAGTTCGAGTTCTGGTTCGCGGCCCTGAAGGTCGGCGCGATCACGCTGTTCCTGGCGCTCGGCGTGCTGGCCGTCGCGGGGGTGCTGCCCGGCACGGACTCCCCCGGCACCTCCCACCTCACCGACTTCATGCCCCACGGCGGCGAGGGCCTGGTGATCGGACTGCTCGCCTCCGTCTTCGCGTACGGCGGTCTGGAGACGGTGACGATCGCGGCGGCCGAGTCGGAGGACCCGGTCAAGGGCGTGGCGAGCGCGGTCCGTACGGCGATGTGGCGGATCGCGCTGTTCTACATCGGCTCGATGGCGGTCATCGTCACGCTGGTCCCCTGGGACTCCCCGGCGGTCGTCGAGGACGGCCCGTACGTCGCCGCCCTCGACCGCCTCGACATCCCGGGCGCCGACCAGCTGATGAACATCGTCATCCTGGTCGCCCTGCTGTCCGCGATGAACGCCAACATCTACGGCGCCTCGCGCATCGGGTACTCCCTGGTGCGGCGCGGGCAGGGCCCGAAGGCGCTCGGCCGGGTCTCGGGCGGGGTGCCGCGGATCGCCGTCCTGGCCTCCTCGGTCTTCGGCTTCCTCTGCGTGCTGCTGAGCTACTGGCGCCCCGACGACGTGTTCGCCTGGCTGCTGAACATGATCGGCGCGGTGATCCTGGTCGTCTGGATCTTCATCGCCGTCTCCCAGCTGCGGCTGCGCCGCCGGCTGGAGCGGGAGGCACCGGAGCGGCTGGTGGTGCGGATGTGGGCGTTCCCGTGGCTGACGTGGGTGGCGCTGGCCGGCATGGCGGCGGTCTTCGTCCTGATGGCCCGGGAGCCGGGCACGCGCGTGCAGCTGTACTCGACGGGCGGGATGACGCTGGCGCTCGCGGCGGTGGGCTACGCCTGGCAGCGGGCGCGCGCCCGGAGCTGACCGCCCTCCCCGGCAGGAGCCCTGCCCCGTGATCGTCTCCGCACCGTTCACCCGGCAGGCGGAAAACGACGGAGCCCCCGCGGGAACCCGGCCCGCGGGGGCTTCCGGTATGCGGCAATCCGGTCCATGGTGGCGCAATGGCGACACAGAGGACGATGAAGGACTACTGCTGGACCTGCGGCTCCGACCAGCAGCACCGCCGGCTGGACAAGAAGGAGGAGGACTGGCTCAAGGAACGGCTGGGCCGGTCCGGCGTCGGCGAGTTCTGGATCTGCGTGAACGTGCTCGACACCGACACCGGCAAGCAGTGCCGCAACCTGCGCACGGGCTTCAACAAGAAGCCGTTCGCCGAGCCGATCAAGGTACCCGTGCTGGACTGACCCTCACAGGTTGCCGAAGTCCGGCCCCTTCGTCCGGGTGCGCTTGATCTCGTAGAAGCCGGGGACGGAGGCCACGGCGAGGGTGCCGTCCCACAGGCGGGCGGCCTCCTCGCCCTTGGGGGCCGGGGTGACGACCGGGCCGAAGAAGGCGAGCTGCTCGCCGTCGGAGCCGGGGACCGCGATGACCGGGGTGCCGACGTCCTGGCCGACCTTGTCGATGCCCTCCTTGTGGGAGGCGCGCAGCTCGGCCTCGTACGGAGTGGAGTCCCAGTGCTCCATGAGGGACTCGGGCAGGCCGACGTCCTTCAGCGCGGCGGCGACCGTCTCCTTGCCCGGACCCCGGCCCTGGTTGTGGATGCGGGTGCCGAGCGCGGTGTAGAGGTCGCCGAGCACCTCGGCGCCGTGCTCCTGCTGCGCCGCGATGACCACCCGGACCGGACCCCACGCCTGGACCTCGAGCATCTCGCGGTACTCCGCGGGGAGCTCGTCGAGCTTGTCCTCGTTGAGGACGGCGAGGCTCATCAGATGCCAGCGGACCTTGACGTCCCGCACCTTCTCCACCTCCAGCATCCAGCGGGAGGTCATCCAGGCCCAGGGACAGAGCGGGTCGAACCAGAAGTCGACGGGCGTGGCGGGGGACGTGTCCGACATGTCGCTCCTCGTGAAGACGGTGTTTCCCCGTGACAACGCGGCGTGCGCTCCCGGCCATTCCCGGCTGCCCGCCGTCAGGGGCACATGGCAGGATCGGTCCTGTTCATCCCTGTCGACGACGCCTGAGGAGTGCCGCCCGTGCCCGGTGAGAATCTGACCCGCGACGAGGCCCGGGAGCGGGCAGCCCTGCTGTCCGTCGACGGGTACGAGGTGTCCCTCGACCTGCGTTCGGCGGTCGGCGAGCACGACGGCGGGGGGCCGCGCACCTTCCGTTCCGTCACCACCGTACGGTTCCGCTGCGCCGAGCCGGGGGCGAGCAGTTTCGCGGACCTGATCGCGCCGGGCGTGACCAGTGTGGCGCTCAACGGGCGGGACCTCGACCCCGGCCAGGTCTTCGACGGCTCGCGGATCCTGCTGGAGGACCTGGCCGCCGACAACGAGCTGGTCGTCGACGCGCAGTGCGCCTACTCCCGCACCGGCGAGGGCATGCACCGCTTCGTCGACCCCGAGGACGGCGAGGTCTACCTCTACACGCAGTACGAGCCGGCCGACGCCCGGCGGGTCTTCGCGAACTTCGAGCAGCCCGACCTCAAGGCGCCCTACCGCTTCGAGGTGCGCGCGCCCGAGGGCTGGACGGTGTGGAGCAACGGGGCCGGTGAACTCGCCGACGGCGTGTGGCGGTTCGCGGAGACCAAGCCGATCTCGACGTACATCACCTGTGTGGTCGCGGGCCCGTACCACTACGTGACCGACTCCTACGAGCGGACCTTCGAGGACGGCACCCGGCTGGAGATCCCGCTCGGCGCGATGTGCCGCAAGGGCCTCGCCCCGCACTTCGACGCCGACGACGTCTTCCTGGTGACCAAGCAGGGCCTGGACTTCTTCCACGACCACTTCGACTACCCGTACCCGTTCGGCAAGTACGACCAGGCCTTCGTGCCCGAGTACAACCTCGGCGCGATGGAGAACCCGGGGATGGTCACCTTCCGGGAGGAGTTCATCTTCCGCGGCAAGGTCACGCGCGCGTCCTACGAGGGCCGGGCCAACGTCATCCTGCACGAGATGGCGCACATGTGGTTCGGCGACCTGGTCACCATGGAGTGGTGGGACGACCTGTGGCTGAAGGAGTCCTTCGCGGACTTCATGGGCGCGTTCTCGCTGGTCGGCGCGACCCGCTTCACCGACGGCTGGATCACCTTCGCCAACCGCCGCAAGGCGTGGGCCTACCGCGCGGACCAGCTGCCGTCCACCCACCCGATCACCGCCGACATCCGCGACCTCCAGGACGCCAAGCTCAACTTCGACGGCATCACCTACGCCAAGGGCGCCTCGGTGCTCAAGCAGCTGGTGGCGTACGCCGGCCAGGACGCGTTCCTGGAGGGCGCCCGCCGCTACTTCAAGCGGCACGCGTACGGCAACACGCGACTGGGCGACCTGCTGTCGGTACTGGAGGAGACCAGCGGCCGGGACATGGCCGCCTGGTCCCGGGCGTGGTTGCAGACGGCCGGCGTCAACTCCCTCACTCCGCAGGTGCTGCTGGACGCCGAGGGCAGGATCGACGAGCTGGCGGTCGTGCAGGACGCCGCCGAGTCGCACCCCGAACTGCGCCCGCACCGAGTCGCGGTGGGCCTGTACCGGCGCACCGGCGACCTCACCCTGGAGCGGTACGCGCAGGCGGAGACGGACGTCGACGGGGCGCGGACGGTCGTGGCGGAGCTGGCGGGCGCGGACGCGCCGGAGCTGGTGCTGGTCAACGACGACGACCTCACCTACTGCAAGACCCGCTTCGACGAGACCTCGCTGGCGGCGCTGAGGAACGGGCTGGGCGACATCACCGACCCGCTGGCGCGCGCCCTGTGCTGGTCGGCGCTGTGGAACATGACCCGGGACGCGCTGCTGCCGGCGCGGGAGTTCATCGGCCTGGTGCTGAAGTTCGCCGGCCGGGAGTCCGACATCGGCGTGCTGCAGATGCTGCACGCGTGGGCGGAGTCGGCCGCGGTGCACTACACCGCGCCCGAGCGGCGTGAGGAGACCGGCCGCCGGCTCACCGAGGGCGCCGCGCTCCAGCTGTACGGCGCCGAGGCGGGCAGCGAGCACCAGCTGGCCTGGGCGCGCTTCTTCGCCCGCACGGCCGGCCTGCCGGCCGACTTCGAGCTGCTGACCGCGCTGCTGGACGGCACGGTGACGCTGCCGGGGCTGGAGGTGGACCAGGAGCTGCGCTGGGCGTTCCTGAGCCCGCTGGCCGCGCACGGGGTGGCGGACGAGAAGAGGCTGGACGAGGAGCTGGCCCGGGACGACACCGCGTCCGGCAAGCGGCACCACGTGCGCTGTCTGGCCTCCCGCCCGTCGGCGGCGGTGAAGGCGCAGTGCTGGGCGCAGGTCGTGGAGTCGGACGCGCTGTCCAACGCGCTGGTGGAGGCGACGATCGCGGGCTTCGCGCAGTCGTCCCAGCGGGAGCTGCTGGCGCCGTACACGGAGAAGTACTTCGCGGCGATCGACCGGGTGTGGACCGAGCGGTCCATCCAGATCGGCATGGACGTGGTGCGCGGGCTGTTCCCCGCGTTCCAGGACTCGCAGGCGACGCTGGACGCGACGGACGCCTGGCTCGCGGACCACGCGGCCGCGGCCCCGGCGCTGCGCCGGCTGGTCCTGGAGGCCCGTGACGACCTGGCCCGGGCGCTGCGCGGCCAGCGCTGCGACGCGGCGGCCGGCTGAACCGTGCCCCGAGCCCGTCGGCTCCCCCGTGACGGGACGTACGGGGGAGCCGTTACCGAACGCGGGCACTGCGCGCCGTAACCCCTGGCCTTCATCCGAACGGACCAGGGGTTTCCGGTATCCGAACGGCTGTCCTCGAGTACGGGCTTGTCCTTGTTTGTCGACGGCCCTGTAACAGGGGTTCGGGGGCGGGCCGGAGACGGGAAATTGCCGGGCATGAACCACAACACCCCGCTCTCTCCCCGCCCCCCGCACCCGCTCTCCGACGGCACGCACCGGGTGCTCACGCACGCCCAGCTCCGCGCCCGCGGCGTCCCGGCCGCGCAGGCCGGCGAACAGTGCCGTCCCGGCGGCCCCTGGCAGCAGCTCCTGCCGGGCGTCGTCCTGCTCCACCCCGGCCCGCCGACCAGCGAGGAGCGGCTGCACGCGGTGCTGCTGTACGCGGCGCGGGAACGCACCGCGGGCGTCCCCGCGCAGCCCGGTGCCGACGAGCCGTCCGCGTCCCCCTCCGGGGAGGCGATGATCACGGGGCTGGCCGCGCTGGCCCTGCACGGCTTCTCCTCCGCCCCCGCGCTGCCCTCCCTCGACGTGTTCGACGTCCTGGTCCCCCGGTTGCGCCGGCTGCGGTCGGCGGGCTGCGCGCGCGTCGTCCGCGCCGCCGCCCTGCCCGTGCCGGAGCAGGTCGCGGGCGTGCCGGTGGCGCCGGTCCCGCGCGCGCTGGCCGACGCCGTGGCGGGTCTTCAGGACGCGGGCACGGTGCGCCGGCTGCTGACGGAGGCGGTGCGGGGCGGTCACTGCGATCCGGCGGCGGTGGTGCGGGAGCTGACGGGTGCCAAGCTGCTGAACCGGCCGCACGTGGTGGACGCGGTGGACTCGCTGCTGGCCGAGGGCCGGGCGCTGGCGGAGTCGCGGCTGTACCGGCTGGTGCGCGAGCACGGTCTGCCGGAGCCGTGCTGGAACGTCGACCTGCGGCTGCCGGGCGGCCCCCGTCTGGGTGTGGTGGACGCGTACTGGCCGGAGCAGGCGGTGGCGCTGGAGCTGGACACCCGCGCGCCCCGCCCGGGACGGCGGCCCGAGGACGACGCCGTGTGGTCGGAGTACGCCCGCAGGCGCGAGCACCTGGAACGGCTCGGTGTCACGGTCGTCCGGATCGCCCCGCGCCGGCTGCGGGACGCGAGGGAGCAGGCGGCGGCGGTGGTCCGTACCGCCCTGATGGCCGCGGCCGACCGTGACCCGGCGGCGTACGTCGTGGTCCTGCCGCGGTAGTGGGGGGCCGGGCGCGGCACCGGGAGGGGAGGAGGACCGTGCGGCGGTCCCTCCTCCCGTGCGCGGGGACGGGCCGCCGTCAGCGCTTCCTGAGCAGCAGTTCGGTGTTGCGGTCCTCCGGGGCGCCGGCCCGGTCGGTGCGGGCTCCCGGGGCGTTGAGGGACAGTTCGCGGTACAGGGCGGCGAGGCCGGTCTGGGAGAGGTCGGTGAAGTCCGTGCGGGCCGGGGCGGCGGACTCGATGAGGGTGGTGAAGAGCGAGAGGGTGCCGTCCCCGTTGTCCGCCAGCTCGATGACCCGGGCGAGTTGGGGGAAGTCGACGTGGGAGGCGGTGGATATCTCCCAGAAGGAGCCGCCGGATCCGGTGTGCGGGGTGACGGAGTTGCGGTGGATGTGGCCGTTGACCCAGGCGACCACGTTGCCGTGCCGGCCGAGGAGGTCGACGACCTCCGCACCGGTGTGGCGGCGTTCGTCGGGCCGCGCCGGGTCGCGGTGCGTGTTGTTCATCGACGTGCTGGTGTGATGGCTGAAGACGACGGCCCAGGAGTCCCGGTTGTCCCGCAGGGTCCGCTCCAGCCAGCGCAGTTGGGCCGTGCCGAGGGAGCCGTTGTAGTGGCCGCCCGGGTCGGTGGTGTCGAGGCTGACGCCGATGACGTCGTCGGCGATGCGGAAGGCGTAGTACTGGGTGCCCGCGTCGAGGTTGGCGGCGGAGTAGCCGTGGCCGACCGGGCCGACACCGCGGTGGGCCGGGTCCAGGTGGGCCCGCAGGTACTCGGCGGGGGTGAAGGGGGCGCGCCGCTCGTCCGGGGTGACGGAGCGCATGGCGCGGGCGTGGGTCCGCAGGAAGTCGCCGTACCGCACGCCCCGGGGGTCCTTGGCCTTCTTGATGGCCTGCTGGAGCCTGTGCGCCTCGGCCGCCGGGACGTCCATCAGTTTCCGCCCGCCGACCGCGAGTTCGGTCAGGCGCGTGTCGCCGTGGGAGGCGTAGCAGCCGAGCGGCATGGAGTCGTGGTTGCCGACGGTGGAGTACCAGGGCAGGTTGAGGCCGGGGCTGTTCACCTCGCGGACGGCGGCCGCGAGGAAGCCGTCGAGGTGCGGGAAGCCGAGCCGCTTGTCGGCGTCGCGGACGGCGGCGTCCGGGTGCCAGTACTGGCGCAGGCCGCTGTTCTGGACGCCCTCGTAGTGGCGCGGGTCCCCGGTGTTGGGTGTGACGCGGCCGCCGCTCATCACCGTCAGGAACCACTCCAGTTCGGAGCGGGCGTTGTTGTCGGTGTTGTCGCCGGTGGTCATCGCGAAGTGCAGCGGGGAGCCGGTGACGGGGGCGCCGCGCAGCGCGTTGACCCGCTCCACGAGGGCGACGGCGCCCTGCACGGTCAGGGTTTCCTGCGGACGCCAGGCGTGCACGTCGGCCGAGCGCAGGTACTCCAGGCGCAGCGGGTGCTGGGTGTCGATGAGGTGCAGGTCGGTGAGCTGCACGAACGCGGCGAGCGCGGTGCGGCGGCCGGCCCGGCCGGAGCGGGCGGCGGCCAGTTCGCCGCGCACCACCCGGCCCCAGCCGGGACCGTCGGCGAGGCGCCGGTAGCCCGTGCCGCCGCGCGGGGCCGCCGCACCGGCGACGGTGGTGCCGCGCGTGTACGGGGCGAGCGGGACGGGCGGTGCCTTCCGGGAGGAGGCGAGCACGGCCTCCTCGGCGCCGGCACCGGAGGCGGCGGCCGCGGTGCCGGCGTCGCCGGGCCGCAGGGCGTAGCCGGCGCCGGCGGACAGGGCGACCGCTCCGGTGGCGGCGAGGAGGGAACGGCGGTGGAGTCCAGTGGAGCCGGCGACTGAGCGTGTGCGCGACATGGCGCTTGTCTCCCCGGGTGCGAACGCGTCGGCAGTGGTCGCGGAACGCCCGCCGGGCGAGCTTCCCGCTCGTACTGGATGCTTGGCACCGGGAATGGCCTGCGCGTGAACGAGACGGCAACGCGCAACGCCGATCGCCGTACGTGGATCTAGGTGCGCCCGAGGTGTCGCCGGCCGCTCCCGCACCGGCCCCGCTCCGGCCCCGGGGCAGTCGCTTCGCGTTCATCTCGCGGGGCAGGCGCCCGGGTCCGGAGCCGGGGCGGGAGCCGCCCGGGCGTCATCCCGGGGGGTGTGGATTGGCGGGTGAGTAGGCGGGGGCGGACCAGCGCAGCGGTACGGCGTCCGGGGTGTCCTCCGCCTCCGTCACGGTGAAGTGGACCCGGCGCTCCCCGTCGGCGGTGAACTCGGTGCGGGCCTCGCCGGTGAGCTGGAGGGACCGTCCCGTCGTCCAGTCGAGCAGGAGCAGGCCCGCCCGGGGGTCGGTGACCAGGTTGCCGAGGGTGAGGAACATGGCGTTGCCCGGGTAGTCGCGCCAGCTCAGCCCGGTGGCGGAGGTGGTGCGGACGAAGCCGGGGTGGCCGCCGCGGTGGCCGGCGTCGGCGCCGCCCGGGTGCACGGTGGCGATGAACAGGGTGTCGGCCGCCTCCACGAACGCCCGCTGTTCGTCCGTGAGGCGGTGGCCGCGCCGGGTGGTGCCCGGGCGGCGGCCGGCGACCGTCTCGTAGGTCTCCCGTCTCTGCAGGTACTTGGGGCAGTTGGCGAACACCTGGTCGGCCTCGACGGCGAAGCCCCGGGGGGTGGGGCGGAGCCGGCCGTTCAGGCGCATGCGGCGGCGGGTGCGCGGGTCCAGGGCGAGGGTGCCGACGCGGGTGCCGTCGGTGGCGAGGGCGGAGGTGAGCGGGTCGGCCGGGCGGAGCCCGCCGGTGACCGACAGCTGCCGCGGCCCGGTGGCGCGGACGAAGCCGGGGGTGCCGGTGAGCGGGGAGGCCCACACCCTGCCGGTGTCCGGGGCTGCGGCGCCGAGCACCAGCAGCGGCTGGAGTCCGAGGAAGGCGGCGGCCACCGGTTTGATGTGCCGCCCGACGGACCGGCCGACGTGGTCGGCGCTCTCCCGCACGCCCACGCGCTCCTGAACGGCGCGCGAGCCCGCGTGGTACACGGCCGGGGTCGTCTCCACGGCCGCTGTCGTCTCCGGGGCCGGGGTCGTCTCCGGGGCCGGGGTCGTCTCCACGGTTAGAAGAAGCCGCAGGTCGGGGCGGAGCCGTGCGGCGCGGGGGCGTCCTGGGCGCCGCTCGGTGCCGAGATCTCCAGCCGGGTGCCGTCCGGGTCGCGGAAGAAGATGCCGCCGGAGGCGGCGCCCTCGCCGTGGGCGACCACGCCGTCGTACGCGAACGCGGTGCCGTGGGCGCGCAGGGCGCTCTCGTACTCCCTGACCCGCTCGATCGAGTCCACCTCGAAGGCGAGGTGGTGCAGCCCGGAGCGGGTGCCGTCGTACGGCTCGTCCGCCTGCTGCCAGAGGGTGAGCACGAGCCGCTCGCCGTCCCCCAGGAACGCGTACCGCCTGCCCTCCTCCTTGCCCTCACCGATCGGGGCGAAGCCGAGGACGTCGCGGTAGAAGGCGAGCGAGCGGTCGAGGTCGGTGACGTTCAGGCCGGTGTGGCCGGGGCGCGGGGTCATGGGAGTCCCTTCGTCGGGCCTCGCGGACAGCATGCGAGGCTAACCAGTGAAAGCGACGATAGGGGTTAGATCTCTCGCGCGTCAACCGGTCACGTACGCTTGAGTGGTTAGCACGGAAGGAGCCCTCCATGTCCGACCGGGACCGCGTGGACCCGCGGCCGCTCACCGGCGAGCCGCTCGCGCTCGACCTGCTCAACACCCGCTGGGTGAGCGAGGGAGCCCCGCGGGACCTGCTCACCGGCACCGACGGGCTCGCGGTGTGGCTGGCCGCCAACGGGCTGGACGGGGAGTTCGCCGCCGACGCGGCGACGCTGCGCCACGTACTGCGGGCACGGGACGCCCTGAAGGACGCGGTCGACGGGGCACCCGGCGAGGGCACGGGGGCGGTGGACTCCGTGCTCGCGCACGGGCGGATCCGGGCCACGCTCACCGCGGACGGGCCGGGCGAGCGGCCCGAGTTCGACGACGCCTCCTGGGGGCCGGCCTGGCTCGCCGCCCGCGACTACCTGCGGCTGCTGACCGTCGCGCCGGACCGGATCCGGGGCTGCGCCCACGAGGCGTGCGTCCTGCACTTCTTCGACACCTCGCGCAACGGCACCCGCCGCTGGTGCTCCATGGCCGCCTGCGGCAACCGCGCCAAGGCGTCCCGGCACTACGCGCGCACGAAGGACGCCTGAGGCGCCCGCGCCCGCGGCACCCGGCGTACCGCGCCGGGGACGCCCTCACGCGCCACGCGAGGAACGCCCGACGCACCGCACCATGGCCGACTTGTCACCTTCGGGGCACATCTCCCCATAAGTACATCGGGGGTTTTCCCCATACATCCATTTCGATTCGGCCAACGCTCGCCAAACATCAGCCCCTTGCGGAAGGCTCAACGACCGTCCGAACTCATGTTCCGGACCGTAGCGGTCAGGGCCTATCGGCTCCGGTCGCTCCACGATCGTTCCTTACGTACAAGGGATGCCGATGACCCACCTCCCCCAGCGCGACCCGATATCGGGCGCGAGACGCGTGGCCCGCATAGCCGTGGCCGCCGGTCTCGTCGCCGCGCTCTCCGCGGCCGGGCCGATACCCGCGGCCTTCGCGGCCGACGCGCCGCCCGCCGACGCCGACGTCAAGTCCGCCCCCGACAAGCTCGGTTCGGACGACGCGGAGCTGCTCGCCGAGGCCAAGGCCGACGGCGCCAAGAACGTCACGATGATGATCGCCACCGCTCCCGGCAAGACCGAGCAGGTCGCCGAACAGCTGGACGCGGTCAAGGGCGGTTCGGTCGGCCGGACCCACGACGGGCTCGGTTACGTCCGCGCCACCGTCCCCACCGGCAAGGCCGACGCGGCGATCGCCGCCGCCACCAAGCTCTCCTCCGTGCACGGCGTCGACCTGCGCGAGGAGATCCCGCTGGACGACCCGACGCCGGCCGCCGACACCACCCGGCAGGCGGGCGCCCAGGGCAGCACCTCCTACCCGGCGCCCGGGAAGCGGACCCCCGCCGAGAACCCGTACAACCCGTCCTTCGAGACCGGTGCCGTCGAGTTCGTCGAGGACCACCCGAAGGCGGACGGCCGCGGCATCACCATCGGCATCCTCGACTCGGGCGTGGACCTCGGCCACCCTGCGCTGCAGAAGACCACCACCGGCGAGCGCAAGATCGTCGACTGGGTGACGGCCACCGACCCGATCGTCGACGGCGACCGGACCTGGCGTCCGATGGTCTCCGCCGTCTCCGGGCCGTCCTTCACCTTCAACGGCAGGACCTGGACGGCCCCCGCGGGCTCGTACCAGATCAGCACCTTCCTGGAGTCCTACACCACCGGCGGCGACGCGGGCGGCGACGCCAACCGCGACGGCGACACCACCGACTCCTGGGGCGTCCTCTACGACGCCGCGGCCGGCACGGTCCGCGTCGACCTGAACAACAACCAGGACTTCGCCGACGACACCCCGATGAAGCCGTACAAGGACGGTTTCCAGATCGGGTACTTCGGCACCGACGACCCGGCCACCGACGTCGCCGAGCGCCAGCCGTTCGTCGTGGAGATCCGCAAGGACGTCCCGATGGACCCGTACGGCGGCGACTGGGTCGGCAAGACCGCCGACTTCGTCAACATCGGTGTCATCGAGGGCTCGCACGGCTCGCACGTCGCCGGCATCACCGCCGCCAACGGCCTGTTCGGCGGGCGGATGAACGGCGCGGCCCCCGGCGCGAAGATCGTCTCCTCGCGCGCCTGCACCTGGTCCGGCGGCTGCACCAACGTCGCGCTCACCGAGGGCATGATCGACCTCGTCACCACCCGTGGCGTCGACATCGTCAACATGTCGATCGGCGGCCTGCCGGCGCTGAACGACGGCAACAACGCCCGCGCCGAGCTCTACACGCGCCTCATCGACACCTACGGCGTCCAGCTGGTGATCTCCGCGGGCAACTCCGGCCCCGGCGCCAACACCATCGGCGACCCGTCGCTGGCCGACAAGGTCATCTCCGTCGGCGCCTCCGCCTCCAAGGAGACCTGGGCCGCCAACTACGGCTCCGTGGTGGAGAAGGACTACGCCATGATGCCGTTCTCCTCGCGCGGTCCGCGTGAGGACGGCGGCTTCACGCCGACCCTGGTCGCGCCCGGCGCGGCGATCAACACCATCCAGACCTGGCTGCCGGGCGCCCCGGTCGCCGAGGCGGGCTACTCGCTGCCGGCCGGGTACGGCATGCTCCAGGGCACCTCGATGGCCTCCCCGCAGGCCGCGGGCGCCTCCGCGCTGCTGCTGTCCGCCGCGAAGCAGAAGGGCATCGCCCTCACGCCCGCGAAGCTGCGCACCGCCCTCACCTCCACCGCCGAGCACATCAGCGGTGTGCAGGCCTACGAGGAGGGCGCCGGCCTCATCGACATCGAGGATGCCTGGGACGCGATCCGCGACGGCGCCACCGCGCACACCTACACGGTGAAGGCGCCGGTCGACACCGCGATCGACCAGTTCCTGAAGACGCCCGGCTCCGGCACCGGTCTCTACGACCGCGAGGGCGGCCTGAAGGCCGGTCAGAAGAAGACGTACGACGTCACCATCACCCGTACGTCCGGTCCGGACCGCGCGGTCCGCCACGAGCTGGACTTCGAGAACAACGCGGGCCGCACCTTCCGCGTCCTCGGCGACGACGACATCGCGCTGCCGCTGAACAAGCCGGTCACCGTGAAGGTCCAGGCCGCGCCCGGCTCGGCCGGCCTCAAGAGCGCGATCCTCGAGGTCGACGACCCGCGCACCGAGGGCGTCGACCAGCAGATCCTGACCACCGTGGTCGTCTCCGCGCCGCTGAAGTACACCTTCTCGGCCTCCGGCACCGCCCAGCGCAACGACTCCACCTCCTACTTCGTCACCGTGCCCGAGGGCGCGAAGACGCTGGAGGTCGCGATGAGCGGGCTGAAGGACAAGAGCCAGACCCGGTTCATCGCCATCCACCCGTACGGCGTCCCGGCCGACCCGACGTCGACGGTCAACTGCTACCCGAACTACACCAACCCGGCCAACACCTGCCGCCCCGACGTGCGGAGTTACGCGAACCCGCAGCCGGGCGTCTGGGAGATCGAGGTCGAGTCGCGCCGCACCTCCCCGCTGCTCGACAACCCGTACAAGCTGGACGTCGCCGTCCTCGGGGCGGCCTTCGCCCCGGAGACCGTGACCGTGCCCGAGGCGAAGGTCGGCACGCCGGCCGCCGCCTCGTGGAAGGTGACGAACGAGGCGGCCGCCCTGGACGGCAAGCTGGTCGGCGGCCCGCTCGGCTCGTCCAAGACCACCCGGCCGTCCATCGCGACGGGTGACACGCACACCACGACCGTCGAGGTGCCCGCGGGCGCCGCGTCGCTCGACGTGGCCATCGGCAACGTCTCGGACGCCGCCGCCGACCTGGACCTCGCGGTCTACGACCAGGACGGCAACGCGGTCGGCTCCTCCGCCGACGGCGACTCCGAGGAGTCCGTCTCCATCGCCTCCCCGGCCGCCGGCACGTACACCATCGAGGTCGTCGGCTACGCCGTCCCGGCCGGCACCACGGAGTACGACTACCGGGACGTGTTCTTCGCCGCCTCGCTCGGCTCCGTCACCGTCGACGGCGCCACCGCGGTGAAGCTCGGCACGGGCGACTCGGCCACCGTCTCCGGCGACGTCACCGTCGCGGCGGCGGCTCCCGAGGGCCGTGCGTTCTTCGGCCGCGTCCAGCTGGTCAACGCGCGCGGCACGGTCGCGGGCGTCGGCAACGTGGCGATCGAGAAGGTCGTCCCGTAACGGACGGCTGTGCACGAGGCGGGGCGGGCGTCCGTTACGGGCGCCCGCCCCTTCGTCGTCCTCGGCCGCCCCTTCGTCGTCCTCGGCCGCAGATTCGTCGTCCTCAGCCGCAGGTGAGGGTGCGCGACTCGGGGAGCGAGGCGATGATCCGGGCCCGCTCGGCGGCGATGTCCGCCGCACCGGTGATCACCGTGTCCGGGTGGCCGCCCCTCGCGGGGAAGCCGATCAGCACACGGTCGCCGCGGTGCAGCGGGGTGACCCCGACGGTGTACCGGCGGAACACGATCTCGCTGTCGCCCTCCCCCTTGTAGACACGGCTCGCGTCGAGCGTGACCCGTTCCAGCTCCGTGGTCCCCGGCACCGGGTCCACCGCCAGCACCGTGCCCTCGGCGACGAGACGGGCGCAGGCGAGGTAGCGCGGGCTGCCGAAGGCGACCCCGCCCTCAGCCGGTGAGTCCGCCGCGACGCCCTTGTCCGCCGACGCCTCGGACGCGCCCCCGGGCTGCGTCACCAGCCACCCCATGCCGACGACCACGGTGACGGCGGCAGCGGCGGCCAGGGCACCGAGGGCGACCGTCAACGGGCGGCGGCGGGGACGGCGTGGGGTACGGGAGCCGCCGCCGGAAGCGGACGGCACGGCCCTCAGCGGGGCCCGGGGGGCCGGCGGGGCCCCGGTCCCGGCCTCGGGGAGCGCGGCGGCCGAGGGTCGCGGCCCCTCGGTCTGCCCCGGCCCGGCGTCGGGCTCCGGCCGCTGTCCGGGCGGCCGCTGTCCGGGCGGCCGCTGTCCGGGGGGAGCGGCCTCTTCTCGCCCCGCCGGGGCGTCGTCCTCCGTCCCGGCGGCAACGGGGCCGGCGGCCGGGGCCGCGAGGGCGTCGCCGATCAGCGTCAGCTGCTCCCGCAGCACCGCCAGGTCGGCGACGGCGGCGCTCCGCGCGGCCATGAACGCCGTGTCCTGCCGGGCCGGCGCGGGCAGCGGTCCGTCGAGGAGGGCGGCCATCAGGGCATCCATGCCGCCGTACTCGGGCCCGTCGAACTCGGACCCCTCGAACTCGGGATCCGCGTACTCGCGGTCTGTGTACTCGGGGCCTGTGTACTCGGGATCTGTGTACTCGGGATCTGTGTACTCGGGATCTGTGTAGGGAGTGCCGTTGCGGGCGGGTTCCGGGTCCCGGGGGTCCCGGGGGTCCCGGGCCTTGTCGTGGGCGGTCATGTCACACCACCTCGTCCTCGTGCAGGCGGGCGCGCAGGGCCCGTACCGCCGTGTGCAGCCTGCTCTTGACCGTGCCCTCCGGAACGCCGAGCTGTTCGGCGATCGAGCGCACCGGCAGGTCGGCGTAGAAGCGCAGTACGACGACCTGGCGCTGCGCGTCGGGCAGTTCCTCCAGGCCACTGGCGACGGCGAGGGAGAGCACGCTGGTCTCCTCGCCGGAGGGCGGTTCCGCCGGGCGCAGCGCGGCCAGCCGCTCCCCCAGCCGCTCCTGGCGGCGCTTGGCCCGGTGCCAGTCCATGGCCAGGTTGGAGGCGACCACCGCCGCCCACGCCGAGACGTCCCGCGGTGCCTCCTGCCCGCTCGCGGCGCGTTCCAGCAGCCGCAGGCGGACCTGCTGCACCCCGTCCGGCAGGTCCGCCTGCGGTACCCCGCCCAGTGCGAGCACCGCCCGCACCCGGCGTTCCTGTGCCGCGTCCAGCGGGTCGTCGTCGGCGACGTACGCCCCCCTGCCGCGCCGGGTCCTTCCACGCAGCACCGGCCCCACCCCCTCACCCTGTTTCCCCTACGACGCCGGTCCCGCCCGGAACGTTCGGCCGGGTTCTCCGGATCCGGTGGAGGCGTACGTCACATCGCCGTGTGGACAGGGCCGGACCGGGCAGGGGACCTTGCGGTCCACGACCCCCGGAAGCTGAATTTCTGCAGTTCAGAGGGGTGACGGCCGCAGGTCCGCAACCGGTGGCCGCCGCCGCTGTGTCCCACTGGTCGGGCAGCACCCGCAAAGAATTGGACAGGCGGGCCGTGGTCGGCCGCATCATGGAAGAGCCTCGGCCAGGCATTCAGGAACAAACCAGGACACAGTAGGGAGTCGCCGTGAGGGTCGGAATCGTCGGAGCCACCGGTCAGGTGGGCACGGTCATGCGCAGGATCCTCAAGGAGCGGAACTTCCCGGTCACGGAGCTGCGCCTGTTCGCCTCGGCCCGTTCGGCCGGTTCCGAGCTGGACGGCGTGACGGTGGAGGACGCCTCCACCGCCGACTACACCGGCCTGGACATCGTGCTGTTCTCCGCGGGCGGCGCGACCTCGAAGGCGCTGGCCGAGAAGGTCGCCTCGCAGGGCGCGGTCGTGATCGACAACTCCTCCGCCTGGCGCAAGGACCCCGAGGTCCCCCTCGTCGTCTCCGAGGTGAACCCGCACGCCATCGCGCGGCGCCCCAAGGGCATCATCGCCAACCCGAACTGCACCACGATGGCCGCGATGCCGGTGCTGCGTCCGCTGCACGCGGAGGCGGGCCTGGAGGCGCTGGTCGTCGCCACCTACCAGGCGGTGTCCGGCTCCGGCCTCGCGGGCGTCGCGGAGCTGCACGGCCAGACCCGGAAGGTCGTCGACGAGGCCGACAGGCTGACCCACGACGGCGCGGCGGTCGACTTCCCCGAGCCCGGTGTCTACAAGCGCCCCATCGCCTTCAACGTGCTGCCCTTCGCCGGCAACCTCGTCGAGGACGGTCGATACGAGACCGACGAGGAGCAGAAGCTGCGCAACGAGTCCCGCAAGATCCTGGAGATCCCCGGGCTCAAGGTCTCCGGTACCTGTGTGCGCGTCCCGGTGTTCTCGGGTCACTCCCTCCAGATCAACGCCCGTTTCGCCCGCCCGATCA
Organism: Streptomyces capillispiralis; assembly: GCF_007829875.1. Classification (NCBI taxonomy): domain Bacteria; kingdom Bacillati; phylum Actinomycetota; class Actinomycetes; order Kitasatosporales; family Streptomycetaceae; genus Streptomyces; species Streptomyces capillispiralis. The sequence goes on along the minus strand of NZ_VIWV01000001.1, from coordinate 5,177,859 downwards.
GCGCCGAGCGCGCCACCGAGCTGCTGGCGGACGCCCCCGGCGTGGTCCTCACCGACATCCCCACCCCGCTCCAGGCCGCCGGCCAGGACCCGTCGTACGTCGGCCGCATCCGCCCCGACGAGACGGTGGACAACGGCCTGGCCCTGTTCGTCTCCAGCGACAACCTCCGCAAGGGCGCGGCGCTGAACGCCGTGCAGATCGCGGAGCTGGTGGCCGAGGAGCTGCGCGGCTGACACCCGCCGCACGAGAGGCGGGCACTCCCTTGCGGGGGTGCCCGCCTTCTTCGTCGGTGGCGGCACGGACGGCTAGGGGGTGTCCTCCCGGCGGCGCACCTCGTACAGGAAGCAGCCGTACTCCACGGCCCGTACGTGCACCAGCGCCACCGCCGGGTCGGCGAAGGCCTCGTCGAGTGCGGGGCGGAAGCCCTCCGCCGTCCCGACCCGCCGGCCACCCAGGATGCGGCCGTCCGCCGAGTAGCGGCGCAGCACCCGGTGCGTGTTCGTGAACGGCAGGCGGTCGTCCCGCGGCCCCGCGCACTCCCCCGCGTGGACGAAGACCGGTCCCTGCTCGTCGTACGCGCCCGGATCCGCGCCGGTCTCCGCCGCCCAGCGGCGCAGCGGGGCGTAGGAGACGAGGGCGATCCGCTCGCCGGGCTCGCTGCGGCGCAGGCAGCAGCGGAGCGGGGCGCCGCCCTCGTCGTCCGTACGGGGGACGGCGGGGCGGCCCGCGTCGTCGGTGTCCAGCAGTTCCTTCAGCACCGTCGGGGGGACGGGGCGTGCGGTGTGGTGCGTCATGCCTCCCAGGCTCACTCCCGCGGGCCCCGGCCACCGGCGGGTTCCGGACGTCGCGTCCGGGCTCCCCTCCCTCGGCCACCCTGCCCCGGACGTGCCGATACAGGGGTATCCCCATGGCTCGCCGTCATCGTCGCCCGATCCCGACCTCCCGTGGAAGGATGGCGCAACCCACACATAACGAGGAGATGACCGCGTGCCTGGCACAAACCTGACTCGCGAAGAGGCGCAGCAGCGGGCACAGCTGCTGACCGTTGACTCGTACGAGATCGAACTCGATCTCTCCGGAGCACAGGAGGGCGGCACCTACCGGTCCGTGACCACGGTGCGCTTCGACGTCGCGGAGGACGGTGACGGCGCGGAGTCCTTCATCGACCTGGTGGCCCCGGCCGTGCACGAGGTGACGCTCAACGGGGACACCCTCGACCCCGCCGAGGTCTTCGCGGACTCCCGCATCGCCCTCGCCGGCCTGCTGAAGGGCCGCAACATCCTCCGGGTGGTGGCCGACTGCGCCTACACCAACACGGGTGAGGGCCTGCACCGTTTCGTCGACCCGGTCGACGACCAGGCGTACCTCTACACCCAGTTCGAGGTGCCGGACGCCCGCCGGGTGTTCGCGTCCTTCGAGCAGCCCGACCTGAAGGCGACCTTCCAGTTCACCGTGAAGGCGCCCGAGGGCTGGACCGTCATCTCCAACTCGCCCACGCCCGAGCCGCGGGACAACGTCTGGGTCTTCGAGCCGACCCCGCGCATCTCGTCGTACATCACGGCGCTGATCGTCGGCCCGTACCACTCCGTGCACAGCGTGTACGAGAAGGACGGCCAGTCCGTCCCGCTCGGCATCTACTGCCGCCCCTCGCTCGCCGAGTACCTCGACGCGGACGCGATCTTCGCCGTGACCCGGCAGGGCTTCGAGTGGTTCCAGGAGAAGTTCGACTACGCGTACCCGTTCGAGAAGTACGACCAGCTGTTCGTGCCGGAGTTCAACGCGGGCGCGATGGAGAACGCGGGCGCGGTGACCATCCGCGACCAGTACGTCTTCCGGTCCAAGGTGACGGACGCGGCGTACGAGGTGCGCGCGGAGACCATCCTGCACGAGCTGGCCCACATGTGGTTCGGCGACCTGGTCACCATGGAGTGGTGGAACGACCTGTGGCTGAACGAGTCGTTCGCCACCTACACCTCCATCGCCTGCCAGGCCGCCGCGCCCGGCTCGCGCTGGCCGCACTCGTGGACGACGTTCGCGAACTCCATGAAGACCTGGGCCTACCGCCAGGACCAGCTGCCCTCCACGCACCCGATCATGGCGGACATCCGCGACCTGGACGACGTGCTGGTCAACTTCGACGGCATCACGTACGCCAAGGGCGCCTCCGTGCTGAAGCAGCTCGTCGCGTACGTCGGTGAGGACGAGTTCTTCCGGGGCGTGCAGGCGTACTTCAAGCGCCACGCGTACGGCAACACGCGGCTGTCGGACCTGCTGGGCGCGCTGGAGGAGACCTCCGGGCGCGATCTGAAGACCTGGTCGAAGCAGTGGCTGGAGACGGCCGGCATCAATGTGCTGCGCCCGGAGATCGAGACGGACGCGGACGGTGTGATCACCTCCTTCGCCATCCGCCAGGAGGCCCCGGCGCTCCCGGCCGGCGCGAAGGGCGAGCCGACGCTGCGCCCGCACCGCATCGCGGTCGGCGCCTACGACCTCGGCGCGGACGGCAAGCTGGTGCGCGGTGAGCGCGTCGAGCTGGACGTCGACGGCGAGCTGACGCCCGTACCGCAGCTGGTCGGCAAGCGCCGTCCGGCGGTGGTGCTGCTGAACGACGACGACCTGTCGTACGCCAAGGTCCGCCTGGACGAGCAGTCGCTCGCCGTCGTCACCGAGCACCTGGGCGACTTCGCGGAGTCCCTCCCGCGCGCCCTGTGCTGGGCGTCCGCCTGGGACATGACCCGGGACGCGGAACTCGCCGCCCGCGACTACCTCTCCCTGGTCCTGTCCGGCATCGGCAAGGAGTCCGACATCGGTGTCGTGCAGTCGCTGCACCGGCAGGTGAAGCTGGCGATCGACCTGTACGCCGACCCCGCCGCCCGCGAGACCCTGCTGGCCCGCTGGACCGACGCCACGCTGGCCCACCTGCGGTCCGCCGCGCCGGCCAGTGACCACCAGCTGGCCTGGGCGCGGGCGTTCGCGGCGACGGCCCGTACGCCGGAGCAGCTGGACCTGCTGGAGGCCCTGCTGGCCGGTACCCAAACCGTCGAGGGGCTGGCCGTGGACACGGAGCTGCGCTGGTCGTTCGTGCAGCGGCTGGCCGCGGTGGGCCGGTTCGACGAGGCGGAGATCACCGCCGAGTACGAGCGGGACAAGACGGCGGCCGGTGAGCGCCACGCCGCGACGGCCCGGGCGGCCCGCCCGACCGAGGAGGCCAAGGCGGAGGCGTGGTCCTCGGTCGTGGACTCCGACAAGCTGCCCAACGCGGTGCAGGAGGCGGTCATCGCCGGCTTCGTCCAGACCGATCAGCGCGAGCTGCTGGCGCCGTACACGGACCGGTACTTCGAGGTGCTGGCGGACGTCTGGGAGTCCCGTTCGCACGAGATGGCCCAGCAGATCGCGGTCGGCCTCTACCCGACGGTCCAGGTCTCCGGCGAGACCCTGGACAAGACGGACGCCTGGCTGACCTCCGCCCAGCCGAACGCGGCCCTGCGCCGCCTGGTGTCGGAGTCCCGCGCGGGCGTGGAACGCGCCCTGCGCGCACAGGCGGCGGACGCGGCGGCGGGGGCCGCCCGGTAACGTCCGATACGCCAAGGGCGCCCGGTGTCGTTACACCGGGCGCCCTTGGCGTTTCTCGGAAGGCCCGGGGCGTTGTGTCGATGGGCCGTGCGAGCTGTTCGAGTCGGTCACGGAGTGGCTCGGCTCATCCCAGATTCAGCCTCGGATGTCTTCGAGGATTCCCGTAGGTGAGGACGCGGTGGAGGCCCGCCCGCAACGCGTCGAGGTCGACTTCTGCGGCGACCCCCAACGGAATGACGCGGGAGGGCAGGCCCAGCGCCTCAATGGCCTCGTCGTCGAAACGCAGGGTCAGGAGACCGGGCGACAAGGACACCTCTTCCAGGCCACCGTAGTGAACGCCCCCGCTCTCGTTCACCACGCAGTAGCTGTCCGTGCCGTTTCTCATGTTCTGCTCGTCCGGCTGCTCCTCAAGGAAACGCTGAAGGTCGAAGTAGTACCCGTTAGCCACCGCGTCGTCTCCATCACCGACGAAGACGGAGTAGGTGATGTCCGGGACTTCTTCTCCGACCACCAGTGTCGTTATCTCCCAGTAGGGGGACCGGTGGGGGGAGAGGTCGGTCATTCGCGCCGACTCCGTTTCTCGCGCCGCCGTGCTGTCAGCGCACGACGTCGAAGATGTTCTTCTGGAGGCCGTTGGCGTAGGCCTCGTGGGCGACGAGCTTCAGTTTCTGGGTGTCCTTGTCGGTGGTGCTGAAGAGCCGCTTGCCCGCGCCGAGGAGGAGCGGGAAGACGAGGAGGTGGTAGCGGTCGATCAGGCCGGCGTCCGACAGGGACCGGTTGAGCGAGGCGCTGCCGTGGATGATGATCGGGCCGCCCTCGGTCTCCTTCAGCGCGGCGACGTCGTCGGTGGAGCGCAGGATCGTCGTCTCGCCCCAGTTCGACACCAGGTCGTCCTCGGTGAGGGTGGTGGAGACGACGTACTTCGGCATCGCCCTGTAGTCCGCGAAGTCCTCCATGTCGGGCCAGACGGGGCTGAACGCCTGGTAGCTGGCGCGGCCCAGCAGCATCGCGGTGGCTTCCTTCTGTTCCTGGCCCTTGATGTCGAAGGCCTCGGGAAGGAACTCGATGTCCTCGAAGGTCCAGCCGGCGTTCCGGTAGCCGGGCTCGCCGCCCGGGGCCTCCACTACGCCGTCGAGGGAGATGAAAGCGGTGCTGATCAGGGTGCGCATCGTGGAGTTCCTCGGTGTGTCGGGTCCGGGTCCTGGTGGGCGTGGGCGTACTTCGGTCACGTTCGTGGCTTCGGTGTGCCCTGCGCAAGGATGGACTGTGGGGCGCCGGGAAACTCATCGGTGGGGTGGGGCGGGGGTCAGCGGCCGATCGCGCAGGCGGCGCCGTTGAGGGTGAAGCGGGGTGGTGGGGACGTGTCGCCGGTGTGGTCGGTGAGGTAGCCGAGGGTGATGGCGGCGCCGGGGGCGATGGTGGCGTTGTGGGAGGCGTTGGTCGCCGTGATCACGTTGCTCAACTGGATCAGGTCCGTGTTCCAGTCGGAGACGACGGTCTGGCCGAGGGCCAGCGGGAACCGCAGGGTCCAGCCGTTCACCGGGGTGCTGCCGGTGTTGGTGACGGTGAGGTCGACCGTCATGCCGGTGCCCCAGGCCGTCACCGTGCGGTCGACCCGGCAGGTGGGCTGCCTCTGGGCGAAGGACATCTTGTGCAGGCCGCCGGGCAGGTCGTTGACGGCGTAGAACTCTCCGTCGGCGGTCGTGCCGATCGAGGACACCTGAGTGGGCATCTCGCCGATCTCGGCCTGTTCGTAGCCGCCCGCGCCGTCGGGGCGCAGCGCCCAGACGGTCGAGGAGCAGTAGTCGGTGGCGATGTACGTCCCGCCGACCAGGTCGGCGTGCGCCCGGCCCCGGTAGACGTGGCCGCCGATGACCGAACAGCCGCCGGTGTAGGGGGAGTAGGTGAAGACCGGCTTGGTGTAGGTCTCGCCGGGCGGGCAGTCGGCGCCCGTGAACTTCTCCAGGCCCTCGTAGCAGGACCAGCCGAGGTTCAGTCCGCCCCGGCCGGGGGCGAGGTGGTCGATCTCCTCCCAGCGGCCCTGGCCGACGTCTCCGATCCACAGGGATCCGTCGGCCCGGTCGAAGGAGAACCGCCACGGGTTGCGCAGCCCGTACAGCCAGATCTCCCCGCGGGCGCCGGCCCTGTCCACGAAGGGGTTGTCGGCGGGGACGCAGTAGGGCAGCGTGCCGCAGGTCCGGCGTACGTCGATGCGCACGATCTTGCCCAGCAGGGTGTCCAGCCGCTGGCCGGACTTGAAGGGGTCGCCGGAGCCGCCGCCATCGCCGATGCTCCAGTACAGGTTGCCGTCGGGGCCGAACGCGAGCTGGCCGCCGTTGTGGTTGCTGTACTGGGCGTGCTCCTGGGAGAGGAGGACTTCCAGGCGGGAGTCGTCGAGCCGGTAGCGGGCGAGGGTGACCGCGCCGTCGGGCAGGGCCGTGTACGCCAGGTAGAGGTTTCGGGTGGCGGCGAAGTCGGGCGGGAGGGCGATGCCGAGGAGGCCGCGTTCGTTTCCGGACTCGTCCACGGCCGCGGTGATGTCGAGCAGCGGGGTGGAGGCCAGGCCGGTGTCCGGGTGGTAGACGCGTACGGTGCCGCGCTTCTCGGTGATGAACAGCCGGTCGGTGCCGTCGTCGGGGGCCACGATGGCCGTGGGCCGTCTGAGGCCGGAGGCGACCTGCGTGGTGGTGGCGCTGAGGGACGGCAGGGGTACGGTCGCGGCGTGTGCCTTCGTTTCCGCCCGGGCCGGCGCGGTGTCCGCCGTCGCGGGCCAGGGGGCGAGGGCGGTCAGCAGGAGGGCCAGCAGAAGGGGTCCGGTCCAGCGGCGTCGTGGTCGTGGCATGTCGGCTCCAGGAACGAGGGCGCTTGCACGGTGGGGGGTGGCTGGTGCTGATCCGGTGCTCATCGTGCGGCTCGCGATGGGAGCGCTCCCGTACGCGGTCTCCAGGCTGCTCGCCGTGGAACGCGGCGGCAATGTTCGAACGCGCCACTTTCGCCCCGGGTGGCGCGAACGCTGCGCGCGGTCGGTGGCGTCCCCTCGGCACCGTGCGCCCCTAGGGGCGCCGGTGTCCTGCGTGCGCGTCGGACGGGCGCGGTCGCCGGGCGGACGGTGCGGCGGGACGGCCGCGCGCCGGGGCGGGTGTCGGGACAGGGGTGGGGGCGGGTGTGGGGGTGGCGGTGCGTGTGGGGGTGGGGCGGGCGGTGAGCTGGCCCGCCACCGTCGCGCCGAACGCCAGGGTCATGCCGGCCAGTTGCAGTGGCGTCAGTGTCTCGCCGAGGGCGGCCCAGCCGACCACCGCCGCCGTGAGCGGGGAGAGGGGGCCGAGGAAGGTGACCTGGGTGGCGGTGAGGCGGCCGATGCCCCGGAACCAGAGCCAGTACGCGAGCGCCGTGTTCGCCAGGGCGAGGTAGAGGTAGCCGCCGGCCGCGGGGGCGTCGAGGGCGGGCGGGGCGCCCTCGACAAGGAGGGCGAGGGGGGCGATGAGGAGTCCGCCCGCCGTGAGCTGCCAGGCGGTGAGGGCGAGGGGGCCGATGCCCTCGGGGCGCCCCCAGCGCTTGGTGAGCACGGTGCCGGTGGACATCGAGGCGGTGGCGGCGACGGCCGCGAGGACGCCGAGCGGGTCCAGTGCGCCGGCCGCCTTCAGCACCACCAGGCTGACGCCGAGGGCCGCCGCGGCCCCGGTGAGCACGGTCCGGGTCGTCGGGCGCTGCCCCAGCAGGAGCGCCGAGAGGGCCACGACGAACAGGGGGCCGACGGAGCCGACGACCGCTGCCAGGCCGCCGGGCAGGCGGTAGGCGGAGAGGAACAGCAGGGGGAAGAAGGCGCCGATGTTGAGGGCGCCGAGCGCCGTCGCCTTCCACCACCAGGCGCCCCGCGGCAGCACCCGGGCGAGCGCGAGGAGCAGGAGTCCTGCGGGCAGGGCGCGCATCAGGCCGGTGAACAGGGGGCGGTCGGGCGGGAGGAGTTCGGTGGTGACGGCGTAGGTGGTGCCCCAGGAGACGGGGGCGAGGGCGGTGACCGCGACGAGGGTGGTGCGGTGGGCGGCCATGCGCACCCCTTTCCAGTAGGTCAATGGAAAGTAGCTTAGCAGTCGCCTACTTTCCATCAAGCTACTTTCTTGCGGCCGACCGGACGGAGGCGGATACTCCTGCCCATGAGTGCATCCCCGGAGCCGCGTCAGGACCCCGTCGACGCGATCATCGAGCAGTGGGCCCGGGTGCGGCCCGACCTCGACACCACCGCCATGGAGGTCTTCGGGCGCGTGTACCGGCTCGCGCGCGCGATGGGCGACCGGATCGAGAAGGCGTACGCCAAGTACGGGGTCTCGCGCGGGGAGTTCGACGTCCTGGCGACGCTCCGCCGGTCCGGTGAGCCCTACACGCTCTCCCCCCGCCAGCTCTCCGCCACGCTGATGCTGACCACCGGCGGGATGACGGGCCGCCTCGACAAACTGGAGCGGGCGGGGCTGCTGCGCCGCTCCCCCGACCCGCACGACCGGCGCGGACTCCAGGTCACGCTCACCGAGGAGGGGCTGCGGCTGACCGACGAGGCGGTCGGCGCGGGCCTCGCCGTCCAGACGGAGGCACTGTCCGCCCTGGACGGGGAACGGGCGGAGCGACTGGCCGGCCTGCTGCGGGAATTGCTCTCCGCGACCGAGAGGTAGCGGGCCGGTCGGTACGCGCCCCTTCAGCCGACGTGGGTGGCGAGCGCGCTCGCGGTCTCGGCGGGCCCGGCGGAGTCCGCCGCCCAGGCCACGTATCCGTCGGGGCGCACCAGCACGGTCGTACGCCGGTTCCCGGCCGCCCAGCGCTCCACGCCGAGCCGGCCCCCGGGGATGCCGCCGGCGTCGTACGGCTCCGGGGTGATCAGGACGAAACGGCCGCCGCGCAGCGCCTCGTGGAGGCGACCGCCCGCCAGGGCCACGTCGGGGGCGCGGGTGCCGGTCAGGGGGTGGGCGCCGCGCGGGGCCGGGTACGCGTGACCGATGCCGGAGATCTGGGCCAGGGCCTTGGTGCGGGCGGGCCGGGAGGCGTTGAGGAAGGCGGCGACCAGGGCGCGCACGGCGCGCAGTGCCGGGTGCCGTGCCCGCGCCAGCCGGACCAGTCCGCCGCTGCTGCGCACCACGGCCCGGCCGACCGGGTGGCGCTCGGTCTGGTAGGTGTCCAGGAGGCCCTCGGGCAGCCGGCCCTCGACGACCGCCGCGAGCTTCCAGCCGAGGTTGGCCGCGTCCTGCAGACCGGTGTTCATGCCCTGGCCGCCGGCCGGTGAGTGGACGTGGGCGGCGTCGCCGGCGAGGAAGACCCGGCCCGCCCGGTACGCCGGCGCCTGCCGTTCGTCGCTGTGGAAGCGGGAGAGCCAGCGGGCGTCGTGCATGCCGTAGTCGGTGCCGAGGGCGCCACGGGTGACCTCCCTGACCTCGTCGAGGTCGAGCGGGACGTCGTCGGGGACCTCGTGGCGGCGGTTCCAGCCCATGACCCGGTACCAGCCGTCGCCGAAGGACGCGATCATCGCGAAGGTGTCCCCCGTGCCGTCGACGGTGAGCACGCTCCCGGGCCGCTCGGCGAGCCGGACGTCCGCCAGGAACAGGGACTTGATGACGGAGACGCCGGGGAAGGGCAGGCCGACGGCCCGGCGTACGGCGCTGCGGTGGCCGTCCGCGCCGACGGCGTAGGCCGCGCGGCGGGTGACGGCCGTCCCGTCGGGGCCGCGCAGGTCGAGGTCGACGCCGCCGTCGTCCTGCCGCAGTCCCACGAGCTCGTGCTCGAAGAGGAACTCGACGCCGAGCGCCCGCGCCCTCTCCTCCAGGATCCGCTCGACCTCGTACTGCGGGGTGACGAGGAGGAACGGGAAGCGGGAGGGGAGCGTGCCCAGGTCGAGGGTGAGGCGGCGGAAGAGGCGCAGTTCGGTGAGGGTGCTGCCGGTGGCGAGCAGCCGGTCGGCGAGGCCGCGGGCGTCGAGCTGTTCCAGGGTGCGGGCGTGCACGCCGAAGGCGCGGGAGAGGTTGCTGATCGTGTGGGGGCGCTTCTCGACGACGGTGACGGGGACGCCGGCGGCGGCGACGTCACCGGCGAGGAGCAGGCCGGTGGGGCCGGAGCCGACGACGATCACGGGGAGGGTGGGGCGGGGGGAGCCGGAGGTGGGGCGGGTGGGGTCGGTGCCGGTGCCGCTCATCGGGAGCCTCCTGGATGCCAACGATTGTTTGCCAACACCTGTTTGCCAACACCTGTGGACCACCGTAGGACCGCCCGGTCCGCGACGTCAACACTTGTTGGCCCAAGCACTCAACACTTGTTGGCCCACGGACGTTGGCCTACGGTTGTTGGCATGACATCGAGCAAGCCCCCCGCCCCCCGGCGCCGCTCCGAGGCCACCCGCGCGGCGATCCTCGAGGCCGCCCGCGAACGCTTCGCCGCCGACGGCTACGAGCGCGCCACCATCCGCGCCATCGCCAAGGACGCCGGCATCGATCCGTCGATGGTCATGCGCTATTACGGCAACAAGGAGGGGCTGTTCGCGGCGGCCGTCGCCATCGACCTGATGCTGCCGGACCCGGCGTCACTGGCCCGGGAAGACGTCGGCCGGGCGCTCGTGACCCACTTCCTCGCCCAGTGGGAGGAGAACGACGTGCTCACGGCCCTGCTGCGGGTCGGCGCGACCAACGAGGCCGGGGCCGAACGGATGCAGGGCGTCTTCCGGGAGCAGGTCCTCCCGCTCGCCCGTCGCTTCTGCCCCGACCCCGAGCAGGTCCCCGCGCGCGCCGCGCTGGTCTCGTCGCAGTTGCTCGGGCTGGCGCTCACGCGCTACGTCCTGCGGTTCCCGCCGGCCGTGGAGCTGGACACCGAGGAGGCCGTGGCGTGGCTGGCGCCGACCGTCCAGCGCTATCTGACGGCGCCGTACCCGGGGTGAGCGCCGCCCGGGACGGCCGCGCGCCCGCCCGGTGAACACACCGGCCGTACGCCCGCCCGGTGAACACACCGAGGGCGCCGCCCCCGTGACGTACGGCGCTCGCGCGTACGGACGGATGGGGTCGGCGCCCTCGGGAAGGTGTGCGGGGCCGCTCGCGGGCGGCCCGCCCCGGATCAGGCCTTGGCTTCGGCCTGGGTGCTGATGTTGGAGCTGGTCGTGTCCTTCTTCTTGTGCGACTTGTCGCCGACCATCACCAGGGCGGCGATGACCGCGAACAGCGCGATCGGGGCCACGACGTAGAGGCCCAGCGTCTCGACGACGCTCAGGCCCGTGCCGGGGTCGTCGCCGTCGTCGCGGGTGAGCGCGAGCGCGGGGGACGACATGAGCAGCATCATCAGCGTCGTACCGGCTGCCAGGGCGCCGGCGCGCAGGGCGTTCTTCTTGTCCACGTGCCCCAAACTATCGAACGCGGTCGGGCCGCGCGCGCCCGGGGTGCGCAAGGGGCCGCCACCGCCCCCGGCGGCACGGCAGCCCGGCCCCGGTCACGCGTCCTCCCGGAACACGTCCATCAGGGCCCGCAGTCTCGGTGACGCCGTCAGTTCCTCCAGCGTCACCGGACGGCCCCGCGCGTCGGCGATCGGCAGGCGCCAGTTCGGGTACTGGTCCCAGGTGCCGGGGAGGTTCTGCGGGCGGCGGTCGCCGACGCCGTCGGGGAGCCAGACGCCGATCATGCGGGCGGGGGTGCGCAGCAGACAGCGGTGCACGGCCCGGATCGCGGCCTCCTCCTCGGCAGTGCCGTCGCCGAAGGTCGCGGAAGTGCCGTCGCCGGAGGTTCCGTCACCGGAAGTGCCATCGCCGGAGGTTCCGTCACCGGAAGTGCCATCGCCCGAGGTGCCGTCACCGGAAGTGTCGACGCCCGAGGTGCCGCCACCGGGGCGCTCCAGCAGCCCGAGCTGGGTCAGCAGGTCCAGCCACTCCGCGGTGTCGGCGGCGGCCTCCGCGCGCTCCTCGGCCAGGGGGCGGGTGAGCAGGCCGAGGCGGTCGCGCAGGTCGACGTGTTCGCCGCTGAGGCGGGCGGCGGTGGGGGGCAGGTCGTGGGTGGTGGCGGTGGCCAGGCAGTCGGCGCGCCAGCGGTCCGGCGGCAGCGGGCGGCGGTCGCCCTCCCAGTCCCGTTCGAACCAGAGCACCGAGGTGCCGTACACGCCGCGTTCGCGCAGTGCCTCGCGCACACCGGGCTCGACGGTCCCCAGGTCCTCGCCGATCACGACCGCCCCGGCGCGGGAGGCCTCCAGGACGAGCACGGCGAGCATGGCCTCGGCGTCGTAGTGGACGTAGGTGCCCTCGGTGGGCGGGTGGCCCTCGGGGACCCACCAGAGCCGGAACAGGCCCATGACGTGGTCGATGCGCAGGGCTCCGGCGTACCGGAACAGGGCCCGGAGCAGGGCGCGGAAGGGGGCGTATCCGCTGTCGGCGAGGCGGTCGGGGCGCCAGGGCGGCAGGCCCCAGTCCTGGCCGCGCGCGTTGAAGGCGTCCGGGGGCGCGCCGGCGGACATGCCGGCCGCGAAGTACTCCTGCTGCGCCCAGGCGTCGGCGCCGCCGGGGTGGACGCCGACGGCGAGGTCGTGCACGATCCCGACCGGCATCCCGGCGTCGCGCGCGGCGCGCTGGGCGTCGGTGAGCTGGGCGTCGGTGAGCCAGACGAGCCGGGAGTGGAAGTCGACGCGGTCCGCCAGTTCACGCCGGGCGCGGGCGGTCTCGGGTGAGCGCGGATCGCGCAGCGCGGCGGGCCACCGGTGCCAGTCGGGTCCGTGGACCTCGGCGAGCGCGTACCAGGTGGCGTGGTCCTCCAGGGCCCGGCCCTGTGCGGTGAGGAAGTCGCGGTAGGCGGCGCCGCGGCCGGGGCCGAGCGGGACGCGGTGCGCCAGTTCCAGCGCCTCCCGCTTGGCCTCCCAGACGGCGTCCCGGTCGATCAGCGCGCCCTCGTCGAGCACCGCCCCGCGCAGCCGGCCGGCGCGCTCCAGCAGGTCGCGGACGCGGTCGCTGTCCTCGACGTGGGCGAACTCGGGGACGTCCTCGACGCGCAGGTGGACGGGGTCGGGGAAGCGGCGGGAGGAGGGGCGGTAGGGGGAGGGGTCGGTCGGCGGGCCGGGGACGGCCGCGTGCAGGGGGTTGACCTGGATGAACCCGGCGCCGAGGGTGCGTCCGGCCCAGCCGGCGAGTGCGCCGAGGTCGGCGAGGTCGCCCATGCCCCAGGAGCGGCGGGAGAGCAGGGAGTAGAGCTGGACGAGGAGGCCGTGGGTGCGGGCGGGGGGCGCGGGCAGCCGGGGCGGGGCGACGATCAGGTGGGTGTGCGCGGTGCGGCCGTCGGGGGCGGTGGCGGTGACCCGGTGCACGCCGGGCGGGAGGTGCTCGGCGGAGGGGCGGGTCTCGCCCTGTTCGGTGCGGATGTCGAGCCGGGTGCCCTCGGGGAGTGCGGTGAGCGGGGCGGGGACGCGGGTGTCCCCGGCGGTGACGGTGACGGTGGGGGGCAGCAGGCGCTCGGCGAGGTGCCGTTCGCGGGCGGTGAGGGCGGCGCGGACGGCCCCCGGGGTGGCCGCGTCCACGCCCAGGGCGGCCAGCGCGCGGACGACGGCGGCGGCCGGGGCCGTGACCGTGCGGTCCGGGGAGGGGTGGTAGGAGGTGGCGACGCCATGCAGGGCGGCGAGCCGGGACAGTTCCCCGGAAGGGGGCTCGGCCGGCCGTGGCGCGGTCACTCAGTCCTCCGGGCGGTACTGGGCCGGGAAGGCGTCGAGTCCGGAGGAGTCGGAGGCGTCCAGGAAGGCGTCGGACTCGCTGGTCAGGGGGGTGGCGTCGGCGAGCGGCGGTTCGCTGGTGAGCGGTTCGGCGTCGGGCAGCGGGGGTTCGCTGGTCAGCGGGAGTTCGGCGCAGGGGCCCTCGGCGCTGAAGACGCACAGGTGCGGGTCGGCGGCGGACGGGTCCGCCGCGGGTTTGGACAGGTGCGGGGAAGGAACGTATGCGGGTGCAGCCACGGTGGCCTCCTCGTCGAGCACGGCCTGGCGGCCGGGCGTCGGTCGTGCGGGTGGGTGGGCGTGCGGGTCGTCCCGCTCCCCCGCCCGGAGGGGCCGGGTAGCGGGGTGCGGCTCATGTCGCAGCCCTACCCAGCGGGCGCGCGGGCAGACGCACAAAGCCGCGCAACGTGCTCTTGGTCACATTCTCTTCCCCTCCCCTCACTCCACAGTGGGACAAATACGCCACAACGGCCACCGTCATTGACACGTTCACCGCAGAAGTGGTGGGCTCATGCCCTCTCGATAACGGAATGGACACGGCCGCCGGGCGGTGGCCCGTCGAGCAACCAGGAGGCCCGGTGCAGCTGCGGGGTGGCAGGACGGCGGCCGCCGGAAGGGCGGCCCTCGCGTTCGCGGTCCTCGCGGGGGCCTTCGGCGCCGCGCCCGCCGCCGTGGCGGCGCCGCCCGCGCCGGGGACGACAGCGCCGGGGACGACCGCGCCCACCGCCCCCGAGACCACCGGGGCCGCGGACCTGTCCGTGTGGCCGCGCCCCCATTCCCTGCGCGCGAACGGCGCCCCGGTCGAGGTGACCGACGAGGTCGCGCTGATCGCCGACGCGACGGCCGACGCCCCCACCCTCGACGCGCTCCGGGCGCTGCTGCGGGAGGCCGGGGCGCGCCGGTTCACCGCTCCCGGCGCACAGGTGCCCGAGGGGGCGCTCGTAGTGCGCGTCGGTGCTGAACGCGCCTCCGGCGACCCCCGGCGCGCCCTTCCGGCCGGCGGCTACACGCTGACCACCGGCGCGGAGGCCGTCACCCTCACCGGCGCGGACGGCGACGGGCTGTTCCACGCCGTGCAGACGCTGCGGCAGCTCCTGCGCCCCGACGGCCGCCTGGCCGCCGCCGTCGTACGCGACTGGCCCGGCACCGCCGTGCGCGGCATCACCGAGGGCTTCTACGGCACCCCGTGGACCCACGAACAGCGGCTGGCTCAACTGGACTTCATGGGCCGCACCAAGCAGAACCGATACCTCTACGCGCCCGGCGACGACCTCCACCGGCAGGCCCGCTGGCGGGAGCCGTATCCGGCCGAGCGGCGGGCGGAGTTCCGGGAGCTGGCCGAGCGGGCGCGGCACCACCACGTCACCCTCGGCTGGGCGGTGGCTCCCGGCCAGGCGATGTGCTTCGCCTCGGACGACGACCTGCGCGCGCTGACCCGCAAGCTGGACGCGATGTGGGCGCTGGGCTTCCGCGCCTTCCAGCTCCAGTTCCAGGACGTCAGCTACAGCGAGTGGCACTGCGGGGCGGACGCCGACCGGTTCGGATCGGGACCCGGGGCCGCCGCCCGCGCCCAGGCGCGGGTGGCCAACGCGGTCGCCCGCCACCTGGCCGGGCGCCACCCCGGTGCGGCGGCCCTGTCCCTGATGCCCACCGAGTACTACGAGGACGGCTCGACCGCGTACCGGCGGGCGCTCTCCCGGGCCCTGGACCCGGGTGTGGAGGTGGCGTGGACCGGGGTCGGGGTGGTGCCACGCACCATCACGGGAGGCGAACTGGCCGAGGCGCGGCAGGTGTTCGGGCATCCCCTGGTGACCATGGACAACTACCCGGTGAACGACTACGCGCCCGGCCGGATCTTCCTCGGCCCCTACCAGGGCCGTGAGCCGGCCGTGGCCGCCGGTTCGGCGGGGCTGCTCGCCAACGCGATGGAGCAGCCGGAGGCGTCCCGCATCCCCCTGTTCACCGCAGCCGACTTCGCCTGGAACCCGCGCGACTACCGCCCCCAGGAGTCCTGGCGGGCCGCGATCGCCGACCTCGCCGGGGGTGACGCCCGGCGACTGGAGGCCCTGACCGCGCTCGCCGGGAACGACGCGTCCTCGGTGCTGGGCGGCGAGGAGTCGGCGTACCTGCGTCCGCTGCTGGAGGAGTTCTGGCGCACGCGCGCGGCCCCCCGGAGCAAGGACGCGGCCGCGGCGGCCCAGCGGTTGCGCGCCGCCTTCACGGTCCTGCGCGAGCTGCCGGGGCGCCTGTCGGGCACCCCGCTCGCCGCCGAGGTGGCCCCCTGGAGCGAACGGCTGGCCCGCTACGGCGACGCCGGCACGGCCGCCCTGGACATGCTGGACGCCCAGCACGCCGGGGACGCGGGCGCGGCCTGGACGGCGTACCGGAGCCTGAGCGGGCAGCGGGAACGACTGGCGTCCGCCCGGGTGACGGTCGGCAAGGGCGTGCTGGACCCGTTCCTGAGCCGGGCGCGGAAGGCGTACGAGAGCTGGGCGGGCCTCGGCCACGAGCCGCCCGCACGCCCGGCCGGGGACCGCGCGCTCCACCTCCCGCGCGCCCGCGCGCTGCACGCCGTGACGGTCCTCACCGATCCGGGCACGCGGGGCACCGTGGAGGTCCGCACGGCGGACCGGGGGTGGCGCGGCCTCGGCGCGCTGTCGGCGTCGGGCGCCACCGAGCTGCGGGCCGGCGGCGCCCCGGCCGACGCCGTCCGGGTCACCGGCGCCGACCCCGCCCGGGTGCGGCACCTGGTCCCGTGGTTCGCGGACGCGCCCGCCGCCTCCCTGGAGCTGCCGGAGGAGCGCACGGACGCCGACATCGGCGCGACCACGCGGCTGACGGTCACCCTCGGCTCGCTGCGCCCCGAGGAGGCGCGCGGCAGGCTGACCGTGACGGCGCCGGGCGGCGTGGAGGTCCGGGTGCCGAAGGAGGCGCTGGCCGTGCCGCGCGGCACGCCGGTGGAGGTGCCGGTCGAGGTGACGGTGGAGCCGGGCACGCCGGCCGGGCCGTACGACGTCCGGCTCGGCTTCGGCGGGGTGACCCGCACCCTGACGGTGCACGCGGTTCCGCGCACCGGGGGCCCCGATCTGGCCCGCGGCGGCCGGGCGGGCTCCTCGGCCGACGAGACGCCCGACTTCCCGGCCTCGGCGGCGAACGACGGCGACCCGGCCACGCGCTGGTCGTCCCCGGTCGACGACGACGCCTGGTGGCAGGTCGAGCTGGAGCGGCCGGTGCGGCTGGGGAAGGTGGCGCTGCACTGGCAGGAGGCGCACCCGTCGGCGTACCGCGTGGAGGTCTCGGCGGACGGCCGCACCTGGCGCACCGCGGCGGCCGTCCGGGACAGCGAGGGCGGGCGGGAGACCGTCCGCATGGACGAGCCCGACGTCCGTCACCTGCGCGTCCGGGGAGAGAAGCGGGCCACCCGGTACGGCTACTCCCTGTGGTCGGTGGAGGCGTACGCGGTCGCCGACTGAGCCGCGCCCTTCCCGTCACCGCCACCGCCACCGTCACCGTCCGCGGCTCCCGCCGCACGCCTGTGCGCCCATGCGCCCGTGGATCTTTTCGACGCCCCACTATTCACTCAGTACATGTACTCAGTACATAATGACGGTCATGAGCACCCGCCACATCCTGCTGGGCCTGCTCGCCTCGGGGCCGAGCCATGGCTACGACCTCAAGCGACGCCACGACGAACGCTTCCCGCAAGCCCGCCCGCTGGCCTACGGGCAGGTCTACACGACCCTGCAACGCCTGGTCCGGGACGGACTGGCCGAGGTCGACGGCACCGACTCGGACGGCGGCCCGGAGCGGACGACGTACCGCACCACGGACGACGGGACGGCCGAACTGTCCCGCTGGGCCGGGGAGATCGCCCCGCCCGCGCCGTTCGTGACGAACGAGATCTTCGCCAAGGTCGTGGTGTCGATCCTGTCCGGCGGCGACCCGGCCGCCTACCTGCGCGCCCAGCGCACCGCCCACATGGAGCGGATGCGGGAGCTCACCGCGGTGAAGGCGGCGCGGGGCGCGGACCTGGCGACCGTGCTCTCGGCGGACTTCGCCCTCAATCACCTGGACGCCGACCTCCGTTGGATGACGACCACGGCGGCCCGGCTCACCAACCTGACCGCGGAGGTCGACACAGCATGAGCATCGGGGACAACACGACGGGTCCGCTGCTCGCGGGCCGGGGGCTGGTCAAGGCGTACGGCAGGACCGAGGCGCTGCGCGGCGTCTCGGTGGAGCTGTACGCCGGGGAGATCCTCGCGGTGACCGGCGCCAGCGGCAGCGGCAAGTCGACGCTGGCTCACTGCCTGTCCGGGATCGTCCGCCCGGACCAGGGGTCGGTGACGTACGCCGGCCGGCGGCTGGAGGAACTGCCGGAGAGCCGGCTGAGCGAGCTGCGGCGCACCGACTTCGGGGTGCTGTTTCAGTTCGGCCAGCTGGTCCCGGAGCTGACCGCGCTGGACAACGTGGCGCTGCCGCTGATGCTGGCCGGCACCGACCGGCGCGCGGCACGGGCGGCGGCCGGGGAGTGGCTGGAGCGGTTCGGGGTGCGCGGACAGGGGGAGCTGCGGCCCGGCGAGATGAGCGGCGGCCAGGCGCAGCGGGCCGCGCTGGCCCGCGCCCTCGTCACCGGACCGAGCGTGGTCTTCGCGGACGAGCCGACCGGCGCGCTGGACTCGCTCGCGGGCGAGCAGGTGATGTCGGCCCTGGTGCACACGGCCCGCGAGGCCGGCACGGCGGTGCTGCTGATCACGCACGACGCGCAGGTGGCGGCGTACGCGGACCGCGAAGTGCGGCTGCGGGACGGCGCGGTCACGTCGCTGGAGGTGACGGCATGACCTCCCTCGGCTCCGATCTGCGGCTGGCCTGGCAGCTGACCCGTGGCTCCGACCGGCGTGAGTGGTGGCGGATCACCCTCACCGCGACCGGCGCGGCGCTCGCGACCGGGCTCGCGCTGGCCGCCGTCAGCCTGGCCGGCCTGCGCGGCAGCCACCACGTGTCCGTCGGCGCGGGCCTGCTGGACCAGCCGGGCACCCGCGCGGGGGCGATCGTCACCCTGCTGCTCCTGCTGGTGCCGGTCCTCGGGTTCCTCGGCCAGTGCGCCCGCATCGGCGCCGTCCACCGCGACCGCCGGCTGGCCGGACTGCGGCTGGCCGGGGCGACGCCCTGGCAGGTGCGGCGGATCGCCGCGCTGGAGACCGGGCTGGCCGGTCTGCTCGGCTCGGCCGTCGCCACCGTCTTCTCGGTGCTGCTCCTGCTGCGCCTGTGGGACGACCCGACGGCGCCGGCCTGGGCCGGGGTCGTCCTGGTCGCCGCCGGTGTGCCGGCGCTCGGCGCGGCGGCGGGCGCGCTGGCGCTGCGCCGGGTGGTGACCTCCCCGCTCGGCCGGGTGCGGCGCTCCGGCCCGCGTACGGGACGGGGGCCGGGGCTGCTGTTCCTGGCGGGCGTGCTGCTGCTGGCGGCGGCCGCGGTGCTCGCGGTGGCCGTCACGTCCTCGGGTGGGCCGTACCGGCCCGGCCCGCCGCCCCCGCTGATGGTGCTGGGCGCGGTCGTGGCGGTCGGGGCGGGGGCGATCTGGCTGTCGGGGGCCGCGGCGCGGCTCACCGGGCGGGTGCTCGCCGCCCGGGCGCGCTCGGCGGCCACGCTGATCGCGGCGGAACGGCTGCGCGACGACCCTTGGGCGGCGGCGCGCACGCACGCGGCGGTGCTGCTGGTGACGGTGGTGGGCACGGGGTTCGTGGGCGTGCGGCAGATGCTCCTGGAGGTGCTGGACTCGCGGAAGCACCTCGCGGAGGGCCGGTCCTTCTACACCACCGGCCTCGACCTGACGGCCGTCGCCATCGCGGTCGCCCTGGCGATCACCCTGTCGGGTCTCGCCGTCGGCACCGCCGAGTCGCTGGCGAACCGCCGCCGGGGCCTGGCCGCGCAGGCCGCGGCCGGTGTGCCGCGGGCGGTGCTCGGCCGGGCGCTGCTCCTGGAGACGGCCCTGCCGCTGGCGCCGGCGGTGCTGCTCGCGGGCGCCGGGGGCGCGGCCATCGGCTTCGCGTACGCCCTGTTCGCCGACGGCGGCGGCTGGTCGCTGCCGTGGACGTCGCTGCTGGTGCCCCCGGCGGTCTACGCGGCCTGCCTGCTGGCCGCCACCACCGCCCTGCCCCTGCTGCGCCGCACGATCCACCCGGCGGAGCTGCGGTACGCCTGAACACGTCCGGCCCCGGGGGACGGGGGTTCCCGGGGCCGGCCGGGGGCTGCGCGGCACGCGGGCCGGTGCCGCCGGGGTGATGGAAGTGACCGCGTGACCGGCATGCCCGGCGTGGCGGATGTGACCGGTGTGACCGGTGTGACCCGCATGGAGCACACGCGCACGCCCGGCGCACCGAACACGCCCCGCACGCCCGGCGCACCACGCACCCAACGCCCGCCGGGCCAATACGCCGATGCGCCGATGCGCCGATGCGCCAATGCGCCGATCGGCCATTGCGCCACAGCGTCGTCGCGCCGCTACGCCACCGCACGGATGCCCCACGCAAAGGGCCCGGATCGTCGTCAGGCGGAGATGCCGTCGATCCGGGCCATCGCGTCGTCCGCGCCGTACGGCTGCAGGTAGGGCAGCCAGCGCGGGTCCCTATGGCCGGTGCCGATGATGCGCCAGGCCAGTCCGGTGGGCGGAGCCGGTTTGTGGCGCAGGCGCCAGCCCAGCTCGATCAGGTGGCGGTCGGCCTTCACGTGGTTGCAGCGGCGGCAGGAGGCCACCACGTTGTCCCAGACGTGCTTGCCCCCGCGGCTGCGCGGGATGACGTGGTCGACGCTGGTTGCGACGCCACCGCAGTACATGCACCGGCCCCCGTCACGGGCGAACAGCGCCCGACGGGTCAGAGGAACGGGCCCCCGGTAGGGAACCCGCACGAATCGCTTGAGCCGGACCACGCTGGGTGCGGGGACTGTGACGGTCGCGCTGTGCAGATAGGCGCCGGTCTCCTCGAGGCAGACTGCCTTGTTCTCGAGGACGAGCACGAGCGCGCGGCGGAGCGGTACGACGCCGAGTGGCTCGTACGACGCGTTGAGGACCAGGACATGCGGCACGGACGGCCTCCTTGTACGCCGGCGGCGCGTGGCTCGCGCCGGGACGATCCGTAGTCAGTCTCCCCTCATGCCTGGTGGAAGCGCCACCATGTCCCGGTAACGGGCTGAGAGTGTTTTCGACCACATCCCGATTCATCCCCAGGATCATGGCCTGTTCAAGCACGGGTGAGGCCTGTCTCTTCTTCACGCGAGCCGCCGGTTCCCCCACAATGCCCCGTTAGTGTGGTGGTTCTGCCCCTACCGGTGACCCTTCCGTGACCTCACCGGCCTTGACTCGCCGCACCGGGGCAGCTTGTGCACCTGGAGGTACCTGCCGTGTCCTTGTCCGCCGTCCTGTCGGCCGCCGACCCGTCGCCGACACCCACGGAGTCCGGGACACCCCGGGTGCCCTCGCTGCAGGACGCCCAGGAGAGCGCCACCAACGCCGCCGGCTGGGTGGAGGAGAACTGGTCGACGTGGCTCGCGATCGGGCTGCGGGTCCTGCTGATCCTGGTGATAGCGATGGTGCTGCGCGTCGTGGTGCGGCGGGCGATCACCAAGCTGGTCGACCGGATGTCCCGCACCGGTCAGGCGGTGGACGGCACCGGGCTCGGCGGCCTGCTGGTCAACGCCGAGCGGCGCCGCCAGCGCTCGCAGGCGATCGGCTCGGTGCTGCGCTCGGTGGCGTCGTTCGTGATCCTGGGCACCGCCGCGCTGATGGTCCTCGGCACCTTCCAGATCAACCTGGCGCCGCTGCTGGCGTCGGCCGGTGTCGCCGGTGTGGCGATCGGCTTCGGCGCGCGCAACCTGGTGACGGACTTCCTCTCCGGCGTGTTCATGATCCTGGAGGACCAGTACGGCGTCGGCGACACCGTCGACGCGGGCGTGGCCTCCGGCGAGGTGATCGAGGTCGGGCTGCGGGTGACCAAGCTGCGCGGTGACAACGGCGAGATCTGGTACGTCCGCAACGGCGAGGTCAAGCGGATCGGCAACCTCTCCCAGGGCTGGGCGACCGCCCACGTCGACGTCACGGTCCGTTACGACGAGGACCTGGACCGGGTGAAGGCCACGCTGGTCGAGGTCGCCGAGAAGATGGGCAAGGAGGAGCCCTGGAACGAGCTCCTGTGGAGCCCCATTGAGGTGCTCGGTCTGGACTCGGTGCTGCTGGACTCGATGGTGGTCCGCGTCTCCGCGAAGACCATGCCCGGCAAGTCGCTCACCGTGGAGCGGGAGCTGCGCTGGCGCGTCAAGCGCGCCTTCGACGCCCGGGGCATCCGCATCGTCGGCGGTGCCACGGCCGCGGAGGCCACGGAGGCCGCCGACCCGACGGCGGGCGTCGCGCCCCCGTCCGTGTACTCCAGCTCCATCTCCCCGCAGTCGGCGGCGGCTTCCCCCCTGCCCCCGCCGAGCACCACGAAGTAGCCACCGGCGCACCCCGCCGGCCGAAGAGGGCGGCACCCGGAACTCCCGGGTGCCGCCCTCTCCCGTCCCGGCCTACTCCCGTTCCGGCCCTCTTCCGCCCCGGCCCTCTTCCGTCCCCGCCCTCTCCCGTCCCCCTCCTCCACCCTCCCCACCGGCCCTCTTGACGCTCCCTCCGCGCCGGGCTTACGTTCCCCCCATCCAACAGGAAACTTTCCTAACAGAACCTCCGGTCGGCGCCCGGCCCGGGATGGACGCCCCGCACCGGCCGCTGAGAAGCTGGGCAGCCGACGAAGGGCAGGTGTCGCACCCGATGGCAGGAACCGCCGGTACGCCGGGCACCCCGCGGGTGCTGCGCGCCATGAACGACCGCACCGCCCTGGACCTCCTGCTGGAGCACGGCCCGCTGTCGCGCACCCGCATCGGCAAGCTCACCGGCCTGTCCAAGCCGACCGCCTCCCAGCTGCTGGCCCGCCTGGAAGCGGCCGGACTGGTCCTCGCCACCGGCACCACCGAGGGCCGCCCGGGCCCCAACGCCCAGCTGTACGAGGTCAACCCGGCCGCCGCGTACGCCGCCGGGCTCGACGTCACGCCGCAGCGGATCCGCGCCGCCGTCGCCGACGTCACCGGCCGCACGGTCGGCCACCACGAACTGCCCGCCCCCGGCCGCCGCTCCGCCGCCCCCGTCGTCCAGCAGGTCACCGACGCCCTGGACGGCGCGGTGAAGGCGGCGGGACTGTCCCGCGCCGACATCCACCGCCTGGTCATCGGGACACCGGGCGCCTTCGACCCGCACACCGGCCGGCTGCGCTACGCCTCCCACCTGCCCGGCTGGCACTCCCCCACGCTGCTCGGCGAACTCGCCGCCGCGCTGCCGATGCCGTTCGAGTACGAGAACGACGTCAATCTGGTCGCCCTCGCCGAGCAGCGCCTCGGCGCGGCCCGGAACCACACCGACTTCGTCCTGCTGTGGAACCAGGAGGGCCTGGGCGCCGCCCTGGTGCTCGGCGGCCGGCTGCACCGGGGCTGGACCGGCGGCGCCGGCGAGGTCGGCTTCCTGCCGGTGCCGGGCGCGCCCCTGGTCCGCCAGGTCACCAGGGCCAACAGCGGCGGCTACCAGGAGCTGGCCGGCTCCCAGGCCGTCCCGGTGCTGGCGCGCGAGCTCGGCATCGAGGACATCCCGCGCGGCCCGTACCCGGAGGTGGCCGCCGCCCTCATCGAGCGGGCCGCGGCGGCCCCGGACGACGACGAGCCCCACCACCGCCTGCTGCGCGCCTACGCCACCCGCCTGGCCACCGGTCTGGCCTCCCTGGTCTCCGTCCTCGACCCCGAACTCGTCGTGCTCAGCGGCACCGGCCTCACCGCCGGCGGCGAGGTGCTGCGCGCGCTGGTCCAGGCCGAACTGGAGGAACTGGCCGCCCCCCGCCCCCGCCTCGTCGTGGGCGACGTCCGCGAGCACCCCGTACTGCGCGGCGCACTGGAGAGCGCGCTGGCGGCCACCCGTGACGAGGTCTTCGACACCACCCGCTAGTGGTACGGGTCATGACCCGTGACCCTCTTCCTCTTCCTCGTCCTCTTCCTCGCCCAGAAGGCGTTCGCCGAGGGTGTCACCCTCACCGGAGCAAAGGGATGACTATGAAACTCACCGTGGTCGGCGGAGGGTCGACCTACACCCCCGAACTCATCGACGGCTTCGCCCGTCTGAGGGACACGCTCCCGCTCACCGAGCTGGTCCTCACCGACCCGGCGACGGACCGGCTGGAGCTGATCGGCGCCCTGTCCCGCCGCATCTTCACCCGCCTGGGCCACCCGGGCACCATCACCACCACCACCGACCTGGACGCGGCGGTCGACGGCGCGGACGCGGTCCTCCTCCAGCTCCGCGTCGGCGGCCAGGCCGCCCGCCTGAACGACGAGACGTGGCCCCTGGACTGCGGCTGCGTCGGCCAGGAGACGACCGGCGCGGGCGGTCTGGCCAAGGCGCTGCGCACGGTCCCGGTCGTCCTGGACATCGCCGACCGGGTCCGCCGCGCCAGCCCCGACGCGTGGATCATCGACTTCACCAACCCCGTCGGCATCGTCACCCGGGCCCTGCTCCAGGCGGGCCACAAGGCACTGGGCCTGTGCAACGTGGCGATCGGCCTCCAGCGCAAGTTCGCGGCGCTCCTGGGCTCCGACCCCACCGACATCCACCTGGACCACGTGGGCCTGAACCACCTCACCTGGGAGACGGCGGTCCGCCGGGGAGGCCCGGACGGCGAGGACGTCCTCCCCCACCTCCTGGCCGCCCACGGCGACACGATCGCCGCCGACCTGCACCTCCCCCGCCCCCTCCTGGACCACCTGGGCGTCGTCCCGTCCTACTACCTGCGCTACTTCTACGCGCACGACACCGTCGTACGGGAACAGCGCACCAAGCCCTCCCGCGCCGCCGAGGTGGCCGACATGGAACGCCGCCTCCTGGCCCTCTACGCCGACCCGGCCCTCGCCGAGAAACCGGCCCTGCTGTCCCAACGGGGCGGCGCCTACTACTCCGAGGCGGCCGTCGACCTGGCGGCGGCCCTGCTCCGCGGCGCCGGCTCCCCCCACCAGGTCGTCAACACGTACAACAAGGGCACCCTGCCCTTCCTCCCCGACGACGCGGTCATCGAGGTCCAGGCGACCGTGGGCCCCAAGGGCGCGACCCCGCTCCCCGTGGCCCCCGTCGACCCGCTCTTCGCCGGCCTGATGGCCAACGTCACCGCGTACGAGGACCTGGCCCTGGAAGCGGCCCTGCACGGCACCCGGGACCGCGTCCTCCGCGCCCTCCTCGCGCATCCCCTGATCGCCCAGTACGAGTACGCCGAGCACCTCACCGACGCCCTCGTCGCACACAACCGGGAGCACCTCACGTGGGCCTGACCGCGGGCGTCCTGGCCATCGACGCCGGCAACAGCAAGACCGACGTGGCGGTCATCGCGCACGACGGCACGGTCCTGGCCACGGCCAGGGGCGGCGGTTTCCGCCCGCCCGCCGTGGGCCTGGAGGCGGCGATGAGCACCCTCACGGCCACCGTCACCCGGGCCCTCGCCGCCGCCGGCACCCCCACCGTCGCCCATGTCTCGGCCTGCCTGGCCAACGCCGACCTCCCCGTCGAGGAGGACCGGCTCACCGAGGCACTGAGCACCCGCGCCTGGGGTGCAACCACCCGGGTCCGCAACGACACGTTCGCCGTCCTGCGCGCCGGCGTCACCGAACCCCGGGGCGTGGCCGTCGTCTGCGGCGCCGGCATCAACTGCGTCGGCATGCGCCCGGACGGCCGCACGGCCCGTTTCCCGGCGCTGGGGCGCATCTCCGGCGACTGGGGCGGGGGCTGGCACCTGGCCGAGGAGGCCCTGTGGCACGCCGCCCGTGCCCAGGACGGCCGCGGCCCGGCCACCGCCCTGGCCCACACCCTCCCGGCCCACTTCGGCCTGACCGGCATGCCGGCCCTCATCGAGGCCCTGCACCTCGAACAGGTGCCCCCGCACCGCCGTCACGAGATGACCCCGGTCCTCTTCACCACCGCCGCCGACGGCGACGGGGTGGCCCGGGCGATCGTCGACCGCCAGGCCGAGGAGATCGTCACGATGGTGACGGTCGCACTGACCCGCCTGGACCTCCTCGGGGAGGAGACCCCCGTCCTGCTGGGCGGCAGCGTACTGGCGGCCGAACACCCCCTGCTCACCCACCGGATCCACGCCCTCCTCGCCGAACGGGCCCCCAAGGCGGCCCCCCGGACCGTCACCACCGCCCCCGTCCTGGGAGCGGCCCTCCTGGGCCTGGACGACATAGCGGCCCCCGTGGAGTCCCACGAGCGGCTGCGCGGGCAGTACGAGCGGTGAGCCGGGGGCGGGTCGGGCAGGTCGCGCAACCCGGCACCACCGGGGTGCCGCCGCACCCACCCCCGCCCCGGCCCCGCCCCACCCCCCACCCGTGGGCGCCGCGCGCACCCCCACCCCGCCGAACCCCGTACCGCAGGCATGCGCGGGAACCGAACAGACGGCCCGGGCGTGTTCGTGGGCAGGGGGTGGTGCGGCCCGGCACGTCCCGCCGAAATACCCGGCCATCACGCCGCAATCGGATCAAGATCGTGCCAAGGCCGGTGCAGATGTCAGCCACGGCGGCAATACTTGCCGCGAAGGATGACCACGGGGGAGGTCACATGACACACACACCGGGCACCACGGCCCCACCGGGCACCGCCACGCCCACCCTCCCCCCGCAACCCACCCGCACCGGTGCAGGCCCCGGCACCGGCACGACCCCACCCCCACCGCCCCCACCCCCACGCCGCACCGCGTTCGCCGAGGGCGCCACCCGCCTCCGCGAGGCCGCCACCACGGAACCCGGCCGCCTCCGCGTCATCGGCGCGCTCCTCGCCGCCCTCGTCGTCGCCTTCGGCGCCCTGACCGCCTGGCAGATGACCGACAGGGCCGCCGCCGCGGACGACGTCCTCACCAGCAGCCAGCCCCTCAGCTCGGACGCCGCCGACATCTACCGCTCCCTCGCGGACGCCAACACCGCCGCGTCCAGCGGCTTCCTCGCCGGCGGTCAGGAGACCGCCGCGTCCAGGGACCGCTACGAGAAGGACATCCGCACCGCCGCCGCCAAACTCGTCAACGCCGCGGCCAACTCCGCCCCCGACTCCCCGTCCGCGGCGACCATCACCGAACTCAACCGCCTCCTGCCCGAGTACAAGGGCCTGGTGGAACGCGCCCGCACCTACAACCGCCAGGGCTTCCCCGTGGGCGGCGCCTACCTGCGGTACGCGAACGAGAAGATGCAGAAGGAGATGCTCCCGGCCGCGGAGGACCTCTACACCAAGGAGAACCAGCGCCTGCGCTCCGACTACGCGGACGCGACCCCCTACCCCTGGCCCGCCCTCGCCCTCGGCGTCCTCACCCTGGCCGCGCTCGCCTGGGCCCAGCGCCGCACCTACCTGCGCACCAACCGGGTGTTCAACCACGGCCTGGTCGCGGCCACCGCGGCGGCGACGGTGGTGCTGCTCTGGCTGACCGTCGGCCACACCCTGGCCCGCTCGAACCTCGACGACTCCTACGACCACGGTGTCCGCTCGCTCAACGTGCTGCACGACGCCCGCATCGCCTCCCTGAAGGCCCGGGGCAACGAGAATCTGACCCTGGTGGCCCGGGGCGCCGAGACGACGAAGGTCGGCGACGAGACCTTCGACGCCTACGACCACGACTTCGACCGCGACATGGACTCGCTCGCCGAGGGCCTGACCCGCGCGGCGGACCTGGCGGACGACGACAGCGGCGCACGCCCCGTCACCTCGGCGCTGGGCAACATGACGGAGTGGAAGAAGCGTCACGAGGCCGCCCGCGAGGAGGACGAGAACGGCAACTACCACCAGGCGCTGGCCATGGTGATCGGACCCGAGGGCGCGACCGGCGAGTGCTTCGACAACGTGGACGCGAACCTGGCCACCGCGCTGGCGCACGAGGAGAGGGAGTTCCAGCAGGCCGCGGGTGACGGCCGGGACGCGCTGGCGGGCCTGCCGCTGGGCGCGGCCGTCCTCGCCGTACTGGGCGCGGCAGGCGCCGTACTGGGCATCGGCCGCAGGCTGTCGGAGTACCGGTGAAGAGGCGCGCGCCACTGCCGAAGGGGGCCCCGAGGATGACCGCACCACACCGCCCGCACCCGCACCCGCACCCGCGACAGTCATGGCTACGGGCGGCCCGTCACCTGCGGGCCCGCCTCAGGGGCTGGGGCGGCGTGGGCGCGATGGCCACCGCCTGCGCGGTGGCACTGGTCCTCGCCCTGCTCCTGACCTGCACCACCTCCCCCTCCCCCACCGCCACGCGGCCGGCCGGCCAGTCCCTGTCCCCCGCCGCGCAGACGGAAGCACAGGCGGACGAGGAGTGCACCGCCCCGGAGAAGCAGACCCTGCCCCCCTCCGACGCCGACGGTCCCACGATCGAGGCGATCAAGAGCCGTGAGGGCGAGAAGCGCAAGCTGATCGTCGGGGTGGACCAGAACAGCTACCGCTGGGGCTACCGCAACCCCAACAGCGGTGAGAGCGGCACGCTGGAGGGCTTCGACATCGACCTGGTGCACCGTATCGCCGAGGACATACTCGGCGACCCCAACGCGGTCCAGTTCAAGGCGATCCCGACCGACCAGCGCATCCCGGCGATCGAGGACGGCCGGGTCGACATGGTGGTCCGCACGATGACGATCAACTGCGCGCGCGTCCAGGACGTGGCGTTCTCCGCACCGTACTTCAGGACCGGCCAGCAGGTCCTGGCCCCGAAGTCCTCCCCGGTCGAGGGGTACGACGAGACCCTCGCGGACCGGAGGATCTGCACGGCGGCGGGCTCGACGGCGTACGCGCGGCTGGCCGAGGACAAGGAGACGGGCCGTCTCCCGGAGTCCGCCGACCTCCGCACCACCGTCCCCAACCAGCTGGACTGCCTGGTGCGGCTGCAACTGGGCGAGGTGGACGCGGTGGTCACCGACGGCGCGCTCGCGGCCAGCCAGGCCGCGCAGGATCCGACGGTGCAGCTCAAGGGCGAGGCGTTCACGACCGAGTACTACGGCGTGGCGATGAGGAAGGACGCGGACGACCTGGTCCGCCGGGTCAACCGGATCCTGGTGGACTTCCGCGAGGACACCGCCGACGGCTGGCAGGCCTCGTACACGCGGTGGCTGTCGGCCACCCTGGGGGACGACCCCTCCAGGTCGGAGCCACCGGCCCCGGAGTACCTCCGCAAGAGCTGATCCCCGACCGCCCCACCCCCACCGGGGCAGACAAGGCACCCACCCCCGAGACCGACAACACCCACCCCCAACCCCAGCGAGAGGTGATCGATGGCCGACACGGATCCCACCGGGCCGGTGATGGACCGGGACGAGGTGGACCGTGCGCTGGCGCGGCTCGGCGCGGAGCACGAGGCGATCGAGACCTCGCTCCTCGCCCTGCAGGACCACGCGGGCCGAAGACTCCTGGAGGGCGCGCGGCTCACCGGTGTCACCGAGGAGCGGTGGACGGCCACGGAGGCGTCGATCACGCTGCTGTGGACCTATTTCGACGCCTACACCGACGCGTTGCGCACCGCCCGGACCGTCCGGTCCCGCCGCCGCTGGTCCAGCCGTGAGGACCTGGCCGAGCTGACGGAGCTGCTGCGCGGCGAGCCGGTGACGGTGGCCGGCAGCGCGTCGGCGGCCGCGTCCGCGTCCACGGCCGCGACGGCGAACGCGCCGACGCTCCACGCCACGCCCGGCAGGCTCAGCGAACGCTATTCGCTCGCCGCGCTCGTCGACCGGATGAACGAACTGTACGCGTCGTCGCTGGACATGGTGGTCGCCGCGGACGCGGTGTGGTCCGCGCTGCCCGCGCGGATCGATTTACTCGCGGCCGAGCTCCAGCGCACCAGCAGGCTCGCGCACTCGGTCGGCGTGCGCCCGGGCGAGCACCCGGCGGGCGACGACCTGGAGCGGATCACCCGCACACTGACCAGGCTGCGGGAGCAGGTGGTGTCCGACCCGCTGGCGTTCTGGAGGCCCGCGGAGGGCAGTTCGGCACCGGGCGGCGGGCGCCCCGACACGACGGTCTACGACCGTGAGGCGCGCGCGCTGGAGGACGTACGCCGGGAGATCGACGCGGTGCTGACGGTCCGTCAGGACGCCGAGAAACGCATCGTCAGGCTGCGGGACGTGCTGTCCCGGGCCGACCGCACCCTCGCCGAGGCCCGCACCGCACGCGGTGAGGTGCTGGCGAAGATCGCGGCGACGGAGGTCCCGGTGGTCAGCGGGCCGCCGACGGTGCTGCAGGAGCAGTTGTCGACGGCCGCCGAGTACCGCAGGCACGCGCAGTGGCACCGTCTGTCCCCGCTCCTGGAGTCCCTGGAGCAGAAGGCGGAGGACGAACTGCTGCGCGCCCGCGAGTCGTTGAGCGCGGTCACCGCGCCGCTGGCGGTCCGTGCCGAGCTGCGCGGCCGGCTGGACGCGTACAAGGCGAAGACGGCCCGGCACGGCCTCGCGGAGGATCCCGAGCTGGTGGAGCGGTACGAGAAGGCGCGCCGGATGCTGTGGAGCGCGCCCTGTGACCTGCGCGCCGCCGAACAGGCGGTGCTGCGCTACCAGCACGCGGCCGTCGAACTGCTCGGCGGCGCACCGCGGGTGCCGGGACAGGGCGTGGCCGACGACCGCAGGGGGCCCGGCGCATGAGCGACGAGGGGGAGGCAGCATCATGAACGGACCGGGCCCCCAGGGCACCGACCCGGCACGGCGCACCTGTCAGCGCCCCGACTGCGACGGCACGTACGAGGACGTCGGCGGCGGCGAGCTGTACTGCGACACCTGCGGCCTCGCACCGGTCGTGTCGCCGACCGGCGTGGTCTCCTCGCCCCCGACCGGCATCACGGTGGGCGGCCGCGGCTCGCGGGGCTCGGGCAGCGCCGGCTCGCACGGCTCCCGCTCCAGCGGCCGCAGTGCGCGCACCTCGTCGCAGTCGTCGAAGTCCCGCCGCTCGGTCTCCGGACGGCTCTCGCGGGCGCTGTCGGGCCGGTCCACGGGCCGCTCGGTGTCGGTGCGCAGCTCCGGCGCGGCCGCCGGTTCCTCCGGCCGGGGCCGGCTGGGGGCCGGACTGGTCGAGGTGCCGCCGATCCCGCGCCCCGATCCGCGCGCGATGGTGCTGGAGCGTCCCGAGGTGCCCGAGCGGAAGCGGTTCTGCTCGCGTTCGGACTGCGGGGCGCAGGTGGGCCGGGCCCGCGGCGGCCGGCCGGGGCGCACGGAGGGCTTCTGCACCAAGTGCGGTCACCCGTACTCGTTCGTCCCGAAGCTGCGGACCGGGGACGTCGTGCACGGCCAGTACGAGGTGGTCGGCTGTCTGGCGCACGGCGGGCTGGGCTGGATCTACCTCGCCGTGGACCGGGCGGTGTCGGACCGCTGGGTGGTCCTCAAGGGCCTGCTGGACACCGGCGACCAGGACGCGATGGCGGCGGCGATCTCCGAACGCCGCTTCCTGGCGGAGATCGAGCACGCCAACATCGTGCGGATCTACAACTTCGTGGAGCACCTGGACCAGCGCACCGGCTCCCTCGACGGCTACATCGTCATGGAGTACCTCGGCGGCAAGTCCCTGAAGGAGATCGCCAACGGCCGCCGCACCCCGGAGGGCAGGCGCGATCCGCTGCCGGTGGAGCAGGCGTGCGCGTACGGGGTCGAGGCGCTGGAGGCGCTCGGTCATCTGCACAGCCGCAACCTGCTGTACTGCGACTTCAAGGTCGACAACGCGATCCAGACCGAGGACCAGCTGAAGCTGATCGACATGGGCGCGGTGCGCCGGACGGACGACGAGGAGTCGGCCATCTACGGCACG
Source organism: Streptomyces capillispiralis (assembly GCF_007829875.1). Classification (NCBI taxonomy): domain Bacteria; kingdom Bacillati; phylum Actinomycetota; class Actinomycetes; order Kitasatosporales; family Streptomycetaceae; genus Streptomyces; species Streptomyces capillispiralis. The sequence continues at coordinate 5,146,745 of NZ_VIWV01000001.1, read as the reverse complement.
GTCGGCTACCAGGCGCCCGAGGTCGCCGAGGTGGGCCCCTCGGTGGCGTCCGACCTGTACACGGTGGCCCGGACGCTGGCCGTCCTCACGTTCGACTTCCAGGGCTACACGAACGTCTACGTGGACTCCCTGCCCGACCCGGACTCCATCGAGGTGTTCCGGCAGTACGAGTCCTTCTACCGGCTGCTGGTGCGGGCCACGGACCCGGACCCGGGGCGCAGGTTCGCCTCCGCGCAGGAGATGGCCGAGCAGCTGACGGGTGTGCTGCGCGAGGTCGTCTCCCTCCAGTCGGGCCGGGCCCGTCCCGCGCTGTCCACCCTGTTCGGCCCGGAACTGCGGGTGACGGACACGGAGTTGTTCCCGCCGCTGCACGGTGACGTCTCCCGCCTGGGCACCCGCGCCCTGCGTCCCCGGAAGGGAGCGCGGGGCGCGTCGCCGGCCGCCGCAGGCTCCCCCGCCGCCCCTCCCGTCCCGGCGGCCGCCGCCGCGCTCGTCAGGCCCGTCGACTGCGCCGCCGCCGCGCTCGCGCTGCCCGTGCCGCGCGTCGACCCCGCCGACCCCAACGCCGGTTTCCTCGCCGGTCTGCTGACGTCCGCGCCCGGTGAGCTGATCAACGCGCTGGCCGCCGCGCCCGCCCCGTCGGCCGAGACCCGGCTGCGCGAGATCCGCGCCCGGCTGGAGACCGGTGACCTGTCCACCGCGCTGGAGGCGCTGGGCGCGCTGGAGGCGCGGGACCCCGACGACTGGCGGGTGGTCTGGTACCGGGGCCTGGCGGGGCTGGTCACCGGGGACCACGAGGGCGCCGCGCTCGCCTTCGACGCGATCTACGACGCCTTCCCCGGCGAGGTCGCGCCGAAGCTGGCGCTCGGTCTGTGCGCGGAGGTGCTGGGTCAGTTGGACAACGCCGCCGAGTACTACCGCCTGGTGTGGTCGGCCGACCCGAGCCATGTGAGCGCGGCGTTCGGGCTGGCCCGGGTCCACCTCGCGGCGGGGGACCGGCGCGGCGCCGTGCGGACGCTGGAGTCGGTGCCGGAGTCCTCCATCCACTACACGGCCGCCCGGGTGGCGGCGGTCAGGGCGCGGCTGCGCGGGCGGTCCGCGGCCGCCGCCGGCGTACCGTTCCTGGACGACCTGGCCGCGGCCGCGGGGCAGGTGGAGGCCCTCCGGGCGTACGGTCTGGATCCGGCGCGCCGGGAGCTGTTGTCGGCCGAAGTCCTCGGCTGCGGCCTGGACTGGGTACTCTCCGAGGGCCAGGGTTCCGCCCCGCACGCCGCCGGGGGACGGACGCTGCTCGGCAGCGGCCTGGACGAACGGGGTCTGCGCTTCGGCCTGGAGCGTACGTACCGCACGCTGGCCCGGCTGGCGCCGAGCGGCGAGGAGAGGATCGACCTGGTGGAACGTGCCAATCGTTACCGCCCCCGGACGTGGGTGTAGTTGATGTCGCAGATGCCCCAGCAGGCCGCTCTGTCGAAGTGCCCGAGCTGCGAGGAGCCCCTCGAGTCGGGTGATCGTTTCTGCGGTGCGTGCGGATACGACCTGTCGGTGGTTCCCGCGCGGCCGACGGACGAGCCGACGATCGTGATGAACGGCTCGGTGCCGCATCAGGGTTCGGCCGGCCCTGCCCCCGCCGGGCCCCCGCCGCCGCCCGCCGCACCGTCCTGGCCCACGCCCGGCCGGGACGACACGACCACCGCGCCTCCGGCCCCGGGCACCCCCGTACCGCCGCCCCCTCAGCCCCAAGGCGCCCCCGTACCGCCGCCCTCCCCCCAGGGCGCCCCGGTGCCTCCGCCTCCGCCGCCGCCGGCGGCGCCCCCCGCTCCGTCGTCCGGTGTGCGGTTCGACCGTCGGGCGCAGCCGGGCGCGCCCGCGGAGGAACCCGCCCCCTCCTCCCCCGCCCAGCGGCCCGGCGGTGTCCACCAGCCCGCGCAGCCCGACGAGTACCCGCTCCAGGCGCCGGACCCGCGCGTGGCCGCCGAGCCCGCGCGGGCCGCCGGCGGCACGGCGGTGTGCGTGGCCTGCCGCGCGGGCCGGGTGGACGACGACGGCTACTGCGAGAACTGCGGCCACGCCCAGCCGCGCGAACGGGACCACATGGAACAGGAATGCGGCCCCGTGGCCGCGGTCAGCGACCGCGGTCTGCGCCACCACCGCAACGAGGACGCCTTCACCGTCACCACCACGGCGCTGCCCGACGGCTCCCCCGCCTCCGTGGCGATCGTGTGCGACGGCGTCTCCTCCGCGACCCGCCCCGACGAGGCGTCCCTGGCCGCCTCCCGCGCGGCGAGCGAGTCGCTGCTCGCCGCGCTGCCGCACGGCACCCACCCGCAGCAGGCGATGCACGACGCGATCATCGCCGCCGCCGAAGCGGTCAACGCGCTGGCCGACGAGCCCGCCGCGGCCCGCGAGCACGCCCCGCACCAGAACGCCCCGGCGTGCACGATCGTCGGCGCGGTGGTGACGGCGGGCCTGCTGATCGTCGGCTGGGTCGGCGACAGCCGCGCCTACTGGATCCCGGTCGACCGCTCCGCCCCGGCGGCCCGGCTCACCGAGGACGACTCCTGGGCCGCGCAGATGGTCGCCGCGGGCCTGATGGGCGAGGCCGAGGCGTACGCCGACCAGCGCGCCCACGCCATCACCGGCTGGCTCGGCGCCGACGCCTACGACCTGGAACCGCACACCGCGGCCTTCAAGCCGGACCGGCCCGGAGTGGTCGTGGTCTGCACGGACGGCCTGTGGAACTACGCGGAATCGGCCGACGAGATGGCCGAGGCCGTGCCCGTCGACGCCGCCGCGCGCCCGCTGCACGCCGCCCGGGTCCTGGTCGGTCACGCCCTCGACGGCGGGGGCCACGACAACGTAACAGTGGCCCTCGTGCCGTTCCCGGCCGTCCCGCAGGGGGCAGGATCGGCCTGAGGCCGCGTACGGGACGCCCCTCCGGGGGAAGCCTCAACGGACCGGAGGGGACCGGTCCGTCATCCGTCGTCGCCCCGCGCCGTCGGGGCTCCAAGGGGGATCGACACAGGCATGGCCAATTTCTCGAAATCGAACGTGCCGCAGTTCTCGGTGGACGTCTACCAGAACGAGTTCCTGCCGGAGGGCGGCCGCGAGGTCAACGCCATCGTCACGGTGACGGCGACCGGCGGCGGCACCATCGGCAGCACGGTGACCGCACCCTACCTCTACTCGCCCGGTGAGGGGCCGTCGGCGGCCGTGGTCCTCATGGTCGACTGCTCGGGCTCGATGGACTACCCGCCGGCCAAGATGCGCAACGCCCGCGACGCGACGGCCGCCGCCATCGACGCGCTGCGCGACGGCGTGCACTTCGCGGTGGTCGGCGGCACGCACCTGGCCAGGGAGGTGTACCCGGGTGGCGGCGCCCTCGCGGTCGCCGACGCGGACACCCGCGAACGGGCCCGGCAGGCGTTGCGCGGGCTGAGCGCGGGCGGGGGCACCGCGATCGGCACCTGGCTGCGGCTGGCCGACCGGCTGCTGGCGTCGGCGGACGTGGCGATCCGGCACGGCATCCTGCTCACCGACGGCCGCAACGAGCACGAGTCGCCGGAGGACCTGAAGGCGGCCCTGGACGCCTGCGCCGGGCGTTTCACCTGCGACGCCCGCGGGGTGGGCACCGACTGGGACGTGAAAGAAGTCACAGCCGTCGCCTCCGCCCTCCTCGGCTCCGCCGACATCGTCGCCGACCCGGCGGGCCTCGCCGACGACTTCACGCGGATGATGGAGACGGCGATGGGCAAGGAGGTCGCGGACGTCTCGCTGCGGCTGTGGACCCCGGTCGGTACGACGGTGAGGTTCGTCAAGCAGGTCGCGCCGACCGTCGAGGAGCTGACCGGCCGCCGCGTCGAGGCGGGCCCGCGCGCGGGCGACTATCCCCTGGGTTCCTGGGGGGACGAGTCCCGTGACTACCACGTCTGCGTGGAGGTTCCGCCCGCCGGCATCGGCCGGGAGATGCTGGCGGCCCGGCTGTCGCTGGTCATCCCGCAGCCCGGGGGCAGTGCGCGGAACCTCGGCGCGCAGGGTCTGGTCCGGGCCGTGTGGACGGACGACATGGCCGCCTCGACGTCGATCAACCCCCAAGTCGCCCACTACACGGGGCAAGCGGAACTGGCCCAAGTCATCCAACAGGGTCTCGATCTGCGTAAAGAAGGCGATACCGACGGAGCAACGGCCAAACTGGGCCGCGCCGTTCAGCTCGCGAGCGCGTCCGGCAACGCGGATACTGCGAAACTGCTTGCGAAGGTGGTGGACGTGGTCGATGCCGCGGCGGGTACTGTGCGACTGAAGGCGAAGGTGGAGGAGGCCGACGAGATGACGCTCGAGACCCGGTCCACCAAGACCGTTCGTGTGAAGAAGTGACCCGGAAATGAACGAGCCCGGCCCTTCGGGGCCGGAGAACTCCGGCCGGAAGCGGCCGGACCAGGAGAGGGGGAAGCGCCGACATGCCGACCTGCCCGAACGGACACCAGTCGGGTTCCGACGACTGGTGCGAGGTGTGCGGTCACCGCATGGCGGGTGCCGTGCCCCCACCTCCTCCCCCACCGCCCCCGCCCGGCGGCGGCTACGGTTTCCCGCCTCCGCCCGGCGGTCCCGCCGGCGGTCCGCAGGGCCCCGGCGGCTTCGGTGGCCCCGGCGGCCACGGCGGCCACGGCGGCCCGCCGGAGCTGTGCCCGCAGTGCCGTACGCCGCGTGAGGGCGGTGCGCCGTTCTGCGAGGAGTGCCGGTGGAACTTCCTGACGAACACGGCGACCTCGTACACCCCGGCGGCCCCGCGTCCGCCCGCCCCCGGTCCGGGCCCCGGCCCCGGCGGGCCGTACCAGCAGCCGCCCGGCCCGTCGTACGGCGGCGGTGACTCCTACGACTACCAGGGCTCGCGCCCCTCGCAGATGAACCGGCCCGCCGAACCGATTCCGCCGGGCCCGCCCGGCTTCGGCGGGGACCCCTCCCGCCCGGTCCCCCCGCCGCCCGGCCCGGGCGGCCACGGCGGCCCGGGCGGTCCCGGAGGCCACGGCGGCCCCAACGGGCCTGGTGGACACGGTGGCCCCAACGGGCCTGGTGGACACGGCGGTCCCGGTGGTCCCGGCGGACCCGGCGGACCCGGGCGTCCCGGCGGCCCTGGGGGTCCCGGTGGTCCGCATCACCCCGGTGCCCCCCAGGCGTTCCAGTCCGGACCGCCCGCCCCGCCCGGATACCCGCAGGAGACCGGTCGCCCGCAGCCGGGCGGCCCGGCCTTCGGCGGCGGTGACGACGACTGGGTGATCTCCCCGCCGACCGGCGGACCCGGCGGCCCCGGTGGGCACGGCGGCCCCGGTGGGCACGGTGCCCCCGGCGGCCCGAACGGCCCCGGCCCCGGTCCCGGCCAGCACGGCGGTTACGGCTACCCGCAGCCCGGCGGCACCCAGGCGCCCCCGGCGCCCGGCGCCCCCGGTGGCTTCCCGCAGCAGCCCCGTCCACCGCAGGGCCCGGCGACCTGGACCGCGACCATCGGTCCGGACCGCGACTACTTCATGGCGATGATGCAGCGCTCCGGCCCCGAGGCCGCGGGCCTGAACCTGCCCGCGTACTCGCCCGAGCAGCAGCGCACGCTCACCGGCAACCAGATCACCATCGGCCGCCGCCGCCACTCCACCGGCGACACCCCCGACATCGATCTGTCGACACCGCCGGAGGACCCGGGCGTCTCGCACCAGCACGCGGTGCTGGTCCAGCAGCCGGACAGCACCTGGGCGGTCGTCGACCAGAACTCGACGAACGGCACGACGGTCAACGGCTCGGACGAGCCGATCCAGCCGTTCGTCCCGATCCCGCTCCAGGACGGTGACCGGGTCCACGTGGGCGCCTGGACGACGATCACCATCCGCCGGGGCTGAGACGGACCGACCTGCGGGACGACGTCAGGAGGGCACCGGCCAGACGTACGGCCCCCGGGGGTCGTCCAGCCAGGTCCGGTCGCCCTCGACGTCGGCGGTCAGGCCGTAGCGTTCGCGCCGCGGCCTGCCCTCGCGCTCCCACAGGTCGTACGCCTCCCGCGGGGCGAGGGCGCCGACGGTCAGCGCCAGCAGGAAGCGGAACAGGTCGCTGCCCCGGGCCGTGGGCGGCAGCCCGTCCGGATCGGGCCGCTCGTGCCGCGGCCGGCCCGTGCCGCGCAGCGGCACGAAGTAGGCGGGCGTGTGCAGGAAGCGCCCCTCGGCGTGACCGGCGTCGCGCACCGTGAGGGCGACCACACCGGTGGCGAAGGGGGCGACGACGCGCGCCCCCGGGCGGCACTGGGCGAGCCAGGCGCGCGGGACGGACGGCAGGGCGCAGGTCGCGATGATCCGGTCGAAGGGGGCGCGTGCGGGCACCCCGCGCGCGCCGTCGCCGGTGACGACGGCCGGGTGGTACCCGGCGGCGTCGAGGTGCCGGCGGGCCGGCCCGGTGAGCTCCGGGTCGAGGTCGACGGTGGTGACCAGGTCGTCGTCGCCGAGCCGGTGGGCGAGCAGGGCGGCGTTGTAGCCGCTGCCGGTGCCGATCTCCAGGACCCGCTGCCCGTCCCGGACGTCCAGGCCGGCCAGCATCAGCGCCATCAGGGAGGGCTGGCTGCTGGAGGAGAGCAGCTCGTCGTCGTGGAGCCGGATCGCGAGCGGGGCGTCCTGGTAGGCGCCGCGCAGCCATCGCTCGCGCCCTGCGGGGTCGGGGTCCTCGGCCCACCGGTGCGCGTAGCCGCCGACGACGCCCACCCAGTAGGACGGCACGAACAGGTGGCGGGGCACGGCGGCGAACGCCTCCCGCCACACCGGGTCGGCGTCGAACGCCCCGCTCGCGGCGATCTCGCGCACCAGCGCGGCCCGCGCCGGGACGGCGAGGCCGCCACCGTCACCGGGGTCCGGCCCGTCCATGACTCCACAGTAGGACGGTCCTAGGCCTGGAGTCCTATGCCGTGCCGTCTGAGACCATGGACGGCGTGACAGAGATTCGGCGCGGCACGCTGCAGGAGCAGACCTTCTACGAGCAGGTCGGCGGGGAGGAGACCTTCCGTCGGCTCGTCCACCGTTTCTACGAGGGAGTGGCCGGGGACCCGCTGCTGCGGCCCATGTATCCGGAAGAGGACCTGGGCCCGGCCGAGGAGCGGCTCGCGCTGTTCCTCATGCAGTACTGGGGCGGCCCGACCACGTACAGCGACAACCGCGGCCATCCCCGGCTGCGGATGCGGCACGTCCCGTTCACGGTGGACCGGGCGGCGCACGACGCGTGGCTGAAGCACATGCGGGACGCGGTCGACGAGCTCGGCCTGTCCGAGGAGCACGAGCAGACGCTGTGGAAGTACCTGACGTACGCGGCGGCCTCGATGATCAACACCCCGGACTGACGCGTCCGCCCGCCTCCTGCTGCCCGCCGAGTACCCGCAGGCCCCGGGCATGCGCGACCGGGTGGCGCTGGAACCGGAACCCGACCGCGTCGCCGTCCGCCCCGACGACGGCGCGCCGCAGGAAGGGGGCCGGTCTCAGCGCACGCTGAGCCCCAGCGCCCCGAGCCCCGCCCGGCGCACGGCGACGGACCCGAAGGGCGTACGGAGCCGGAGCCAGGAACCCGAGGAGAACAGCGCCTGCTCCTCCCCCCGCAGGAAGCCGAGCGACTGCGCGGCATGCACCGCACGCACCGGAAGCCCGGTCTCCGCGACCGTGCGGGACCAGATCTCCCGCCCGATCCGGTCGAGTTCGGCCCGGGTACGCCGATCGGGCGCCAACTCGCCCGTACGGGAACGGAATTCCGCGACCGACGCGGTGACGAGCGCCCGCAGGTCCGCGGGCCCCGGCAGCCCCGGTTCGGCCCGCCAGCCGCCGCGCGGCGGCAGCACACCGGCCCACGGCGGCCCGGTCACCGCGCCCGGCACGGCGGCCGTGGCGGCGGTCTCGTCCACCGACTCCAGCAGCTCACCGGCGGACACGGTCACGTCCAGCGTGACGTCGAGCCCGTGCTCGTAGGGCTTGGCGAGGCGCACGGCGCGGACCGCCAGCACCTCGAAGGACGGCGGCCGGCCGAACACGGCGAGCGCCGTGCCGGCCGCCTGCAGCCGCACCGCGGCCGAACGGTCGTAGTGCAGCAGCCGGGAGAGGAAGGCCGCGAGGTCCGCGGCCTCCCCCTCGTCGGCGAGGTGGAGCACCGTCATGCGGCGACGGCCTCCTCCTCGGCGGTGTCCATGTACTCCTCCAGGAACTCGCGCTCCTCGTCGGTGATCCGGCGCGGGCGCTGCCTCTCGAAGTCGAACGGCACGATGACCGTCGAGGCGCGGACGTAGATCTGGTCGCCGTCCTTCACCTCGTAGGTGATGGTGAAGGACGCCGCCCTTATCTCCGTGATCCACAGCTCGATGTCCACGGGCGTGTGCCGGTGGACGAGCTGCCGCTTGTAGTCGATCTCGTGGCGCGCCACCACGGACCCCTGCTTGAAGTCCTTCTCCGGGCGGAACAGGAAGTCGATACGGGCTTCCTCCAGGTAGCGGAGGAACACCACGTTGTTGACGTGGCCGTACGCGTCCATGTCCGCCCAGCGCAGCGGGCAGCGGTAGATGTGCCGCAAGAGATCAGCCCCGGGTCAGCTTCTTGTAGGTGGCACGGTGCGGACGCGCCGCGTCCGGGCCGAGCCGCTCGACCTTGTTCTTCTCGTACGAATCGAAGTTGCCCTCGAACCAGAACCACTTGGACTCGCCCTCGTAGGCGAGGATGTGCGTGGCGACCCGGTCCAGGAACCACCGGTCGTGGGAGACGACCACGGCACACCCGGGGAACTCCAGGAGGGCGTTCTCCAGGCTGCTGAGGGTCTCGACGTCGAGGTCGTTGGTGGGCTCGTCGAGGAGCAGCAGGTTGCCGCCCTGCTTGAGGGTGAGCGCGAGGTTCAGCCGGTTGCGCTCACCGCCGGAGAGCACGCCCGCGGGCTTCTGCTGGTCCGGGCCCTTGAACCCGAACGCGGAGACGTACGCCCGCGACGGCATCTCGACCTGTCCGACGTTGATGTAGTCGAGCTCGTCGGAGACGACGGCCCACAGCGTCTTCTTCGGGTCGATGTTCTCGCGGCTCTGGTCGACGTAGGAGATCTTGACGGTGTCGCCGACCTTGATGGAACCGGAGTCCGGCTCCTCGATGCCCTGGATCATCTTGAACAGCGTGGTCTTGCCCGCGCCGTTCGGTCCGATGATGCCGACGATGCCGTTGCGCGGCAGCGTGAACGACAGGTCGTCGATGAGGAGCTTCTCGCCGAAGCCCTTGGTGAGGTTGTTGACCTCGACGACCACGTTGCCCAGGCGCGGGCCCGGCGGGATCTGGATCTCCTCGAAGTCCAGCTTCCGCATCTTGTCGGCCTCGGCGGCCATCTCCTCGTACCGGGCCAGACGGGCCTTGGACTTGGCCTGCCGCCCCTTGGCGTTGGAGCGCACCCACTCCAGCTCTTCCTTGAGCCGCTTCTGCCGCTTGGCGTCCTTCTGGCCCTCGACCTTGAGGCGGGTGGCCTTGGTCTCCAGGTACTTGGAGTAGTTGCCCTCGTAGCCGTGCAGTCGGCCGCGGTCGACCTCGCAGATCCACCCGGCGACGTTGTCCAGGAAGTACCGGTCGTGGGTGACGGCCACGACGGTGCCCTCGTACTTGGCGAGGTGCTGCTCCAGCCAGTTCACCGACTCGGCGTCGAGGTGGTTGGTGGGCTCGTCGAGGAGCAGCAGGTCGGGCGCCTCGAGGAGCAGCTTGCACAGCGCCACGCGGCGCTTCTCGCCACCGGAGAGGTTGGCGACCGGCCAGTCGCCGGGCGGGCAGCCCAGGGCGTCCATGGCCTGCTCGAGCTGGGCGTCGAGGTCCCAGGCGTTGGCGTGGTCGAGCTGCTCCTGCAGCTTGCCCATCTCGTCCATGAGCTCGTCGGTGTACTCGGTCGCCATCTGCTCGGCGATCTCGTTGAACCGGTCGAGCTTGCCCTTGACCTCGGCCACACCCTCCTGGACGTTCTCCAGGACGGTCTTGTCCTCGTTCAGTGGGGGCTCCTGGAGCAGGATGCCCACGGTGTAACCGGGGGTGAGGAAGGCGTCACCGTTCGACGGCTGTTCCAAGCCCGCCATGATCTTCAGGACCGTCGACTTACCAGCGCCGTTCGGACCGACGACACCGATCTTCGCCCCGGGCAGGAAGCTCAGGGTGACGTCGTCGAGGATCACCTTGTCGCCGTGCGCTTTGCGCGCCTTGCGCATGGTGTAGATGTACTCAGCCAAGAGAAACCGTCCGGCAGCTTGAAATCTGGCAGTGGGCAGATACACCCCATCTTGCCCGACCGCCACCCCTGGGGGGAAACCCGTTCCGTCCAGTGGCCCTGACCTGGCCTTTCCCGGGTGCCGCCGGAGCCTCGCCTGTGACTGCCGGTCGCCACCGGTCGCCACCGGTCGGCCTCGGGCACCCTCGCACGGCCCAGGGACGGCCCGGCCTTGGACGAACGCGACGGTCACACAGCCGCGAGTGCGACCGCCCGCGGCCGGCACGTGATGGGGGTCGGAGCCGGGGACGCAACCATGGACAGCCTCTTGTTGGCGAGGTGGACGACGTGGAAGTGGTCGACCACGACGCGCGTGCGGCAGGCCGGTGCGGACCGCCGCGCGGTAGGTGGCAGACATGTCGATGGCGATGTGCCGGATGCTTTTTCGCCAGGTCAGCGGTGTGGTGGCGAGCCAAGCCAGGACATCGGCGACGCTGCGGCCCTCGACCTGGCCGAGCAGCCCGCCGGTGCCGAGGGCGTCGACGAAGCCGGTGTGCCACCGGTCGCGTGTCCGCACCCATCTGCCGGTGTCAGGGTCCTGTTCCCAGCGCGGCTCGCCCCGGCGGGTCTCATCGACGCCCAGTACGTCGACCTCGGGCAGCGGGGCGTCGGCGACCTCGGCTGGGGCCCGGAGCCGAGCGGTCCCGGGCAGACCGCCCAGGACCGCGTACGTACCGCTCCCCCAGCCTCAGCCCCCGGCCAGCAGCGCCACGGCGACCGCCACCTCGACAAGGGCGAAGGTTCCGTAGAACAGGGTCATCGTCCGGGAGAGGGCCACCGTCCGCCAGGGAACGGACTGGGCGTAGCGCCCCACATCCATGCTGAAGACCGGAATCCGCGAAGGGCCGGAGAGAGAGCGGTCGTAGAGAGAGCGGAAGAGCCGTTCCTGTTCCAGATAGAAGCTGTCCAGGAGCCAGAACCCCGTAGTCATCAACAGGGCGATCAACGCCACGCTCCATCCGGCGCCTCCCGTCGCGACTGTGATCAGTCCCCCGCTGATGGTCATGGCCCAGCCCTTGACCAGGAAGGAATTCATGCCGAGCCGGTTGATGGTGGACTGGAGTATCTCCAGATGCCGCACCCTCATCTCGTCCGGCGGTGCGGTGGTCATCCGGTCCTCTCCTTCTCTCCGCCCTTCTCCCCTTCCGCCCCGGGCGCCTCCACCTCGGCGATGACGGCCTCCTCGGCGGGACCGTGTGCGCTCCACTGCCGGTCCAGCTCACCCAGTACGCGGCGGAGGCGATCGGCGAAGCCGTCCGGGTGGTACAGGTCGAGCACGTGTTCCGCCTCTGCCAGCAGGTCCCACTCGATCCCGGGACCTTCCCGCCGACGCTCCGGGTACTGCCCCCGTGCCTCCCGGAGCCCTGGCTCCTCCGGCCAGTCCGTCGTTGCCAGCGGAAAGTCGAACGCACCGGCCAGGCCCGTGCGCGCGCGCTCTTCCACGAGACCGGTCGCGGCGTCCTCCACGTGCCTGCGTGCCGCCTGTTCCATCGAGTCGAAGGCGGTCTTGAGGGCGAACCACTCCGTCACATGGGCGGTGAGCGCCTTCCGTGTCCGGTCGGAGAGGTCGTCGGCCGCCTTCATCCGCTCGGCGAGTCCTCTCCCTACAGCCTTCGCGTGCTTGCGTCCGCCTTCCACCGCCTTCCGGGAAGCCCTCCGTTCCTCGGCCTCTGCGACCCCTGCGGGGTCATACGACCGGACCTTCGTGACGATGGCCGCGATGCCGAGCAGGAGCAGCAGTACGAGGATCACCGGCGCGTACACCACCAGGTACGCGTCGCTCTCCGCCGCTATCAGGATCCGCACCGCACCACACGCCATGACGAGCAGGAGGAGACCGATGACGCACGCCCAGGGCTCTACCAGCCGGCGTCGCCTGCCGGGGACGGCCTCGGCGGCGAGCCGCTCCGCCAGGAACGATCCGACGGCCAGCAGGCACACCGTGATGCCGACGCCCGGCAGATACGCCAGCCAGTACTGCACCTGTTCGTCCTCGCTCAGTCCCAGCACCTCGTGAATCGTGGAGGCCACGAACACCGAGTCGAAGAAGGCCGCGAGGAGGGACATGGGCCAGACGAGCCACTTCCACAGCCGCGCGGGTCGCGGTCGGTGTGGTGGTACGGCGTTCACGAGCGGGGTGCGGTGAGAGGGGGCGTCACTGGTGCCGGGGGCAGGCAGGGCGCCCCCGATGCGTTGGAAGCGGACGAGCGCGCCGATGCCCCGGTCCACGTCGTGGGCGGACTTGACGACGGCCGCGCACGCGGCGCCCAGTTCCCGTTGCCCCCTCGCAAGCAGGGAGTTGGCATCGCTCAAGGCCCGCATCAGAACGGCTCGCTCGCGGCTGTCCGTACGGTCGACCCTCCGGGCCGGCGGCTCCGCCGGGGGCTCCCCCGTGCCGTTCACTCCCGGGCAGGGCACCGGGGCCTTCAACACGGCAGGGAGGCGCACCCGCCCGTTCTCGGTACTCATCCGACGTCCCCCTTCACCGGACGACCCGAATGTCGACCCGGCGGTCGCACTGCAGTTTCTGTTTCGTGGTCAGCTCTCCCCGGGCTCCCGGGCAGCCCACGGCCACGCCCTTGCCGAGGGCGGTGACGTCGCGCACCCCGAGCCCGGTGAGTTCGTCCCGCACCGCGTCGGCGCGGGCCTGTGACAGGCTGCGGTTGTTGGCGGAGCCGCCGCGCGGGTCGACGTAGCCGTAGACCAGGAAGCGAGCCCCCTTCTCGGCGCGCAGCTCGACGGCGATCTTCGTGAGCTGCGCGATCGCCGCCGGTCGCAACTCGGCGGATCCGGGATCGAAGAGCGCCCGTAATCCCGCCATCCTGTACACGCGTTGCGGGAAATCCACCTTCGGTTCGGAGGGGCGCTCAAGGGAGGCCTCCGTCCCGCGCGAGTCCGTCGGCGTGACGTCGTTCAGGACACAGTCGTCCCGGTCCGGCTGCGGGTGGGCTGCCGCGCAGATGCCCTTCCACAGCTCGCCGAGCCACTCCGTGTGCGCGGGCATCGCCTGGGGTTCATCCCGGGCTGTCCGTCCCAGCCCCACCAGGACTGTCTGTACGGAGGCCAGCGTGTCGGGCGCCATCTCCCGCGTGTCGAGACACACATCGATGATCGCGTCCCGCTCGGCCTTGTCCGCGAAGCGCGCCTGGGTGAGATCCGCGCACCCGGTCGTGGACAGCCCGTCGGTGAGAACGATCAGCCTTCGGGGGCCCTCGGCGGAGCCGAGCGCGGCGCTCGCCTCGCGCATGGCCCCCAGGATGTCGCTCCCCCCGCGGGCGGGCACCGTCTTCTGCGCGTCGGCCACCGCCCGCCCCACGCATTCGGGCACGCTCTTCCGCTGACGTTCCTGGCCTCCCTCGTCGTCCGCGAGGGGCGTCGCGCTCCAGTTCCGGGCACTCCACCGGAGGTCGCGCGCGTCGCCTCCGAAGGCGGCAACCGACACGGTGCCCGCGTCCTTGAGCCAGTCGGCGGCCTTCTCGCCGACGACATCGCTGTGGTCCACCCCTGCGGACCGCTGTGTGGTCCCCCGCACGGAGGCCGAGGCATCGACGAGGATCAGGGTGTGCCCGGCCGGGCCGGGCGATGTCCCGTCCGCCCGCTCGGTCATCCAGTCGCACTTGGCCTTGTCGAGGGAGTCGGCGATTCCGCAGCCGCTGAGCAATCCGGCCATGAGAGTGGGGAGGAGCAGCGCGGTGGCGAGTCTCCTCACCGGTGAGGTGGTCATTCCGCCCCCTCCATGCTGTGCGGACCGTCCTCGATCCAGGAGAACGGGGTGAGTCCCATCTGCTGGGAGAAGGCATTCAGAGCCTTGTCGTAGGCGTTCGCGAACTCGAACATCCCGATCTTCTCGTGACCCTCGGAAGCCTTCTTGAGCACGTTCGCGAGGTCGTCCGTGCCCTTGCGCCTGGCGGCCCGGACCGCCTGGGCCATGCCCGCGAACTCGCGGTCCGCGAGGGTGGCCGCGAACGGCACGAGGAACTGGCGCTGCACGGCGGTGAGTTCGTCCGCGCCCTCCTCCACACCTTCGAGCCGCGCGAAAACATCGAGCCATGTCTCGGTCAGCTCTCTCGCGTGCGCGGCCTTCAGAAGTCCCAGCTCCAGCTCCTCCTTCATCCCCTGTTTGTCCAGCTGGGAAGGCCGCATCCGGTCGCGCAGAGCCGGGTCGATGCGGACCCGCACAGTGGGCCGGCACCTGATGCGGGCGCCGTCCTGCTCGTAGCACCAGCCCTGAGCGACGTGCGAGTTGATCAGGTCCTCGGCGGCGACCGGGTCACCGGCCTCACATGTGCGGGCCAGCGGCCAGGCCATCCTGAGGAGGTCGGCCCGCGCCTCCCTCAGGGAAGCGTCGGCTCGCTCCCGCAGATGTTCGACGGAGATCTCGTTGCTCCGGAAGCTGAAGTGTGCGAACACCTCGAACTGGAAAACACCCCCCTTCGCCTCCAGCAGGAGCGGCTCGTCGTCCGAGGCCAGCGCGACCGACCATTCCGGGCGCACGGGCTCCACCACCGAGACGGGCGACTGCCAGTCCGGCTTCGGCTCCTGAGCTACCGCCGGACGCGTGTCGCGGCGGGCGCGACGGGCGTCGCGCCAGGCGCGCCACCTCCCGAGCAGTCCACTGCGGCTGGTGGTCATCGACGTATCCCTTCGTTGGTCGTGTGGGGGCCGCTCGTGAGTGCGCCCAGCACGCGGCGCAAGGTCACGGAGTGCGGATGGCTGGGCAGCCAGAGGCACTGCAGCTGGAACCGTCCTCGGCTCCTCAGCGGCCCGGTGAAGATCCGCGGGGCCAGTCGCTCGTACAGATCGGAGAGGTCCTGGTGGTCCTCAGCGTCTGCCGCGAGCAGCCAGCGGCCCAGGAGGTCCCAGGCCCGGGTGGAGGTCTCCCTGGTGATCAGCGCTCGGTTCAGGAAGGCGACAAGAAGCTCTGCCTTCTTGCCGTCGTCCAGCGCGAGCTCCGCAAGCGCGGGGCGGTCCGGCCGGTCGGCGCTGACCACGCTCCGGCCGAGGGCGAGCATGGCGCGGACAGCCTGCCGGGGGAGGAACTCGTCCCGGGCCTGCACCCATTGGATGAGCTCCATGGTCACCTCCTGCTCATGGCCGGCCAGGAACACCCGGGCCATGGCGTGGGGTACGGAGTTGTAGCGCGCCAGATCGCGCTTCCTTCCCAGCCGTCCCAGCTCCGCAAGGGTGGCGGGCACATCACGCAGGCCGAGAGTGGTTCCGTAGGCGCGGGCCGCGCTGTCCTGCAATTCGGTGCGGGGGCTGCCCGCCCATGACTGCACCTGGGCGAGCACACGCTCCGCCGATCCGCCGTGGGCTTCGGCGTCGGCCGCGGCCATCTCCATCGCCAGGGCGGCACATCTGTGGCGCGCGGCGGAGCCCTCGGCCCACGGCTTGACACGGTTTCGGTAGACGAAATCGAAATCGTGCCGCATGAGCAGCCCGACGAGCTGGGCGACCCGGAACCTGATCCTCTCCCCACCCGGATCGCTGACGAGATCGTCGAACCAGCCGAGCAGCGGCCTCTGCAGCCTGCCGTAGGTGGTCCACACGCCCTCCAGCACGTGGTCGAGCAGGTCGGGATGGGCAAGGAGCGCCCGCCGCTGCGAGCTGCCGGATCCCGTCGTCTCGGGCGCACGCATTTCTTTCGGCACGAGCCTGTCGATGTTGTGCTCGGCCGTGTGATGCGTCAGTTCGTCCCGGGTGATGCCGAAGTGCGGCAGCATGATCCTGCCGAGCCGGTCGGCCGCCTCGACCACGTCGGACACCGGGTGCTCGTGGAAGAGCGCGTACGAGAAGCGGAACACCTGGTGGTACGGAGCCGGCCCCTGGTCCGGGCCGACGGTGGGATTCAGCCCGAGCATCTCCCGTGCCAGGTGTCGCAGCCGGTCGTCCCACCGGCCGACCACCTCACCGAGGTCGGCCTCCGCCGCGTGAAGGTTCTCGGCGAGGAAGCGGGCGAACTGGCAGACCTCGGTGATCGAGCGGGCGCGGCTCAGCTTCTCCCACACCTGCTCCTCGCGGGAGACCCGGTCGAGGAACCGGGAGGCGTCGACCCCGCGGCACGGAGCCGTGTCGCCCTTCTGTTCACACGGCAGCGGATGCCTGGCGATCAGCGTCTTCAGATGAGCTTCGAAGACTGCCCGGGCATCGGGGCCCTGGTGTGCGAAGACTTGGGCGCCGTCCGGCGCGGGAAAGACCGACGGCACGCCGGTGATGACCAGGTAGGCCCCGGACCGGGCCGCGAGCTGGGTCAGCCGGTCCAGCGTCTGCTCGGTGACCGGGTGCGTCACCGACTCGATCAGATAGCCGTGGTCCTCCTTCAGCACCTCGGCACGTGCACAGACGCCTCGGACGACATCGGCGTCGTCGCGGTAAAGGGCGCTCACGGCGTAACGGGGCCGGCTGACCTCCGTCAGCAGAGCCAGGGCCGTGGCCCGGCGGCCGGTGCCCTCCTCACCGCTCAGGACCACCACATGACGCTGCCGAAGCATGCGCACCATCTCGGCCTGTTGCGGGACCGGCAGGTGGAGCGCCCCGACGATGTCCGCGGTGAAGGACACCGCCTGGACCGGAGTCTTCGCCGAGCCACCGCCACCGCTGTACATGTTCTCGATGTACGTGGCAGAGCCATGGGCACTGGCGGCTCCGCGGCGGGTCTTGATGAGGTTGTGCTGCTGACTCTCGATTTCCTCCTCGAAGGAGGCGGCCTGATCGGCCTCCTTCTCCTTGTCCTTCTTCTCCTTCGGGGAGGGTTCGCCGGTGGGCGCCGTTCCGTCCTGCCCTGCGTCGCTCCCGCCGGTCCCGGTCTCCTCGTTGGACCCGGAGTCCGCGGAGTCGCCGCTCTCCCGGTGAGTGGGGTGGTCGGCGCCGGAAGCGCTCCCCGACGCCTCGGAGTTGTCCTCAGCGCCGACGGCATCCGACTCGTGTGTCTGCTCGCTCATCACAGATCCCCGTTTATCTGTCCGGAACGCCCCTCGTTGTAGGTGGCGTCTCCATAGATCGAGGTCGCACCTCGCTTGTTGCGAATCTTTATTTCGGTGCGTCCCGTGTCCTCGCCCCGCTTTTTCTTCACCTCGGGGACGAATTCCTTGAGCCGCTCCACGAGAATGGGGAGGTCGTGATGGGAATATCCCGCGCGGAGGTGCGCCGCCTGCCGGTCACGGATCCCGACGATAGGCTTCGGAATCTCCTCCTCCTCGGGGAACGGGGTGTCGAGGAGCACCGGAATGATGATCTTGTGGTGTTCGATCGCTGCCGTGATCTCGACACGCACGTAGTCACCGGGCGTGTCGATCCGGCGCTCCATGGTCTTCTCGTCGCGGATCGTGAGCCAGTTCGGTCCGATCAGGACCAGGAGAACAGTGCAGTCCAGCAGTTCCGCGAGGAGCGCCGGGGGGAAATTCGTCCCCTCCGGCATGCTCCGGCGGTCACGGAAAACCCGGCCCTCCCCGAACACGTCGACGAGTTCTCGGTCGACCAGTTCTGCCGCCTTGTCACCGTCGCCTGTCCTGTAGTTGATGAAGATTCCGGCCATCGGGAGACTCCTCGCTCATCGTGCGCCACTGGCAAGATTTTCAGTACGGGAAGAACTGGTCAACGCGTTTCCCGAGCCCATTCCTCAGGGAAACGGAACACGCCTTCGGGATCCGGTGACTGGCCACAGGGGGTTTCCCTGTGTGGTTGCCGTGCGCAGCTGCGCCCTGCCGGCAGGATGCGGGAATCAAAGGATCGAAGAATCAGGCCGGGACGCCCGACCGCCGGGGTGCGGCGAATCAGCGGCTTTCCGTGTTCAGCGCCGCGGCGATACGGGCCGCGGCGAGCCGAGCATCCGGATCACGCGGCCGGCGATGGAGCCTGCGCGCCAGCCGCTGGAGGTCGGCGCGGATGGTGGCAGAGTCGACCACCGACACCGAGGAGGTCACCGCCTCGACGACCGAACAGGCGGACTGCAACTCACCGGCCTCGGCGAGGGCCAGGGCGAGCCGGGCCGCGTAACGCGCCCGTGCCCGGCGGGCGTGAACGGGGATCGCGTCCAGCCCGCCCGCGAGCCGCCCCACCGCCTCTTCCGTACGGCCGAGGTCATGCAGACACCACCCCGCGACGAAGTCGGCCAGCTGGGCCAGATGCATGCTTCCGATGACCGGCTCGCCGGACGAGTCCGTCTCGCTCTCCCGGGCCGCGCGGCTCAGCAGCTCCGTGGCCCGGTCCAGGGCGAGGAAACACTCGGCGTCCTCGCCCAAGAGAGCGTGCCCCTGCGCCCTGCGCTGCGCGGCGAGGCCTCGGATCCGGGTACTGCGCGACGCTTCCTCCGCGGCGCGCGTGTAGTCCACTGTCGCCCGTCCGTCCATCCGGTACAGCGCGACATCCGCCCTGCGGACCTGGGTGTACGCGGCGAACTCCGGATCCCCGCCGGCGTTCGCCAGGGCCACCGCGCGGTCGGTCCACCAGAGGGACGCCCTGTCGTCACCGGCCTCCTGGCTCATCCAGCCCGTGTACTCGGCGAAACGGGCGGCCAGCCGCAGGACCGCCTGCCGGTCGGTGTCCCGCGTCGCCGAACGGGCAAGTCCGCGCATCGCGTTCATAGACGTCACGAGAATCTGCGTGACAACCGCCGGCCCGAACGACTGACCAAGATTTCGGCATTCGGCGAACAGGGAGGAGAAGTGAGACAGCGCTTCCCGGGATTCACCGTCGAATACGGGGGCGGAAACCAGCGGCCAGGACATGATGCCCGGCTTGAGCGACGGGTCGGCCCATGATTTCTCCTCGTACGCCACGAAGTCGTTCCCGTGGTCGAGCGACATACGAAGCATCCAGGGCATGGTCCATTCCGTGGGTGCCTCCGGGACAGGAAGATCGGGAGTCCCCCTTGCCGGGACCATCGCACTCAGCGCGCCCCCCGCGTCCAGGGCTCGGTCACAGGCCCGCGCGAAATCCGGGCTGGGGTTCTTCTGCCCCCGCTCGACCTTACTCACATGCGATTTCGAATAATTGACCGATCGGGCCAGGTCTCCGAGTGACCGGCCCGCGGCCTCCCGGGTTCTCCGTAACGCGACACCGAAGGAATCACTGTGTCCCACGCCCTCGCCCCCCTCCGCGACCGAGGCCCCTTCGGACCTCCGCACCCCCGCGGTGATACTGCCGTCTTATCCCATGGGAAGCACCTGAAACGCGGCGGGCATCGCGATATCAGATGCGCCTGCCACCTTCTCTCGGAGCATCCACTCACCACTGCCGGACGACCAAGGCAGAGCGAGTCCGTCCCGAGGGCGGCGGGGAAGAACGTGCAAATGGAGATGGAAGACCGACTGTGTCGCCAACTCCCCGCGCGACGTGATGATGTTGCAGGATCCAATTTCGGACGCCAGTTCGGCAGCGCGCCGCATAGTGGCGGCAGAGACCGCCGGATCGACACCCACATCCGCCACGTGAATTCTGGGTATGACCAGGGTGTGGCCGGCGGTTACGGCGGTCAGCGGCGCGATCGCCAGCGAATCGGGCCAGCTCCGGACCACCTTGGCCGGTGCCCGCCCCTCCAGGATCGCGCAGAAGGGGCACTCCGCGCGCGATACGCCGCCGTTCCCCGGCGTCACATCTGCTGCCTCTGCCGTCACTTCCGGTGTCCCCCTGAATTCTTTCCGTACGGATCCCCGACCGTATCAATACCCACGGCGCGGGCGGGCGAAAGGAAGCGGCGTCCACGCCAGGGCTTCGGCGTAGTCGGCCGGCGTCCGATAGTTGACGGCCCGTCGGCCGGCGAGGGTAGGAGGCAGTACAGGGACGAGCGTCCGTGATCATGGAGTTGTCTCCGCTTCATGAACACTGGGACGGCTCGTGCCTGCATCGTCACCTTCCCCGATCTCCCCTGCTTTTGCCCAGCGCAAAGGTCCTTCCGAGCCGGTCTCGGGCGGGATGCCCGGCCTTCTCGAGCGTCTTGCCAGGAGCCTTCGTACGGGACGAGCCGATACCACGTGAGCAGGGAGGTATGGCATGGGCCCGACGAGCAGAGAACGCGTATGGGGAGATCATGGAAAGCGGATACGACATGTGAGGGAAGCGGGACTCGGATCAGAACGTAGCCATCGACGCGGCTATGTCCATCGCATGGCGATGGCGGACATCAACTGCCCAGTAACAGTGCTTGTGATCAAGCACACAACGGGCGCCGAGCTGGACACCCGTTGTCACCGGGGGCGGCTAGGTTGCGGGCATGACTGCCATGGATCCGCTGGTGCCGGCCCTCGCCGGGCTGGTCGTCGACGTCGTCTGGTTCCTCGACAGCTGCGAGGACGACGAAGTCGATCCCGACGCCGCCGTGAAGATGATGGAGAGCGTGGGCTGGACACTGCTGCGGCTGCCTCCGGACCAGCGCGACCGCTTCTTGCGGGTGCTCGCCGACCTGGCCGAAGCGGAACCGGACCCGGCACGGCGCGAGTTCCTGGAGTCGTTCCCCTTCGCCTGCGGCCTGGTCGAGGAGGAGGAAGCCTGAGCCCGATGCCGGCCGGGGAAAGGCGGGGTGATCCGTCGCCCGGCCCGCTCGGCCGCCCGGACTCCAGCCGTACCTGCACATGACAGGATGACCGACATGCCCCTGCCCGTCCCGGAAGACCTGACCTCGATGGTCCTGCGAACCGACTTCGACGACGAGGCGGCCTGGCTCGCCGTGCGGACGGCGATCGACGCGGCGGACGGACACCAGCACGCCACGTACGTGAGCCATCCCCGCTTCGCCGGGATCAGCATCGAGACGCTGATCGACGAGGCCTCGGCCGCCGAGGACGACGATCACCCCGGCTACGTGTTCCTCGCCGACGCGATCACCATGACCAACCCTTCGGTCCCGCTCCTGGCTGTCGATCTCCATGACGAGCCCGGGCGGCAGTTCCGCGTCCCGGCCCAGTGGTATCCCGAGATCTCAGCCAACCTCAGCATTGCCAACATGGACTTCGCCGACTTCGCCGACGAGGTGGACGACTCGGGGACGTTCCGCGGCTGGCGGGACTGAACGGCGGTTCAGCACCACTGCGACTTCGCGGCGTCCGCGACGAGCGACACATGGAGAAGGCCGTGCTCCGGGCCCTCCACGTGAAGGTAGGCGGTGGTGCCGCCCAGCGACTTGGCGAAACAACTGGGGGCCGTCCCGCTCCCGGCCCCGTCCCGCGGCCGCCAGCCGTCGGCACGGGCCGCCTCCCCGTAGTGCCGCAGGGCCGCTCCCGACGAACCGTCATAGCGGTACTGCGCCGCCACGACGACGAAGCGGTCGTCGTCATCGCACTCCTGGTAGCGGTCCTCCCGGCGCGCCCCTTCCGGAGCGCCGTCCAGTACCGTCTCGGCGGCCATCACCTCGGCCAGCCGGTCCTCGTCCGCGCCGCAGCCGTATCCGGTCAGGAAGTACAGCGCCGGCAGACCCACCAGCACCGATGCCGAAACGGCCACGGCGGCAACCGGCCGTAATCCCACCCCTGTTGCTCTCATGGGGCCAGACGCTAGCGCACCGTCCCCGGGCCCTCCGCTGTCGAAGAGCGCGCGGAGGGTGGCGTACCGGCTCCCGCAGGGGCGGCCATGACCGGTCAGTCGCCGGAGGCTGAGCTCCTGCGGCGGGTGACGACCAGGCCGGCCCCGCCGAGCACGACCAGGGCGATGGCGGTGCCGGCGATCCACGGGGTGACGGCGGCGGCGCCGGTCTCCGCGAGGTTGGTGTCGGTGGGCGTGCCGTCGACGGGAGCGGGGCTCGACCCGGTGAGGGTGTGGGTGGTGGTGCCGATCTCGGCGGCCCGGGTCAGGCAGTCGAGCATGCCGGTGAACCGCTGCTCGAAGCCACCCGGCCCCTTGACCGTGAAGTCGTACGGCTGGTCCTCGCTCAGCGCGACCGTCACCGTGCGGGACGCGCCGCCCGCGACGGTGTGCTCGGCACCCGCCAGCTCGAAGGTGAACGGCTCGTCGTCCTGGTTGGCGACGGTGACGTCCACACCGCCCTTGGCGCAGTTCTCGCGGGCGGACAGCGCGGGTATCGCGCCTTGCAGCGCCCAGGTGGCGCTCGCGGTCGCCGAGACGGTGGACTCGCTGGAGCCGGCCAGGATCTGCGTCTGGCTGCGGCTGTCGGAGACGAAGGCACGGCCCACGGGCACCGTGGTCGAGGCCTGCACGGTGAGCTCCGCGGTGGCCGCGGCCGCGTCCTCGGGGACCTCGAAGAAGATCTGGCCGCCGTCGGCCGCGGTCGTGACGGGCTCGCCGTCGCGGTCCACGATCCGCACCCCGCTGGTGGCGGCGTCCGCGGGCGGCAGGATCGTCGCGCCGCGCGCGTCCGTGCGCACCGTCACCGGGCCGATCCGCTCGCCCGGACGGCCGGAGACCGCCGGCGGGTCCAGGGTCAGCGAGGCCTTCGGCTCCGGCTGGTTGCGGGCACTCTTGTGCAGATAGTCGGCGAGCTGCTCGGCCTGGGGGTCGACGGCGTCCACGTCCACACCGTCGGAGTGGCGCCAGATGGCCACCTGGGTGCCCGCCGCCGCGTCCTGCTCGGTGAGCTGGCCGCGCACGCCCGCCTTCTTCGCGAGCGCCGCCAGGTCGTTCACCTGCGGGTAGGAGTTCCGCAGGATCCAGTGGATCCTGTCCGCGTCGTCGTTGGCGCCCAGCGAGGTCCCGCTCCAGGCGGTCTCGTGGTACTTGGCGTCCTTCTGGGTGGGCGTGTGGATGTCGACGCAGTACGTCTGCAGCATGCCGCCGCCCTCGACGGACATCTCGAACAGGCCCGCGGACACCTGCTGGTCGCCGGTGGCGCCGTGGATCACGGCCGCGCCGTAGGTCTTGAGCCCGGCTATGGTCGCGGCGGCTCCGCTGTGGCCCGGTTCCGTCGCGTCACCGTCGTCGGCGGTCGCAGTACCGGCGCCGGCCAGTACGGCGGTGGTGACGAGACCGGACACCAGCGTCCCCGCGGTGATGCGGGCCGACCCACGTCCGCGCGCGGACCACGCGGAGAACGAAGCAAACACCGAAATCCCTTCCGAGCAGGACCCGTTGACGTGGGGGGACGGTCCCACCAGCAGAATCACCGGCCCCGAGAGTCCCGGGAGCCATGCCCGGAATCCTAAGGAGGCGGCGTACCACGCTTGCCGGTGATCGCGTCGGAGCGGTGATCCGACTCGGAATCGTTATCGCAGAAGCGTTCACGGGCAGGGCTTATCGACAAATCCACCCGGGATGGTTCGGCACGCATCCGTCGATAAGCCTCGCTTCGGTCAGCGTCCGCGCCGAGCGGTGATCACCTGTTTCACGTCACCGCGGCCGGTTGCGGCGCCTGTTGTGCCGCGTCGGCGTCCTTGGCCGGCGAATCCGGCCGCGGGCTCTCCCAGTTGGGCTCGGAACGATCCGTCACCGAAGCCGGTTCCGGTCGCTGCGCGCGGCGGAAGGCGGTCGTGCCCCGGGCGAGGTCGTGGCCGAGCGCGACCGCGTCGATGTCCGCCGACATCCAGCCCTGCTGCCCCTCACGCGTCTCCGTGCGCACCTTCAGCCGGCCCTGGACGATCACCGGTTCGCCCACCGACAGCGACGCCGCCGCGTTGGTGGCGAGCTGGCGGTTGGCCCACACCGTGAAGAAGTTGGTGTGCCCGTCCGCCCAGGCGTTCCTCTCCCGGTCCCAGTACCGGGAGGTGACCGCCATCCGGAACCTCGCCGCCGGGCCGGACGCCGTCTCCCGGTACACCGGCCGCGTCGCCACGTTTCCCACCACGCACACCATCGTCTCGTTCATCCCGTTTCCCTCCCTGCCCGGACCCGTCGGCACCCGCGCCGACGCCGGGCGGACACGCGTACGGGCCCGTCCCGTACGGCTGCCGTCTGGCACGGCGGCCGCGAACCGTTCCGCGACCGCCTCGAAGCCAGACTGCCTCCGCCGGTCCGGGCCCGCTGGACGCTGTGGACCACCACGAGCCTGTGGACATCCCCGCCACCCGAACGAGGCACTCCGGACGACCCGACGCAGGACCCCGGGCCCACCCGAACGCAGGACCGCGGGCCCACCCGGATGCACGACCGCAGGACCCCGCACGCACGACCCCGCTCGCACGACCGCGGGACCCCGCACGCACGACCCCGCTCGCACGACCCCGCACGCAGGACCGCCGAGCTACCTCCCCCCGGCCCCCACCCCCACCCCCACGCCTGTCCCCGTCCCCGTCCCCGTCGGCACTCCCGCGACCCGTCCGTACTGCTCCCTGACCTCCCGGTACCGCAGCAACTCCGCCGCCACCGGGTCCAGTACGCGGGCCCGGCCGCACCCCGAGGCCGCCTCCCGCAACCGTCTCTCCGCCTCCAGCCCGTACCGGCGGGCCGGCCCCCGGGCCGCCATGCGGCAGCTCCACTCGATGAGCGGCCCGCCCACGATGCCGATCACCATCAGCAGCACCGGCACCCCCAGGTTCGGCGCCATGACCCCGGCGATCTGGCCCAGCAGCCACAGCCCGCCCACGAACTGAAGGATCGTCATCGACGCCTGGGCGAGCACGGCCACGGGCCACCACCCCGGTCGCGGCGGCCTCCCCGGCGGCAGTCCCGCCCGGACGGCCAGCTCGTCCAGCGCCTCCGGCAGCCCCTGGGAGCCGCGGGCGGCCGCCTCGCGCACCGCCTGCGCCCAGGGCGCAGGAAGCCCGGCCGAGGCACGGTCCGCCACCGTGCGCACCGCCTGCTCCACCCGCTGCCGCGCCGTCACCTCCTCGTCGGGCTGCCCCCGCAGCGCCAGCCGCCCGGTGGACGGCTCGCGCCGCTCCTGGCACCAGCGCCACAGCCGCAGCCAGGGCGTGCCGCAGGCACGGTTGGCGTTGCGCAGCCAGGCGCGTTCGGCCGCCTCGCCCGCCGCCGTGGCACCCACGGCGTCCGCGAGCCGGTCCGCGAACTCCTCCCGCGCCTCCTCGCTCAGCCCGGTGCGCCGGCGTGCCGCGTACACCGGCCACAACCGGGCCGCCGTGATGTCCACGTCCGCGGAGATCCGGCGGGCCGGGGCCCCGCGCTCGGCCACGAACCGGCCGAGCGCCTCCCGCAGTTCCCCCACCCCGTCCCCGGTCAGCGCGGACAGGCCCAGCACGCTCGTGCCGGGCTCGCCGTACTCCCCCAGCACGATCCCGTCCTCGTCGAGCAGCCGCCGCAGATCGTCCAGGACCTGCTCGGCGGCCTCCCCCGGCAGCCGGTCGGTCTGGTTGAGGACGACGAACATGACCTCCGCGTGGGCCGCCATGGGCCGCAGATAGCGCTCGTGCAGCATGGCGTCGGCGTACTTCTCCGGGTCGACGACCCAGATGACCGCGTCGACCAGCCCCAGCACGCGGTCCACCTGCTCCCGGTGCTGCACGGCCGCCGAGTCGTGGTCGGGCAGGTCGACCAGGACCAGCCCGCGCAGCCGCTCGTCGGCGTCCGTCGTGGCCTGCAGGGGCCGCCGCCTGAGCCGGGGCGGGATGCCGAGGCGTTCGATGAGGCCCGCCGCGCCGTCGCTCCAGCTGCACGCGATGGGCGCGGCGGTGGTCGGCCGCCGTACGCCGGTCTCCGAAATGGGGACTCCGGCCAGCGCGTTGAACAGCTGTGACTTGCCGCTGCCGGTGGCGCCGGCGATGGCGACGACGGTGTGCTGCCCGGAGAGCCTGCGCCGCGCGGAGGACTCCTCGAGGACCCGGCCCGCCTGGGCGAGGGTCCGGTGGTCGAGCCGGGCGCGGGAGAGCCCCACCAGCTCGCGCAGCGCGTCGAGACGCGACCCCAGCTGCGGGTCGTACGCCAGTGGGGTCACGGTCTGCGGCCCGGACGCCCGGGACTCCCTCACCGCGCGCTGCTCCTCCTCGCCGCCGCCGTTCACCCGCCGCGCGATCAGCCCGTCGTCCCAGGGGCTCATGGCCTCCGCACGCACGGCGTCGCGCCCGGGCCGCTCGGAGTGATCGTGACGCGCCTGGTGGTGATCAGAGTGCTCTGAGTGATCAGAGGGATTGGAGCGCTCAGGGCGCTCGGAGTGATCCGAGTGCGCGGGGTGATCGGCGGGATCAGGGTGCTCGGAGTGATCGGGGTGCTCGGTGTGGTCCTGGTCAGTGACGGCGGTCACCGGTCACCTCTCCTTCTGCAGTACGGACAACGCGGCGATCAGTTCGGCCTGGGGCTCCGCGTGCACCTCCAGCGCGTCGAGCGGGGCGAGCCGGCGCTCGCGCTCGGCGTGCATGACCCGGTCCACGACCGCGAGGAGCAGCCGTCCGCCCCGGTCGCGGAGCCGCAGCGCCCCGTGGGCGCCGATCCGCTCGGCGAGCCCCTCCCCGGCGGTGCGGGCCCGCCGGCCGCCGAGGAGCACCGTGGCGACCAGGGCGGCGACCAGCTCGGGGTCCGGTGCGACACCGCGGTCCAGCTCGCGCACCTCGTCCTCGGCGTACTCCTCGAGCTCGCGCCGCCAGCGCCGTACGGCCAGGCCGATGCGGTGCTCGGCGCTCTCCGGGGCCGGGTCGCGGACAGTGAGCTCGGGGGCGTCCGCCGCGGGTTCGCGCCGCCAGGCGTCGTCGACGCGCTCGTCGGCGGCGGCGACGGCGCACAGCAGCAGCGCGCACAGGCTCTCCACCAGGGTGTCGAGGAGTTCGCCCGGGGTGCAGTCAAGGGGGAAGGCGCGCCACCGCTTGAGCGCGTCGCCGGCGAGCACGGCTCCGGCCTGCAGCCGCCCCCGCACGCGCGCGTGCTCGCTGTCGTACGCCCCGTCCACGGCGTGGGTGAGCCGCAGGGCGGCGGCGTACTGGGCGGCGGCGGCGCCCGCCAGTTCGGGCATGCGCGCCTTGAGGGAGTCGAGGACGCCGTACGCGGTCCGGGCCATCACGTGCTGCCGCGCGGCGGGGTCCAGCGTCTGGTGGACGAGCCAGGTCCGCAGGGCCGCCACGGCGGTGGCGGGCAGCAGTCCGCCGCCCCACGCCGACTCGGGCAGCTCGGGCACGGTGAAACGCGGTACGTGGCCGAGCCCGGCCTTGGTCATCAGGGCGCCGTACTGCCGGGACACCTCGGAGACGACCTGGTGCGGCACGCGGTCCAGGACGGTCACCAGGGTGACGTCGTACTCCTTCGCGGTGCGCAGCATGTGCCAGGGGACGGCGTCGGCGTAGCGGGCGGCGGTGGTGACCATGACCCAGATGTCGGCGGCGCTGATGAGTTCGGCGGCGAGGACCCGGTTGTCGGACACCAGGGAGTCGATGTCGGGCGCGTCCAGGAGGGCGAGGCCGGGCGGCAGCGTGTCGGCGGTCTCGACGCGCAGCACCCGCGCGGGGTTCTCTCCCGGCAGGAGCAGGTCGTCCGGCGGGTCCTGGTGGTGTGGCACCCACACGCGGGTGAGGTCGGGCAGCACCCGCATGCCGCTGAACCAGTGGTGGTCCTCCGGATGGCAGACGAGTACCGGCGTCCGGGTGGTCGGCCGCAGCACGCCCGCCTCGCTGACCCGCCGGCCCACGAGGGAGTTCACCAGGGTGGACTTCCCGGCTCCGGTGGACCCTCCGACGACGGCGAGCAGGGGCGCCTCGGGGTCTCTCAGCCGCGGCACCAGGTAGTCGTCGAGCTGGGCGAGCAGTTCGTCGCGGTTGGCACGCGCGCGTGCGGCCCCCGCCAGGGGCAGCGGAAAGCGTGCGGCGGCGACACGGTCGCGCAGGGCGGAGAGTGCGTCGAGCAGCTGAGGCCGTACGTCCAAGGTCACCACATGCGAAGAATGCCCAATTTTAGGGGAATTCTGAAGCATATGAGCATGTCTGCGTGCCGACAGGACACAAGGGGCGGAAGGGACGACTGCGACACGGACACAGTCGAGGCATAACGAGTACACAACACCCGATGCGCGAGAGGCCAAAAGCGGTGCACGATTCGTACCTGCCTGCGATTATCAGGACCGCTTCACCGAACCTCCACATCGAGGCACGGAGGCGAGGCAACAGGGACAAGGATGCGGGAGCCCTATCCTTGTCTCCGGCAACGTCAAGGACCGGCCCACACCCGGGCACCGCGACAGAGGCCACCACACCCGGCCCCCGTAGCTCAGTGGATAGAGCAGGCGCCTTCTAAGCGCTTGGCCGCAGGTTCGAGTCCTGCCGGGGGCGCCAGTCTCCGCCCTCCCTTTCGGGAGGGCTTTTTTTGCTGGTCAGAGCAAGTGCCGGCCAGGAGAGCCAGGCCCCGGACGCCCCCTTGCGGGTCAAGGGCGAGTTCCGGGGCTGCGCAACTGCCATCGGGTCTTACCGGGTCACCGTGTCGCATTCGTGTCGAAGCTCCCGGCCAGCGGATCAGCCCGCGCGCCGGCTCTCGCCGGAAATTTGAACAGACCTCAGCCGTCCGGGAAGACCCGGACCGTAGCCCTCCGGGAAGACCCGATCCGTGCCGGTCGTACCGCGACAGACCGGACCAGCTTCCTGGGGAGCCCGTGCTCGAGCAGCACGTGCCCGGCGCTCAGCCACGGGCCAGGGTGTCACGGCTCCGCAGGGACGGAGATGCCGGCTTCCAGCCCGTCTTCCGCGACTCGGACCGCCGCCTCAGGCCGCTGGCCCGGGATGTGGTCGTCCACCACCGGTTTGCCCATCGCCGCGGCGATGTGTTCCTGCAGCGCCTTCCGCCGCTTCTCGAAGAAGGCGTCGAAGTCATCGGCCCGCATCAGCCCGGGGTCCGCGAGGTGTGTCCTGACCCGCTGCTCGACGCCCTCCGGACTGGTCTCGGCCGCCTTGGCGAGCCGCTGCAGATACTCGGACGGTGCGTGGCCGCCGATGATCCGGTTGGTGCGTGCGGTCAACGGTGCCTTGTTGACGATGGAGTTGTAGACGGAGCGCTCGTAACCGTTCTTCTGGCACCAGACCTGCGGGAAGATGTGATGGATGTCCATCGCTTCGTCGAAGTAGACGCTGACTTCCGCTTTCTCCCCCGTCCTCCAGTCCGCGGCACCCGCCTTGAGCAGGAGCGCGTAGATGCCCTTGTACGCGGCGCTCTGCCGGGTCCGCAGGGTCAGCAGGCGACTCGCCGCGAATTGTGCCTGGGTGACCGTACGAGGTTCATATGTGGAGCCGCGAATCCAGTCGACGACGTCGGGGAGGTCGAGGTTGAACCGGGTCTCGGTTGTTCCGCCGTACAGCTCGCCGAACACCCCGCACCAGTACCAGCGGGCCAGTTTCTCCTGCGCACCCGCGGTCTCCGCGTCCTTGCCGGCGAGGGCGAAGATCGCCGCCAGCGGGATGAGCTGCGTGCCGTACGGGAGGAAACGCGTATCGAAGACGAACTGCTGACGCAGGAATCTGGCGGCGGCCTTGAAGCCGGCGACGACGTCGGGCGCGTACCGCCGGTAGTCCTCCAGACCCAGCGCGAGCATGTCCTTGCGTTTGCAGCCGATGCGCGGCAGGCGCTCCTCGTCCGTGCCAGCCTCTTCCTCTCGACGCCGCCGCTCGGCGGTGGCGAGGAGAGTGACCGCCTGGAGGAAGTCGGTGTTGGAGACCTCCCGCAGGATGGCGTACTCGGGTGCCTCCCAGGCGGAACGGCACTCATGCCAGTGACGCCGCAGGTCGAACTCGTCGGCAGCGTACGTCGCCGTCAGTAACTCGAAGACGGTGAGCGTGACTCCGCCCGTGTTGACCTTCTCGAAGACCTGGCAGACGGCCTGACGCGGGGTGTCCTTGCCGAGTTGGATGACCGGGAAGTGGTAGAGATCGAACGACCGGATGAAGCCGTCCCGGAAGCTGTACCAGAGCTCCATCGCATCCGGTGCGAAACCCCAGTGGCGGGCGAAGCCGTCGCCCCAGGAGTTGTCGAAGAGGCATCGCAGCGGGAAGACGCGGTGCCGGTACTCCAACTCCCGAGTCGAGTAGTCCTCCAGTACCTCCCCACGGAAGTTGACCACCTTGCGTGAGGGCGGGATGAAACGGATCGCGTCCTCGCGGTCCTCATTCTCGTCGAGTGCCTTGACCATGTCGACGTAGAACCAGCCGCCCACCCGACGCTTGCGCTCATCCTGGGTCTCCACCGGGCTGTCCATCGCAAGCGACTGGAACAGCGAGGTGAGCCGCTGCTGCCCGTCGAGGACCAGCGATTCCGGTTTCACCTGCTCGCTCGGGGCCGCTCCCTCGATCGGCCTGTACTTGAACCGCACGTCCCCGCCGCCCTCGAGCAGCATCACGGTCCCGATCGGGTAGTTGAGGGACACCGAGGCCAGCAGACTCGCGATGTTGGGCCAGGGCCAGACCCAGCCACGCTGGAACTCGGGCAACTGAATCTTCCCCGCCTCGACCTGCCCCAGCAAATCCCTCAAGGGCCGCTTGTCGATGCTGAAAGTCTCGGTCGCCACATCTCCTCCTAGTGCAGGACTACACGTCCGTCGGCGTTCGGTTGCGGGGCCCCGCCAGATGGGGAAGGTCCAGGTCCGCCCGGCTCCTGTCCCCGCCAGCCCACCGGCCCACGCCTTGCACCTCCCACACTGCCTGACCTTCCGCCCTTCAACCTCCTCCTTGGTCATTTCGGTGAGGCCCGAGGGAAGTGTCCTGCCCACATCCGGCACCTCGATGCCGATCGCCGCCTCGCCGGAGTCCGTCTCCCCCTCACGAGGTGATACGCGGCACCCCCGCGGTCAGCCGATCGCCCTCCCGGGTCCAGACCGTGACGGCGTCGCCGCTCGGGCAGCAGTGGGCGTCATTGGTGCGGTACCACTTCTCGTGCACGGTGATGCGGCCCGGCGCGAACTCGGCGCCCGTGAGCGCCGTGAGGTACTCGCCGTCCTGCTGCGGGGTGATCGAGCCGAGGACGGCGAGGTCGTCGCCCGCGTGCGTGTACACCACGTACCCGGCCGCGATCTGGGTGTTCTGGGTGGCGCCGTTGTCGTCGCAGCCGACGTAGACGGCCGCCTCGTCGCGGTGGTCGCCGTCGGTGTCGCCGTAGAGGACGGTCGTCCCGCGCCTGACGCGCACCGTTCCCCACACCGTGGACGTGGCCGTGGCCTCGCCCCGCGCGCCGAAGCGCACGAAGTCGCCCGGAGCGGGGGCGTTGGCCCGGTCCACGTCACGCAGATCGGCCGACGCCGGTCCGAGGACCCGGGGCGCGGCCGACGGCCGCGGGGTGCCGGAGGCGTCCGCGGAGCCCGCGTCGGAGGCGCCGGGCCCGGAGGCCGACTGCTCGACGGGGGGATCCGGACTCGGTGTCCCGCACGCTCCGGTCAGCAGCGCGATCGCCAGGCAGGCGGTCAGCGGGACGAGGCGCGACGAGCCGGTTGCCATGGTGTCCCCGCACGGTGGCGTTGTCGGGCCCGCTGCCGTCGGTGCTGACCGAGGCGAGGGTCTGCCCGTCCGGGCTGAAGGAGAGGCTGCCCACCATCGCCGTGTGGCCGGTCAGCCGGGCCCCGGACCGCGGGCGGAGGGGATCGGACACGTCCCACAGCGCCACCGTGCCGTCGCTGTCCCCGGTGGCCAGGGTGGCCGCGTCGGGCGAGAAGGCGACGGTGTGGACGTTGTGGCGGCTCTGCATGTGCAGGTCCGCCCTCGCCACCGGGCGGGCGGGATCCGCGACGTCCCCCAGCCGCACCCGGCTGTCGCTGCCGGCGGCGGCGAGGCTGTGGCCGTCCGGGCTGAACAGCACCCGCTGCGGCGACCGGAAGACGGGACGGACGGTGACGTGACCGTGGCGACGTGCCGCGGCCGGGCGGAGCCCGACAGGGTCCACAGTCGCAGACGGTCCGTCAGCGGCGCCTGCGTCACCACGAGATCGCCCGTCGGGCTCGCCGACACCGGGGCGTCGGGCAGGGAGTCCAGGGTCGTCGAACGCCTCAGGTCCCGCCCCTCGAAGACGGAACCGCCCTTGTCCGTCATGGCGAACAGCCGTCCGCCGGTGGTGAAGAGGAGGACCAGGACCTCCCCGCGGTCGGCCGCCGCGGACGCCACGGCCAGGGTCTCGGGGCGGCGGGCGTCCGACACGTCGTACAGCCGTACCCGGCCGTCGGCGCCGCCGAGCGCCAGCAGCCCGCCGTCCGGGCTGAAGGCCACCGCGGTCACCGGGCGCCCCGCGGGGGCGAGGGAGACCGGCCGCGTGCCGCGGGCGGGGTCGAACAGGCGGGCACCGTGCTCGGCCACCGCCAGCAGCCCCCGGCTGCTGTACGCGGCGGCGTGAACCGGGCATTGCCCGTGGATGACCCGGGGCACCACCGGCATCCCCGGCCAGGACCCGGCCCGGCGCCCCACCCCCACCTGAGCGACCCCGGTGCCCCGTGCCCGTGGCGGTGTGCGGCCGGGGCCCGAACCCCACACCATAGTCAGGATCGCCCACATTTGAGTGATTACGCCTGAACAGCGCGATTCCTGGTAATCATGGAACGGTTCGCCGTCGTTCCGCCCTCCCCGGAGCCGCTCATGCGCACTGCTGTCGTCGCCCAGGACCCACCGATCGCCGGGCGCTCCGGGCCTGTTCCCCCCGTGCCGGAACAGGTGGAGGAGCGGCGGCTGGCCTTCGAGGGCTTCGCGTACACGTGCCGGATCGTCCACCAGGACGCCCCGCGGACCGAGCCGTTGCTGCTGCTCGGGGGCTCGTCCCAGAACCGGTACTCCTGGCAGGGTCACGAGAAGTGGCTGGCGCCGCTGTGCACGCTGGTCACGGTGGACCTTCCCGGGTACGGCGGCGCGGACTTCCTGCCGGCCCGCTACGGCATGGACTTCCTCGCCGCCGCCGTCCGGCACATGCTGACCGAGATCGGGATGCCGCGGGTCAATCTCTTCGGCGGCTGCTTCGGCGAGGTCGTCGGACTCCGGTTCGCGCAGGCGTATCCCGAGTTCGTCCGCCGCATCCTGTTCTGCGGTGCGGCCAAGCGCCTTCCGGACATCTACACCGACGCCGTACCGCGCCTGTCGCGCGCCCTGGAGCGCGACGAGATCGAGAAGGCGGCCGACGGACTGGTCCGGCTGTTCATGTCGAACCCGGGCGCCGGCCAGGTCCGCCGGCACGCGGCCGTGGCCCGCCTGCTGCAGCGGCAGTTCCTGAACCAGACGCCGGACGAGATCAAGAAGGCGGTCGAGCACAACACGCGGCTGGTGTCGCACGGTTGCTACGAGCCGCTGCCCGTCCCCGCCGTGCCCTCCCTGGTGTTCACGGGCGAGTACGACACCCTGTGCACCCCGCAGATGGGCCGCGAACTGGCGGCGACGATGCCCGCGGCGCTGTTCACCACGGTCAAGGAGACGGACCACCTGGTCACGGTCGAGCGCCGGGAGGAGTCCGCGGACCTGATCGGCCGGTTCTGCACCGACCGCTCCGTGGAGGACCTCCCGTACTGCAACGCCGTGGAGTCGCTGGGCTTCTCGGCCGGGTGAGGCGACGGCGCCGGACTGCGGCGCCTGGGGACGTACGGGTGAGCCGTCGGCGTCGAGCGGGCGGCTCACCCTCATGTGCGCGTCCGGGGCCCGCCCCCACCGTCCGGCCCCCCGCCCGTCCGGATCGCTGCCGGTTCGGGTGCCGCCGCGCCACGCCGAAATGGCCGGACCCGGGAGGTGGGTCCGGCCATCTGCCGTTCGTACAGTCACTGCTCACCGCGTCGCGGCGGGGGCCATGCGTCAGGGGTGGTGGATGGAGCAGTCCACGGTGCTGCTGCCCCGGACCGCGCAGGCTTCGCGCTCGACCACGACGTGGACGTGCTGGCCGTCCTCGGTGGTGTACCGGTATTCACGCTTCTGCCCGCAGTGGCCGTCGCTGGCCTGCTCGTCGCAGGCGGGGAGGGTGGCCGGCTCGTTGGCCTGGGCGGTGCCGCCGAGCCCCATCAGAACGGAGCTTCCCAGCATGCTCGCCACAACTGCGATCTTCTTCAAGTTCTGCATCCGCTTGTTTCCTTTTTGCGGTAGTTCCCCCCAGGCGCTGCACATCTCGAGCCAAGTGGCCACTGAGTGCGTGCTCCCTCAAGAGGTGCGCGAGAGCAACGCTCGGGTTCGTGAGGAGTGTCGGGGAGAGGCCCCGGGGCTTGCGCCCCGGGACCTGTCCTCAGTCGGCTCGGCTTCAGCCGGTGAAGCCGCGGGTCGAGCAGTCGACCTCGTGGCCCTGGTCCAGGCTCGTGGTGCCGTCCTGGTCCTCACCGAAGTGCAGGATGCCGGAAATGATGCCACCGTTCAGGACACCGATGTTGCTGAGAACGCTCACCGAGTCGCCCTCGACGGTGCAGCCGCCGCCGGACACCTTGAACTCGTTGGACGGCTTGTCGTTGGCAACCGCCGTGCCGGCCCCGAGGGCGCCGACCGAACCGAGCATGGCCACCACGACAGCAGCCTTCTGGATCTTGCGCATTACCTCTCCGTTTCTTGCAAGGGACACAGTCCGTGCCGGACTGGTCACTGACAGTGGCAACACTAGGCGACGTGCGCCGCGTTCGCCGGTTCAAAACGCCCATCTGCGTAAATTCTTTGAGAATCAGCACGTCACGGCATGGATGAACATGAACCGGATGGGTCGCCGCCGCGCGTCGTGTCGGGCTGGGCCACCTCACGCGTAGCGGTAGATGGCGCCGACGTCCTCCAGGTCGCCGGGTGTCACGTCCCACGGCGGCAGCTTCTCGTCGCGTGCCACGACGCGGCCATGCTGGGCGTCGCCCGGGCCCGGCGGTGCGGCGGGCAGGTAGCGGGCCTTGCCGTGCCGGCGCTGCCAGCGGGACCACAACAGGTCGACGTAGGCGTGGTGCAGCCAGAAGACGGGGTCGTTGACGGAGGCGGCGGACAGCATGACCCCGCCGACCCAGCGGTGCACCCGGTTGTGGTTGCGCCAGGAGACGCTGCCCCGGCCGGTGCCCCAGCCCTCCAGCTTGTTGCGGAACCCCCGCGTCACCGTCGAGTCCCAGGGCGACACGTCGTACGCCGGTTCCTTGAGCGCCCACTCCACGTCGCTCTTCGACGGCAGGCCGATCGGGTCGCGGCGGCGGCCGAGGTCCCTGGTGAGATGCTCCCCCTCGGTCACGCCCACCGTGATGGTCCAGTTGCCCGTCCCGTGGGCGAACGGGCCGGTCGTCACCCGCTGGTCGGAGGCACGGCCGTTGCCGCCCAGGAGGTCCGCCGTCCACGGGGCGGAGGTGGTCGTGCGGTCGCGGGTCCAGTCCCAGTACGGGAGGGTCACCGAGGAGTCCACCCGGCGCAGGGCGTCCTCCAGGTCGAGCAGGAACCTGCGGTGCCAGGGCAGGAAGGAGGGCGCCATGTGCGCGGTGCGCAGGCCGCGTTCACCGTCGGAGGCGTAGTACGCGACGTGCATGCGCACGAACTCGTCGTATTCTCCCCGGCGTTTGACCTCCAGCAGCGCGTTGACGAACCGGCGTCGCTCGTCCGCGGTGAGCGTGGCGGCGTCCTTACGCACGTACGCCATGCCGGCCCTCCCGGTGCTCGTGCGGCCGGCCGGCGCCGGTGTGGGCCGGGGCCGCGTCGTGCCGCAGCCGCTCGCCGGGGGGAAGCGCGTCCACGGCGGCGCGGGCGGCCTCGAGCGGTGTCGGGTAGGAGCAGTAGTGGTCGACCATGCTCAGCCAGGTGCCGTCGGCACGGCGCATCAGGTGCAGGGGGCGGCCGTCCACCGTGACGTGCCACCGGACGTCCTCGGCCGCGCCCGGCGCGGCCCTGCGGACGCCCCGGATGCGGCGGCCCCGGTACGTCTGGGCGAAGGCGGTGCCGTCCGGGGCGCTTCCCGTCGGCGGCGGCCCGGAGCGCGGGAAGCGGAAGCCGGCGAGTGCCGGGGCGAGGCCGGCGGCGAACACCCCGGCGCGCAGGGCGCGCACCACCTCACGTCGGGTGCCGCCGCCCGGTGCGGGCGGCAACGGGTCCGGTGCCCCGCCAGTGTGGAGGACCATGGTGTAACTCCCTCGTCCGTGCGGTTGTCGTAGCCGTAACCGCCGAACGGCTCGCACGGTCACCGCCACGCGGCCGGGACGGTGACCGGCGGCGCCGCCGGCCCCGGGCTCGCGGAGGGCGTCCGGACACACGGAAGGACGGCCCCCGGTGTGCACCGGGGGCCGTCCTTCCGCCGAGGGCGTGGGCTCAGCTCTGCTGGGTGAGCGTGCGGCGCTCCGAACCGCTGTCCTTCATCGCGGTCATGGCGTCCACGACGGCGCCGAGCAAGGGGTTCTCCCTCTCGATGGCGAGCGCGTCCGTGGGCAGCCGGGTGTCGAGGGCCGACACGTCCTGGGCCGGCAGGATCCGGTCGTTGCGGACGGGCATCGGGTCGGCGGAGCTGCTGGCGAACGCGGGGGCGGCGGCACCGGTGACGATCAACGAACCGGCGATGACGACGGCGGCCTTCAGGGACTTCATCGTGTTCCTTTCTTCGGCAACGCGAGGAGCCGGAGGGGAATGGGGTCGCCGTGCCCAACGATGGACGACCCGGGCGGAAACCGGGGGCACCGAAGATGGGGGAGTCCTCATATGAGCCCTCGTGTCGGTTCTCCTACCAGTCGTCATACCGGTTGTCGTACCGGTTCGTGTGTCGGGCCGCGTGCCGGAGCGCCGGGTTCAGGAGCGCGGGAGCAGCAGCGACGTCAGGGGCGTGAGGACGGGGAGCGTGACGCCCTGGAGCAGCGGGACCTGCGTCTGGGGAGCCGTGGTGGCGGGGGCGGGCAGGACGGACGCCTGCGGCTCGGTGCCGATCAGCGCGTCGACGAGGTTGCCCAGGTGGGTCAGCAGGCCGTCGACCGAGGAGGGAACCTGGGCGGTGTCCTCCTCGTCGGTGGACAGGAGCAGGTCCACCAGGCCTTGCACGGCCTCGCGCAGAGCGTCCAGCAGGTCGCTGGTGGCCTCGGCCTCGGCTTCGGTCTCGGCCTCGGTTTCGACGTCGGCCTCGGTTTCGACGTCGGCCTCGGTTTCGGCGGTGGGTGTCTCCGTCGCGGGGGCCGTCACCGCCCGACCGCCCTCGGCGTCGGTGTCGGTGTCGCCCGGGACCGCGGCCCGGGTCCTCGTCATCGCGGCCTCCAGGGCCTCCTGCGCGGCCTCACCGAGCTGTCGGGCCTCACCGGGGGGAAGGTGGCCGCCGTCCGCCTCGCGCACCGCCTCCACCAGGTCGGCCACGGGGGCGAGGTCACGGTCGTGCGCGGCGAGGTTCCTGGCCTGCACGAGCAGCGTGTCGGAGGACGCCACGCGGGCCGCGTCGGCCGCCATGGCGGTGGGGCCGGTGATCCCGACCAGGAGGGCGGCGCAGCAGGCGCCGAGGGCGATGCGCCGTGCAGGCAGAGCACGCATGGGTGTTCCTTTCGGTGAACGTCGGATCCTGAGCCCACCGTGGGAGCGCCCCCGGGTTCCCGCAACCGATCATGCGCCGTTCGCGGACGCCCGCTCACCCCGTTGCCCGGTCGTGCCTGATGGGGCGGCACCTCGGGGCCGTGGCGCCCCGGTTCGCGTCCGGCGGCACGAGGCCGGATGGCTTCACGATTTCAACACACTTCGCACCATTCACTGAATTTCAGTGAATTTGTCCGTTTGGTGACTAGAGTTGCGAATCTCCGAATGCATCCCCACCGGCGGACGCACGCACCCGTCCCCGCTGCCTGGCGCCGCCACCCTTCCGAAAGGCTCCGACGGTCATGCGTCATTCCCTGGGTCAGCTACTCCGCCATGCGACGGTGGGCGCCCTCGCCCTGGCCTCGATGTGGGCCCCCTGCGCCACCGCGGGCGCCGCGCCGGCCGCGCCCGCGCCGGAGGCCGACAGCCTCCCCTTCGCCGAGCGGTACCGGGCGGTCCAGCACGGCGGCATCGTGCGCGCGGCCAACTCCTCCGCCACCTGCCGCACCACCGGCCAGTCCGCGTGCCGGGACGCGCGCACCGGGTCCGGGGTGAACGGCGACTTCGACATGGGCTACATCGATGTCGACCGGGACCCGCTCACCTACAACTCCTCCCGCGCGGAGGTCCGTCTGCCCGCCGGCTCCCGGGTGACGTACGCGCGCCTGTACTGGGGCGGCAACCTGCGGGTGGGCGAGCAGAAGCCGTCGGAGGACAACGGGCGGGTGCTGATCGCCGAACCGGGCGGGGAGTACAAGGAACTGCTCGCGGACACGCTGGTGGGACACCGCGTGGCGGACGGCGCGGACGCCTTCCAGGCCTCGGCCGACGTGACCCGGCTGGTACGCGACAGCGTGCCCGGTCTGTACACGGTGGCCCAGGTCAACGTGGCCGGGGGCCGGTCGACGGCCGGGGGCTGGGGCGGCTGGACGCTGGTGGTGGCGTACGAGAACGCGGCGGAGCCGCTGCGGCACCTCGCGCTCTGGGACGGCTTCGCCCCGCTGGCGTCCCGCGAGGGCGTCACCATGCCGCTGCGCGACGTGCCGTTCGCCGCGGGCGCCGGGGGACGGGTGGGTCTGGTGGCGTACAACGGCGACCGCGGCACCGCGGGCGACTCGCTCGTCCTGACCGCCGGCGGCTCCCACTCCACCGCGTTCACCGACCCGGCCAACCCCTTCGACGACGTCCTGAACTCCACCATCGCCGACCCGGGGAACACCGCCCCGGCGCGGGTTCCGGCGTACACCAACACCCTCGGCTACGACTCCGACGTGTTCGACCTCGCCGGGGGCCTGCCGCACGCCGGTGACCAGGCCGCCTTCCGGCTCTCGTCCCAGCGGGACGCGGCGTGGGCGGGCGTGCTCTTCGCCGCCGTCGACGCCCGGCAGTGACCGCCCCACCTCCCGTCCCCAGCCTTCCCAGGAGCGAGGAAACCGTGCCCACGGACCTGTCGTCGCGCGGCCGCCGGCCGCGGGTCCTGCACCTCACCCAGCCGGTGGACGGCGGGGTCGCCCGGGTCGTGACGGACCTGGTCGGGGCCCAGCTGGCGGACGGCCTGGACGTCACCGCCGCCTGCCCCGACAGCGCGCTCACCTCCCAGCTCCGCTCGCTCGGCGCACAGGTGCGGCACTGGCGGGCGACCCGCTCGCCGGGCGCCGCGCTGGCGCGGGAGGTGCGGCAGCTGGCCCGGCTGATCGACGAGGTGCGTCCCGATCTGGTGCACGCGCACAGCGCGAAGGCCGGGCTCGCCGGGCGCCTCGCGGTGCGCGGACGCATCCCCACCGTGTTCCAGCCGCACGCCTGGTCGTTCGAGGCGGTGGGCGGCGGCACCGCGGCCCTCGCGCTGCGCTGGGAGCGGTGGGCGGCGCGCTGGGCCGCGCGCGTGGTGTGCGTGAGCGAGGCGGAGCGCGCCACCGGCGCGCACGCCGGGATCACCGGCCGGTGGACCGTCATCCCCAACGGCATCGACCCCGAGCGCTTCCGTCCGGCCCCCGCCGACGCCGTACGGGCCGCGCTCGCACCGCTGGCCGGTCTGCGGGCGCAGGCTCCGCTCGCCGTCTGCGTGGGCCGACTGTGCCGGCAGAAGGGGCAGGACGTCCTGCTGCGGGCCTGGGACACCGTGGTCCGCCGGGTGCCCGACGCCCGCCTCGTGCTGGTCGGCGATGGGCCGGAACGGGACCGGCTGCGTGCCGCCGCCCCCGCGTCCGTGCTGTTCGCGGGGGCCGTCTCGGACGCCTCCCACTGGTACCAGGCCGCCGACCTCGTCGTCCTGCCGTCCCGCTGGGAGGGCATGGCGCTGGCCCCGCTGGAGGCGATGGCGTGCGGCCGGCCCGTGGTCGTCACGGACGTCGACGGCGCCCGCGAGAGCCTGCCGCCCGCCTTCACCGACCGGTGCCTGGTGCCGCCGGAGGACCCGGGGGCCCTGGCCGCGGCGGTCGGCGCGCTGCTGCTCGACCCGACGCTGCGCGCGTCCCTCGGCGACCGCGGCCGCCGGCATGTGCTGTCCCTCCACGACGTACGGCACACCGCCCGGGCGGTCACCGACGTCTACCGCGATCTGCTCGGCACCTGGCCCGACACGACGGAAGCGCGCCCGCACCGGACGGTCGGGGGCGCCGGGGCCGACCGGGCGACCCAGCGCGCCGAGCCCTCCGAGCACAGGGAGTCCATCCACTCGTGACCGCCGAACGTACCGTGCCGTCCCCCGGCGTACCGCCACGGGACCACGGATTCCCGCCCGTGTCCGTCGTGCCGCCCCGGGGCGGCCGCACCGGCCCCCGGCTGCCCCCCGCCCCCTCCCGGCCGGCCTCTCCCCTGCCACTGCTCGTCGCGGACGCCGCCGCCGTCGCGCCGGCCGTCCCGGTGCTCACCGGCGCCCGGCTCGACCCCCTGCTGGTCGCCCTGCTGATCGGGGCGTCGCTGCTGCTGCGCCCGCGGGAGGTCCGGGGGCCGGTGCCGGGGCTGCTGGAGGAACTGCCCGCCGTGAGCGGGCGGGTCGCGGTGGCCTGGCTGGCGACCGCGGCCCTGTGGGCGGCGTACCGGCCGGAGCAGGCGCTGTCCGCCTCCACCGTGCTGACCGGGACGGCCGTGCAGGCCGCGGCGGGCTGTGCGCTGCGCGCCGCCGTGCACGGCCGGCGGCGCGCAGCGCTGCTGCGCCACCCGCTCGCCGCGCTCGTCGTCGGCCCGGTGGCGGGCGCGCAGCGGGTGGCCGCCGCCGTGCTGCGCCACCCCCGGTGCGGGGTGCGGCCGGTGGGGATCGTCGCCGAGGGACCGGACGGCGGCGACGCCCTGCCCGTGCTGCGCACGGACGAGGAGGTCGACCGGGCGGTCATCCAGAACGGGGTGCGGGCGGTGCTCGCCGTCGGCCCCTCGGCGCGCGCCGAACACGGGCCGCTGCTGCGGGCGCTGGCCGGGTCGGGCTGCGTGGTCTGGGAGGTCGACGCCGACTCCGCGCCGTACCCGGCGCGCGAACGGCTGGCCGGGTTCTCCTGCCGGCGGCTGGACCTCGCCCCCGTGCGCGGGGGCGGGATCGGCAAGCGGCTGCTCGACATCCTGGTGTCGGGGACGCTGTTGCTGCTGGTCAGTCCGCTGCTGCTGGTGTGCGCGGTGACGCTGCGGGTCACCGACGGGCCGGGCGTGGTGTTCCGCCAGGAGCGCATCGGCCGGGACGGCAAACCGTTCACGCTGCTGAAGTTCCGCACCCACCGCCCGGTCGACGAGCACGAGTCGGCGACCCGGTGGAGCGTGGCCAACGAGCACGAGATGCGCCGGTTCTGCCGCATGCTGCGGCGCACCTCGCTCGACGAGCTGCTCCAGCTGTGGAACGTGCTCCGCGGCGACATGAGCCTGGTCGGGCCGCGTCCCGAACGGCCCTACTTCGTCGCGCAGTTCAGCCAGACGTACCCCGGTTACGCGACCCGGCACCGGATGCGCACCGGCATCACCGGTCTCGCGCAGGTCCACGGGCTGCGCGGGGACACCTCCATCGAGGACCGCTGCCGGTTCGACAACGCCTACATCGACGACTGGTCGCTGTGGCGGGACGTCTGCATCCTGCTGCGCACCGCGGCCACGCTGGTCCGCCCGACGGGGAGCTGACGCCACGTGAGCCACGCCCTCGCCCTCCCGCCGCTGCCGCGCCGGGCCGCCGCACTGGTGCCGGCCCTGCCGCTCGTGGCGGTGCCCGTGCTGCTGGCGCTGCCGCCGACGGGGGACGGCGCGGGTCCGGCCGACGTGGTGTCCGCGCTGGTGGTGGGGTACTGCGTGCTCCGTCTGCTGCGCGAACGGCGGCGGCCGCTGTCCCCGGTCGCCGCCGTGGTGCTGGGGCTGCCGGTCGTGGGGATCGCGCTCGCCGCCATGGGCGCGGCCTCGCCGGCGGCGGGGTTCGGCGGTCTCTGCCGCTATCTGCAGGTCTTCGTGCTCGTTCCGGCGGCGGTGCTGGTACTGCTGCGCCACCGGGCCGACTTCCGGGTGCTGGCCTGGTCGTTCGTCGGACTCGCGCTGTGGCAGGGGGCGGTCGGCGTGCACCAGTACCTGACCGGGACCGGCGCCTCCTACCAGGGCGAGACCGTCCGTGCGGTCGGCACCTTCGGGGCGCAGGACGTGATGGGCATGGCGACGGCGGTGTCGCTGGGCGTGGTGTGCGCGGCCGGGATCGCGCTGGGCCGGGGGCCGGTGCGGCAGCGGGCGGTCGCCGCCGGGTGCGCCGTGGTCCTGGTGCTGCCGCTGGCGCTCTCCTTCAGCCGGGGCGCCTGGATCGCGACGGCCCTGACGTGCACCGCGCAGCTGGCGCTGACCGGGCTGCGGCGTGCGCTGAAGGCGGTCGCGGCGGTGGCCGCCGCGACGGTGGTCCTGGTGGGCGGGTTCGGGGTCGGTACGGCGATGCTGCAGGAGCGCGTCGACAGCATCGCGGCGGTCGCCGACGCCCCCGACCAGTCCGTCGTCGACCGGTACACCCTGTGGGCGGCGGCCACCGGCATGTGGCGCGCACACCCGCTGACCGGTGTGGGACTGAAGGGCTTCCCCGAGTACCGCGACGGCTACGCGACCCTGGCGCTGTCGTCGGGCAGCGACATCGAGG
This sequence comes from Streptomyces capillispiralis, assembly GCF_007829875.1. Taxonomy (NCBI): domain Bacteria; kingdom Bacillati; phylum Actinomycetota; class Actinomycetes; order Kitasatosporales; family Streptomycetaceae; genus Streptomyces; species Streptomyces capillispiralis. The sequence goes on along the minus strand of NZ_VIWV01000001.1, from coordinate 5,104,166 downwards.
GCGCGGGCGAGACGTACCACCGGCAGGCGCTGCTGTCGCCGCACAGCATGTACCTGCTGGTGCTCAGCGAACAGGGCCTGGTCGGGCTGCTCACGCTCGGCGGGAGCTGGCTGGCGCTGCTGGTGTGCGCGGTGCGGGGGCTGCTGCGGGTGCGCCGGCGCGGGCCGGGCCTCGACTGCGGGCTCGTCGCCTGCGGACTGCTGCTGTGGCAGCTGACCGACTTCGTGTACGGCGACATCGGCGGCCCCTCGACCGTACTGACCGGCCTGGCCCTGGGCCTGGTGGCGTGGTGGGCGCTGTTCCGCGACGAGCCGGCCGGGGACGTCGCGGGACGGGACGGCGTGCCCGCGCGGGTGGCGGAGGACGTGACGCGATGACGGTGGTGCCTTCACAGCCCCCCGGGTCCATGACTCCGGGGTCCGGGGCCGTTCGATCCGGGGCCGACGCGCCCGAGGCCGGTGGGCTGAGGACCGAGGTGGCGGCGGGCGGGCGGGCGAAGCGGGCCGGCGGCGGTGATCCGGGGTCGTCGTCCCGCCGGTTCCTCGCCCGGGCCGCGCTGGTCACGGCCTCGCTGTCCATCGCCGGGTCGCTGCTCGGGCTGGTGCGCGACCAGTCGCTGGCCCGGCTGTTCGGGGCCGGGAGCGACACGGACGCCTTCCTCGTCGCGTGGACCGTGCCCGAGATCGCCGCCACGCTGCTGATCGAGGACGGGCTGGCCATCGCGCTCATCCCCGCGTTCAGCATGGCGCTGGCCCGCCGCGCGCGGGGCGTGCCCGGGGACCCGGTGCGCGACCTGGTCAGGGCCACCCTGCCCCGGCTGTGCCTGGCCTTCGCCGCGGTGGCCGCGCTGGTGGCGGCCGGGGCCCCCTACGTGGTCCGGGTGCTGGCGCCGGGCCTGTCCGACCCCCGCCTCGCCGTCGACTGCACCCGGCTCACCGCGATCAGTCTGCTGGCCTTCGGGCTCGCCGGGTACTGCAGCGCCTTCCTGCGGGCGCACCGCCGCTTCTTCGCGCCGGCCGCCATCTACGTCGCCTACAACACGGGCATCGTCGCGGCGATGTTCCTGCTGGGCGGGGAGTGGGGGGTGCGCTCGGCCGCGGTGGGCGTGGCGGTGGGCGGCTGCCTGATGGTGGCGGTGCAGCTGCCGTCGCTGTGGCGGCAGCTGGCCTCGCGCGCACCGGCGCCCGCCGGGGCCGGTGCCGACGCCGAGGGGCGGCCGGTGCGGCTCGCCCTGATCGCCGCGGTGCTGCTGTTCGCGCTGTGCCGCCAGTCGCAGGTCCTCGTCGAACGCTTCCTGGCCTCCTCCCTGCCCGCCGGCGCCATCTCGCACCTGAACTACGCCCAGAAGGTCGCGCAGATCCCGATGACGCTGTCGCTGATGGTGTGCACCGTCACCTTCCCGGTGGTGGCGCGGGCGCTCGCCGACGGCGACACCGGGCGGGCCCGCTCCCGGGTGGAGCGGGACCTGGTGCTGGCCTCCTGCGTGGTGCTGCTGGGCATGTGCGCGGTGATCGCCTGCGCCCCGCAGATGATCGGACTGCTCTTCCAGCGGGGCGCGTTCACCGCCGCCGACACCGCCGCGACGGCCGACGTGATGCGCGTGTACGCCCTCGGGCTGCTGGGCCAGACCCTGGTGGGCGCCCTGGTCCGCTGCTACTTCTCGGCGGGCCGCCCCAGCTGGTACCCGGTCGGGGTGATGGCGGCGGGCATCGCCGCGACGTCCCTGATCGGCGCGGTGACCGTGGGCCACTGGGGGGTCGCGGGGATCGCCGCCGCCAACGCCTTCGGCATCACCGTCACGGCCGCCCTGCTGCTGACCGGCCTGCGCGCCACCCGCCGGGACGGCTCCCCCGGCGGCTCCCCCGGCGTGTCGGTCGGCGTGCGCGAGGTGCTGGCCGAGCTCGGCCGGCCCGTGCTCGCCTCGGCCCTCGCCATCGCCGCCGGAGCGTTCGCCGCGAGCCGGTTCGCCTCCCCGGTGGCGGGTCTCGCGGCCGGCTGCCTGACCGTGACCGCCGTCTTCGTCCCCCTCGCCCTGTCCGTCCTCGCCGCCGGGGGAGCCGCGTCCGCGCGGCGCTCCCTGCGCACCGTCACACGAAGGTTCACCCATGGCCGCACCCGTTGAACCCGTCGGCACCGGCAGACTCCCGGCCCCCCGTCCGGGGCCCGTCCCATGGGTGGCGATGTACCACTCGGTGGGCGACTGCTCGGACGACCCGTACCGCATCACGGTCACGCCCGAACGGCTCGGACGGCAGCTGGCGTGGCTGCGCCGGCGCGGGCTGCGCGGCGTGTCCGTGGCCGAGCTGCTCGCCGCCCGCGCCCGGGGCGAGGGGCGGGGCCTGGTCGGCCTCACCTTCGACGACGGGTACACCGACTTCCTCACCGGCGCCCTGCCGGTGCTGCGCCGCTTCGGCTGCGGCGCCACCCTGTTCGTCCTGCCGGGACGGCTCGGCGGCGACAACGCCTGGGACCCGCTCGGCCCGCGCAAGCCGCTGCTGACCGCCGAGGGCATCCGGCGGGCCGCCGCCGAGGGCGTGGAGATCGGCTCGCACGGACTGACCCACGTCGACCTCACCCGCGCCGACGACGCCACCCTCACCGCCGAGGTCGCCGAGAGCCGCGCCCGGCTCGCCGAGCTGACGGGCGTACCGGCCGACGGCTTCTGCTACCCGTACGGCACGGTCGACGCGCGGGCCGTCGAGGCCGTGCGGAAGGCGGGCTACGGCTACGCCTGCGCCATCGACCCGGGCCCGCTGACCGGCCCGCACGCCCTGCCGCGGGCGCACGTCGGCCAGAACGACACGGCGTGGCGCCTGCACCTCAAGCTCCGGCTGCACCGGCTGCGCCGGCGCCCGGTGGCGGGGGTGTGAGATGAGGGCACTGCACATCATCACCGGTCTGGGCGTCGGCGGGGCGGAGCAGCAGTTGCGGCTGCTGCTGCGTCATCTGCCCGTCGACTGCGACGTGGTGACGCTCACCAATCCCGGCGCGGTCGCCGCCGGCCTCGGCGCCGACGGCGTGCGGGTGGTGCACCTGGACATGGGCGGCAACCGCGACCTGGGCGTCCTGCCCCGCCTGGTCCGGGTGATCCGGGCCGGCGGCTACGACCTGGTCCACACGCACCTGTACCGGGCCTGTGTCTACGGCCGGCTCGCCGCCCGGGTCGCCGGGGTCCGCGCGGTCGTCGCCACCGAACACTCCCTGGGCGACTCGCAGATGGAGGGGCGCAGGCTGACGGCGGGGGTGCGCGCGCTGTACCTGGCGAGCGAGCGGCTCGGCTCGGCGACGGTCGCCGTCTCCCCGACGGTGGCGGACCGGCTGAAGCGCTGGGGGGTGCCCGCGCCGCGCATCGAGGTCGTGCCCAACGGCATCGACCTGGACCGTTTCCGCTTCGACCCGCGACGGCGGGAACGCACCCGGCGGCGCCTGGGGCTGCCCGAGGGGGCGTTCGTCGTGGGCGGGGTCGGCCGGCTCACCCCGGGCAAGCGGTTCGACGTCCTGGTCCGCGCCCTCGCCCTGCTGCCGCGCGACCACTGGCTGCTGCTGGTGGGCGGCGGCCCCGAGGAGCACCTGCTGCGCCGCACGGCCCAGGAGGCCGGGGTGGCCGGGCGGGTCCTGTTCACCGGCGAACGCCCCTGCGTCCCCGACGGCTCGCCCGGCCCCGATCTGCCGGCGCTCACCTCGGCGATGGACCTGTTCGCCTCCCCGTCCGCCGAGGAGGCGTTCGGCCTGGCGGCCGTGGAGGCGCTGGCGGCGGGACTGCCCGTGCTCTACGCCTCCTGCCCGGCGATCGAGGACCTGCCGGCGGACGCCGGGGCCGGCGCCCGCCGGGTGCGCGGCGGCCCCGAGGCGTACGCGCGCGCGATCGCCGAGGTCCGCGCGGCCGGCCCGCGCCCGCGCATGCCCGGCGAGGCCGCCCGCCACTACAGCATCACCCGCAGCACCGCCCGCCTCATGGACGTGTACGCGGCAGCCGTCACCGGCTCGTCGCCGTCCCCCGCATCCCAGGGAGCACCCCCGTCATGACCGACACCCCGACCCGCCGGACGCGTCCGGCCCTGGACCGTGTCAGGAAGTTGCCGGCCTGGTCCGCGCTGGTGGCGGGCACGCTCGCCGGCGGTGTGCTCGGCGGCGCGTACGGCCTGCTCACGCCGCCCGCGTACGCGGCCACCAGTTATGTCGTCGCCGTACCGACCGAGAAGGCGACCCCGGAGGCGGCCCGCGGCTTCGCGCAGGCGTACGGCCGGGTGGCCACGCAGCTCGCGGTGCTCGGGGACGCGCAGGTGTGGGCCGGTGTGCCGGTGCGCACGCTGCGGGACAGCGTGCGCACGGCGACCTCGCCGGACGCGCCGATGGTCTCCGTCACGGCCACCTCCTCGCAGCCCGAGCTGGCCGTCGACATGGCGAACGCGGTCTCCCGCGCGCTGACCCGGCACGCGGAGGACACCCGGGGCAGCACGCAGGTGCGGCTCGTGCAGTTCTCGCGCGCGGTGCGGCCGGGCGAACCGGCCTCCGCCTCCCCGGCGGTGACCGCCCTGGTGGGGGCCGGCGCGGGCGGGCTGCTGGGCGGCCTGGCCCTGCTCGCCCGGCCGCGGCGGGCCGGCCGGGGGGACGACCCGGCGCCCGCCGCCTCGGTGCCCGGCCCGGCCACCGCCGCCGACGTGCAGCGGTGACGGCGGTGACGGGGGCCGGGGCGGCGGCGCTAGCGGGTGCGCGACCACCAGTCGAAGCGGAGGCAGAGCTTCCCGCCGAGCCAGTACTCCACCCACCTGCCCAGGTCCAGCGGCGAGCAGTTCTCCGGGGGCAGCGGCGCGGTCGGAACGGGAGTGTCCGGTACCGGAGTGGGCTGCGGGGTCGCCTCCCCCGTGGGCTCCGGGTCCGCGCCGGGGGTGCGGCCGAAGAGCGTGGACCGGTAGACGCGGGAGGAGTCCGGGTTGTCCCCGCACTGCCAGACCCCGTGCGGGCAGTAGTCCGTCACCGTGTTGTAGAGGGGCCTGTGTTCCTCCATCCACGCGAGCATGCGCCGCATGTACTCGGGATTGTCGCCGTTGCGGAAGAGCCCCCACTCGGGGTACGAGATCGGCTTGCCGTGGGCCTTCGCGAAGTCCACGTGCGCCTGGAGCCCGTACGGTTCCGTCACCTGCTCGTCGAAGGACCGTCCGGCCGGCTGGTCGTAGGAGTCCATGCCGATGATGTCGACCGTGTCGTCGCCCGGGTAGCACTCCGTCCAGGGCACGGCGTCCCGGCCGCGGCTCGGCGTGAAGTCGAACCGGAACTTCTGCCCCGGCACCGCGCGCATCGTGGTGACGATCCGGTTCCAGTACTTCTTCCAGGACTCCGGGTCGGGGCCGCACCGGTGGGTGTAGGTGACGCCGTTCATCTCCCAGCCGAGCACCAGGACGGTGTCCGGCACCTTCAGCTCGACCAGCCGCTCGGCGAGGGCACGGAAGTGGTGGTCGAACTCGCCGGCCGCGCCCCGCCGCAGCAGCCGGCGGACCTCGTCGTCGGAGACGCCCGCCTCGTTGCGCTCCTGCATGGGCACGTTGAGGACGAGCATCCGGTCGGCCCGGGCGGTGCGCCAGCGCGCCCACGACTCCAGGAAGCGGATGTCGCCCTCGATGTCGCTCCAGTGGTTGCCCGGCAGGTAGGTGTGGCCGACGCGGAGTTCCGAGCCGCCCAGCCACTCGCTGAGCTGCTCCATACGGGCCACGCCCCGGTCGTCGGAGGCCAGGAAGGCCCCGAAGGCCGGAACCCCCCGGTCCGGTACGGCCGGGAGTACGGGGCCCGGGGCGCCGGCCGACGGCACGGGGGCGGCCGGCGCGCCGGCCGGGGGCGGGTGCACGGCCGGTGCCGCGGGGACGGTGGGCGTGACCGCGGGCTCCGCCGGGGCGGGCACCGCCGGGCCGGAGTCGTCGGCGTGCACGGACCCTGCCGCGGGGCCGGCCGCCAGGGCGGCCGACACGGCGACCGCCACCGCCCCCACGGCCATTCCACGGGCCCGGACCCGCCTGTGCTGTGGGGCCATTGGCTGCTCCTCTTCTCGCTCGTCCGCCTTCTGCCTGAGGTCCTCGCTGTTGACGGACAGTCATATGAAGTCAGACACAGGAAATCCGACGGTGCCAATGTCACTGCGGCTTTCGAGTGCCGGGCTCGCCCGTGCGGGTGAGCCGATGCCAGAAGAAAGTGAGAATGCGTGTCGCAGCTCGACACCCGCGTCCCCGCCGTACTGCTGCGGACCGACCGGAACCCCTTTCACCACGGAACGCTGGGCGCCGTGCGGTCGCTCGGCAGGGCGGGAGTGGAGGTGCACCTCGTCGCCGATGCCACGGGGAGCCCCGTCCGCCGCTCGCGCTACGTCCGCGGCATGCACGAACCGCCCGGCCCGGGAGCGTCCGCGCGGGAGATCCTCGCCGTGCTGCGCCGCGTCGCCGCGCGGGTCGGGCGCCCGGCCGTGCTGGTCCCGCTGGACGACGCGACCGCGATCGCCGCGGCACGCCTGCGCGCGGACCTCACCCCCGGCTACCTGCTGCCCGAGGTCCCGCCCGCCCTGCCCGAACGCGTCGCCGACAAGGCGGAGCTGGCCGCCGTGTGCGCCGCCGCCGGCCTCCCGCACCCGCGGACGCTGATCCCGGACAGCGCGGAGGGCGCCGCCGACGACGCACGACGGCTGGGGCTGCCGCTCGTCGCCAAGTGGAGCCGGCCCTGGCTGCTCCCGGCCGGCGGCGGACTGCGCAGCACCCGGCTGGTGCACTCCCCGCACGAGGCCCGTGAGCTGTACCTGCGGACTGCGGAGGCGGGCAGCCCACTGCTGCTCCAGGAGTACCTCGCGCCGGGAGCGGACCGGGACTGGTTCTTCCACGGCTACGCCGACCGCTCCGGCACCGTGCGCGCGGGCGGCCCCGGCCGCAAGGAACTGGCCTGGCCGCGGGGCGCGGGACTGACCGCGGTGGGCCGCTGGACCCCCAACCCCGAGGTGTGCGCGCTCGCCGGACGGCTCATCGGGGCACTCGGCTACCGGGGCGTCCTCGACCTCGACTTCCGCCGCTGCGGCACGACGGGCCGCTACCACCTCCTGGACTTCAACCCCCGCCCCGGCGCCCAGTTCCGGCTCTTCGCGGACGGCGCCGGACTGGACGTCGTACGCGCCCTGCACCTGGATCTGACCGGCCGGCCGCTGCCGGACGGAGAGCCGGTGACGGGGCGGTCGTTCGTGGTGGAGAACTACGCGCCGTTCGCCGCGCTGCGCACGGCGCCCGGCGGACGCGAACTGGCCTGGTACGCCCGGGACGACCGCGTCCCCGGCTGGGTGATGTGGGCCCTGTGGGCCCGCCATGTGTCCGGCCGGCTGCGCCGGCGGCTGGGCACGGCGGCAGTCGTCCCGGCACCCCGGACGGCCACGCCCTTGCTGACCGACAACGAGAAAGCGAGCAGTTGATGATGTACGACCTCCTGGTGGTGGGCGCCGGTCCGTACGGTCTGTCGATCGCCTCCCACGCCGCGGCCGCCGGGCTGAGCCTGAAGGTGTTCGGACGGCCCATGGCGTCCTGGCGGGACCACATGCCCGGCGGCATGTTCCTGAAATCCGAGCCGTGGGCGTCCAACCTCTCCGACCCGGCCGGGCGCTGGCGGCTGGACGCGTACTGCGCCGAGCAGGGCATGGCGGCACGGCACGCCGAGCCCATCCCGGTCGAGGCGTTCGCCTCCTACGGCCTGTGGTTCGCCCGCAACGCCGTGCCGGACGTCGACGAGCGCACGGTGACGCGGGTGGCGTCCGGGCCCGGCTGCTTCACCGCGGTCACCGAGGACGGGGAGGCGCTGCACGCGCGGACGGTGGCGCTGGCGGTCGGGGTGATGCCGTTCATCGAGGTGCCGCCGGCCCTGCGCGGACTGCACCCGACGCTGGTGACGCACAGCAGTCACCACAACGACCTCGGCGCCTTCCAGGGCAAGGACGTCACGGTGATCGGCGGCGGTCAGGCGGCCCTGGAGACCGCGGCGCTCCTCGCCGAACAGGGCACCCGGGTACGGGTGCTGGCGCGGGCGGAGCGGCTGCGCTGGAACGATGTGCCGCCGCCGTGGGAGCGTCCCTGGTGGCAGTCGGTCCGCTCGCCGCACAGCGGCCTGGGCCCCGGCTGGCGGAACTGGTTCTACTCCGAGCGCCCCGGCCTGTTCCGGCGGCTGCCCGAGACGACCCGGTCGCGCATCGCGGCGACGGCGCTGGGTCCGGCGGGCGCCTGGTGGGTGCGGGAGCGGGTGGAGCGGGCGGTGGACCTGCTGCCGGGGCACGAGGTCACCGCGGCCGCCGCGGTGCCGGGCGGGCTGCGGCTGGACCTGACCGGCCGCGACGGCGCCCGGCGCAGCCTGGAGACCGAACACGTCATCGCCGCCACGGGGTTCAAGGCGCACCGCGACCGGCTCGGCCTGCTCTCCGCCGAACTGCGCGGGACGCTGGCGGTGCTGCCCGACGGGTCCCCGGCACTCGGCCGCAGCTTCGAGTCCTCGCAGCCCGGCCTGTTCCTCGCCGGCCTGGTCACGGCGTCCGGCTTCGGCCCGGCGATGCGCTTCGTGCACGGCGCCACGTTCACCGCGTCGACGCTGGTGCAGGGGGTGCGCCGGCGGCTCGGGGCGACCCCGGCACGCGGAACGGTGCCCGTCCCGGTCGGCCCCGGAGGCAGCAGCCGCAGCGGGACACCGTCACCGGTGAGCCACTGAGGCGCGGGGGCGCCGGACGCCGGGCCCCTGGGCCACCTGGCTGACGGGGGCGCCCGTTCGTCGGGGGCGCAACACCGCGTCCCCCGGCTCGACCTCGCAGCGGGGTCGGTCCGGGGGACGTGGTGTGTTCCCGGGTGCCGGGTGGGGCGGGTCCGGCACCCGGGGCGGGGTGGTCAGCGGCGGGCGGCGAGGCGGCCGCGGCGGTACAGCATCGCCCCGCCCGTGATCAGCACGGCACCGGCCGCCGAAGCGGCGATCATGCCCTCGCTGCCGGTCTCGGCCATGTGCGGCGGGTTGCCGTGCTCCTCCGCCGCCGGCGGCTCCTCGGCCGGGGGCTCCTCGGCGCCGGGCGCCGGAGGCGTCTTCTCCTTGGCCGGCGGCTCGGGCGTCTCCTTCTCGGGCACGTCCTCCTCGCCGTAGCCGTAACCGGCGTCGTTCACGCAGGTGTTGCCGTAGGCGTCGCCGAACAGGCCGAGCACGTCGACGCCGTTGCCGCACGCGTTCACCGGGATGCCGAGCGGCAGGTCGATCTCGTTGCCCGCGATCGCGCCAGGCGACCCGTGGGCAGCGCCCTCCGCGTGGGCGCCCGACGACTCGCCGTACGAGGAGTCCCCGTACGAGGAGTCCCCGTACGAGGAGTGTCCGTGGGCGGAGTCGGACGAGCGGTCCGCGGCCTCGTGCGAGCCGTCGTGCCCGCCGCCGTGCGAGCCGTTGACGCAGGTGTTGCCGGACGTCTCGCCGAACAGCGACACCACGTGGACACCGTTGCCGCACGCGTTGACCGGCAGGTGGATCGGCGCCTGCACGTTGTTCCCGGCGCCCACACCGGGCGAGCCCTTGGTCCCGCCCTCCGCGTGCGCGCCGGCGGACCGCTCGTGCCCGTGGCCGTGCCCGGACGAGGAGCCGTTGACGCAGGTGTTGTCGTACGCGCCGTTGAACGCGCCGACCGCGGTGATGGTGTTGCCGCACACGTTCACCGGGATGTGGACCGGCGCCTGCACGTTGTTCCCGGACAGCACACCGGGAGAATCCTCGGCACCGCCCCCCGCGAACGAGTCGGCGAAAGCGGGGGTTCCGTACAGGGACAGAATGCCCGTGGCGGCTGCCGCCGCGAACACTCCCCTGCTCAGGGTCTGTCGCAATGTAGTTGTCTTCCTGCTTGAAGAATGACGGAGTGGCCGGCCCCGGCATGGAGAGTGGCCTACTCCCTCATCAACCCGACTCGGGGGAATCGGTTGCGCAGGTTCACCCGGTTGGCCCGCGCGGCAGCCGCGCGGGCCCAGGTCAGGACACCACGTCCTTGCGCACGAACCCGCGGAACGCCAGTGCGAACAGCACCAGCGCGTACGTCACGGACACCGCCGAGCCCTGGATCATGCCCGACCACTCCGGGGTCGGCTGCACGGCGTCCGCCCAGGCGAACTGCCAGTGCGCGGGCAGGAAGTGACGCCAGTCGCCGAGGGCGGTGACGGCGTCCAGCACATTGCCGACGATGGTCAGGCCCACCGCCCCGCCGACCGCGCCCAGCGGGGCGTCGGTGCGGGTGGACAGCCAGAACGCGAGCCCGGCGGTGACCAGTTGCGACACGAAGAGGTACGCCACCACGACCACGAGCCGCTGCGCCGCCGTGCCCGGGTCCAGCGCGCCTCCGGTGGGGATCCGCAGCGGGCCCCAGCCGTAGGCGGCCGTGCCGACGGCGAGCGCCACGACCGGCAGCAGCACCATCGCGGCGAGGCTGAGCCCGAGGCCGACGACCAGCTTGGACCACAGCAGCCGCATCCGGGGCACGGGCGCGGCGAGCAGATAGCGCAGGGAGGACCAGCCGGCCTCCGAGGCGACCGTGTCCCCGCAGAACAGGGCGACGGGGATGACCAGCAGGAAGCCGGCGGAGACGAACAGGTTCACGGCGGCGAAGTTGGCGCCGGACGCGGTGGCCGTGTCCATCAGGTTGATCCGCTCGCCGCGGCCGCCCGGCTCGCCGCCGATCGCGAAGGCGACCACCAGGACGAACGGCAGGACGGCGAGGATCCCGCCCATGACGAGGGTGCGGCGGCGCTTGAGCTGGCGGGCCAGTTCGACGCGCAACGGCAGGGTGCGGCCCGCGCGGTAACCGGGGGCGACCTCGACGGGCCCGGCGGTCCCGGCCGGCCCGGCGGGCTTGTCCCGCTCGGTGAGCGTGCTCATGCGGAACCTCCGATCAGGGTGAGGAAGGCGTCTTCGAGGCGGCGGTGCGGGCCGACCGACGCCACGGGCACCTCCAGCCGGACGAGTTCGGCGACCAGGCGCGGGGCGGTGCCGCCGGCGTCCAGCCGGACCAGCAGCCCCTCGTCGGTGCGCACCGCGGAGGCGATGCCCGGCAGCGCGGAGATCTTCTCGGCGAGCGGCTCGTCCACGGGCGTGACGGTGCCGACGAGCAAGGTGTCGCCGGAGCCGACGATCTCGTGCACCGGGCCCGCCTGGACCAGTCGCCCGCGGTCCATGACGACGAGGTGGGTGCAGGACTGCTCGACCTCCGCCAGCAGGTGGCTGGAGACGATCACCGTGCGTCCGGCGGCCGCGTACCGGATCATCACCTCGCGCATCTCGCGGATCTGCGGCGGGTCGAGGCCGTTGGTCGGTTCGTCGAGGATGAGCAGGTCCGGCAGGCCGAGCATGGCCTGGGCGATGGCGAGGCGCTGGCGCATGCCCTGGGAGTAGGTGCGCACCGCGCGGGCGAGGGCGTCGCCGAGGCCGGCGATCTCCAGCGCCTCGTCCAGGTGGGCGTCCTCGGGCGGGCGGCCGGTGGCCTTCCAGTACAGCTCGAGGTTCTCCCGGCCGGACAGGTGCGGCAGGAAGCCCGCACCCTCGACGAAGGCGCCGACCCGGGACAGCACGGGGGCGCCGGGCCGGATGGCGTGCCCGAAGACGCGGATCTCGCCGCCGTCGGGCTTGATCAGGCCCATCAGCATGCGCAGGGTGGTGGTCTTGCCGGCGCCGTTGGGGCCGAGGAGTCCGAGCACCTGGCCCTTGCCGACGCGGAACGACAGGTCCCGCACGGCGTAGCGGTCCGAGGAGCGGGCGTAGCGCTTGCTCAGGCCGGTGATGACCAGCGGGACGTCGGCGAGTGCGGGGTCGGGGGCCGGGGCGGTGGTGCGGCGGCGGCCGGTCAGCAGCAGGAGGACGGCGACCGCGGCGCCGGCGGCGGGCAGCCACACCACCCACGTGGGCAGCGGGGTGGCGGCCGTGTCGACGCCGGGCGCGGTGGGCACGGTCAGGTCGCTCTTCAGGGAGACGGTGTACGTCGCCGGGGCGGCCGGGGAGGCGTAGCCGAGGTCGGTGGAGGCGAGGACGAGGCTCAGGCGGTGGCCCTGCCGCACCTCGTGGTCGACGGCCGGGAGGGTGAGCGTGACGTCCTGGCCGGACCTGGCGTCCTCGACGCGGACCGGGGCGACCAGCTGCGAGGGCAGCACCTGCTGCCGGCCGTCGGGGCCGACGTCGTACACCTTGCCGAAGAGGACGGCGTCCTCGCTGGTCGACTCGACGTGCACGGTGACGGTCGGCGATCCGGTGATGCGCAGATCGCGGGTGACGGGCGCCGATACGAAGCGGGCGTACTGGCCCGGGAAGTCCAGGGAGATGCCGACGCCGAGCGAGGAGAGCTGGGAGAGGCCGCCGGAGCCGCCGAGTCCGGGCAGGGCGGAGACGGCGGGCGGGCCGGCGCCTGCCGGGTTGGCGAAGCTCTGTTCGCGTCCGGTGAGGGGGACGGAGCGGCCGCCGTCGCCGAGGCCCGGGTAGGTGTCGGCGCTCGCGCCGCGCAGCAGCGCCCGGCCGTCGGTGGAGTCGACGCCTCCGGTGCGGGTGACGCGGAAGGCGGGGCCGGTGTCGGCGCTCTCGTCGCCCTTGAGGTAGCGGTCGAACCAGGCGCCCACGCGCTGCCGCACGCGGTCGGTCTCCATCTCGCCGCCGTCGTGGCCGCCGGCGATCCAGTCGACGTCGACGGGGGCGCCGTTGGCCCGGATCGCCTTCGCGGCGGCGTCGGCCTGGCCGAGCGGGAAGAGGGAGTCGGACTGCCCCTGCACCAGCAGGGTGGGCACGTCGATGCGGTCGGCGACGGCGGACGGCGAGCGCTCCTCGAGCAGCCGGCGCGCCTCGGCGTCGGGGACGCCGGACTCGGCGACCCGCTCGTACATCCGGCACAGCGCGGGCTCCAACTCCTCGCACCCGCCGCCGGAGTTGACGAAGATGCCGGCCCACAGCTTCTTGAACACGCCGCCGGGGAACAGGGCGTCGGCGAGGTCGAAGTAGGTGATGGCGGGGGCGATGGCGTCGACCCGGCCGTCGTGTCCGGCGGTGAGCAGGGCGATGGCGCCGCCGTACGACCCGCCGGCCATGCCGACCCGCGGGTCGCCGTCCTCGTCGAGCCGGACCTCGGGCCGCTCGGCCAGCCAGTCGATCAGCCGGGAGACGTCGGCGACCTCGCCCTCGGGGTCGTTCAGCCCGATCTGCCCGGTCGACTTCCCGAAGCCGCGCGCGGACCAGGTGAGCACCGCGTACCCGTCGCGGGCGAGGTCCTCGGCCTGCTGCCGCACGTCGTCCTTGCTGCCGCCGAAACCGTGCCCGAGCAGGACGGCGGGGCGGCGGCCGTCCGGGCCCGCGGTGAAGTACGAGGTGTCGATGCGCACCCCGTCGCCCACGGCCATGACCCGGTCGGCGCGGTGGACCGCGGGCACCTCGTCCGAGGCGACGGCGGTCCAGGTACCGGCACCGGCGAGCACGACGACGGCGGCCGCGGCGGCGAGGGCCCGTCGCGGCCGCCGTGACCGCAGCCACCGCGATCCGGGCAGTCGAAGATCCATGCGTCAACCGTACGGGGCGAACCTGTCGCCGAGATGTCGACCGGAGACCGAACCGGACCACCTCCCGGCGGCGTACGGAGGGACCCGGCATACCGCGTCCGCGGTACGGCGACGACTACGCGCGGGCGTCCTCCGGCAGGGTGACCAGCCAGCGGGTGTGCGGGCGGGGGCGGAGGTAGAGGGCCCAGTAGAGGGTGGCGGCGGCGGTGATGCCGCCGGTCCACAGGAGGTGGACGGGTTCCTGCTGGGTCAGGATGTAGGCGAGGACGACGATCAGCAGGGCGGGTACGGCGGGCCACAGCGGCATGCGCCAGGCGCGGGTGTGGCGGTGGGTGCCGCGGCGGGAGAGCAGGGCGGCGACGGCGACGAGCAGGTACATGCCGGTGACGGAGACGCCGGTGACGCCGTACAGGGTGTCGAGGTCGACGTAGCACAGGGCGGCGCCGGGGACGCCGACGGCGAGGGTGGCGACCCAGGGGGAGCCGAAGCGGCCGAGCCTGGAGAAGAGGGCGTTCACCGGCTCGGGCCAGGCCCTGTCGCGGGCGGAGGCGAACAGCACGCGTGAGTTCTGGATGACCATGACGATGCCGGCGTTGATGATGGCGAGGGCGACGCAGAGGCTGACGAAGGTGCCGACGGCGGTGTGGGACCAGGCGGTGACCATGGAGCCGATGTCGCCGCCGGTCAGTGCGGCGAGGTCGGGGGCGCCCAGGGTGATGGCGACGACCGGCACCAGGATGATCACGGTGGAGATGGCGAGGGTGGCCAGCACGGTGCGGGCGACGGTGCGGCGCGGGTTCTCCAGTTCCTCGGAGAGGTAGACGGCCGTGGAGAAGCCCTGGGTGATGAACAGGGCGACGGCGAGTCCGGAGACGACCAGCAGGGCGGTCACGGTGTCCGGGCGGCCGTCGGCGCCGGCGACCTCCATGGCGGCGAGGCTGCCCGGGCCGCGCTCGGCGTGGGCGAAGCCGAGGACCGCCACCACGGCCGCCGCGATGACCTCCAGGACCAGGAAGACGCCGGTGATCCAGGCGTTGGCGCGCAGGTCGAGCAGTCCGGCGAGGGTGGCCAGCAGCATGACGGCGGCGCCCGCCGCGGAGGCGTCGAGGTGCAGCACCGGTTCGAGGTAGTCGGCGGTGCCCATCGCGATCACCGGCGGGACGATCATCACCACCAGCAGGGAGAGCACGAACACCAGCCAGCCGGCGAGGCGTCCGGCCAGGGTGGAGACCATCGCGTACTCGCCGCCGGCGCTGGGGATCAGGGTGCCCAGCTCGGAGTAGCAGAACGCCACCGCCACGCAGAGCAGCGAGCCGATGGCGATGGTGAGGGCGGTGGCGGTGCCCAGCGAGCCGAACAGGTCGGGCACGACCACGAAGAGGGTGGACGCGGGGGTCACGCACGAGAGGGTGAGCAGGGTGCCGCCGACCACCCCGATGGAGCGCTTGAGCTTCTGGGGGCTGTCCGGGGCCGCGTCGGGGACGGCGGTCTCGGCAGGGCGGAGCGTGTCGGTCATACGGCGGTATCCGATCGACTCGTGCAGCAGGTGGCGCAGGGATTGCGCAGCATCGAACACCGACGAAAACCGAGGCGTCAATGGGTGTTTGGCTGCGGAATCAGTAGGCAGAGTGGGGTCGGAGTGCCGTTTACGGTAGTAACAGGCCCGTCAGTACCGCCGATCCGGGGCGTGCGGGAACCGCAGGGGCCGGGTGCAAAAAAATGGGGCCGTCCGCATGACGGACGGCCCCGGAGCTGCCCGGGCGGGTGGCTCAGTGGTTGCGCGGGAAGCCCAGGTCGACGCCGGCGGGCGCGTCGGCCGGGTCGGGCCAGCGGGTGGTGACGACCTTGCCGCGGGTGTAGAAGTGCGTGCCGTCGTTGCCGTAGATGTGGTGGTCGCCGAAGAGGGAGTCCTTCCAGCCGCCGAAGCTGTGGTAGCCGACGGGGACCGGGATCGGGACGTTCACGCCGACCATGCCGGCCTCGACCTCCAGCTGGAAGCGGCGGGCGGCGCCGCCGTCCCGGGTGAAGATCGCGGTGCCGTTGCCGAACGGCGAGGCGTTGACGATCTCCAGTGCCTCCTCGTACGTCTCGGTGCGCAGCACGCACAGGACGGGGCCGAAGATCTCGTCCTGGTAGGCCTTCGCGGACGTCGGCACCTTGTCGAGGAGGGAGATGCCGATCCAGTGGCCGTCCTCGTGGCCGTCCACCGTGTAGCCGGTGCCGTCCAGGACGACCTCGGCGCCCTCGTCCGCGGCGCCGGCCACGTAGGAGGCGACCTTGTCGCGGTGGGCCTTGGTGATCAGCGGGCCCATCTCGGACGCCGGGTCGGTGCCCGGGCCGATCTTGATCTTCTCGGCGCGCTCGCGGATCTTCTCCACCAGCTCGTCGCCGATCGCGCCGACGGCGACCACCGCGGAGATCGCCATGCAGCGCTCGCCGGCCGAGCCGTAGGCCGCGGAGACGGCCGCGTCGGCCGCCGCGTCGAGGTCGGCGTCGGGCAGGACCAGCATGTGGTTCTTGGCGCCGCCGAGGGCCTGGACGCGCTTGCCGTTGGCGGAGGCGGTGGTGTGGATGTAGCGGGCGATCGGGGTGGAGCCGACGAAGGAGACGGCCTTGACGTCGGGGTGGGTGAGGAGGCGGTCGACGGCCACCTTGTCGCCGTGGACGACGTTGAAGACGCCGTCGGGGAGACCGGCCTCCGCCAGGAGTTCGGCGAGGCGGACCGAGGCGGACGGGTCCTTCTCGGACGGCTTCAGCACGAACGTGTTGCCGCAGGCGATGGCGAGCGGGAACATCCACATCGGCACCATGGCCGGGAAGTTGAACGGCGTGATGCCGGCGACGACGCCCAGCGGCTGGCGGATGGACGCCACGTCCACGCGGCTGGCGACCTGGGTGGACAGCTCGCCCTTCAGCTGCACGGTGATCCCGCAGGCCAGGTCGACGATCTCCAGGCCGCGCGCGACCTCGCCGAGCGCGTCGGAGTGCACCTTGCCGTGCTCGGCGGTGATCAGCTCGGCGATCTCGTCGCGGTGCGCGTCGAGCAGCGCACGGAACCTGAAGAGGATCGAGGTGCGGGCGGCCAGGGACGACTGGCCCCAGCTCAGGTACGCCTCCTTGGCGGCGGCGACCGCGGCGTCCACCTCCTCGACGGAGGCGAACGCGACCTTGGTGGTGACCTCGCCGGTCGCCGGGTCCGTCACCGGCCCGTAGGTTCCCGAGGCGCCTTCGGCGGTCCTGCCGCCGATCCAGTGGTTGACGATCTTCGTCATGACCGAGAACTCCTTCACAGATGGCGGCGTCGGGTGGAGACGTGCCGTTCGTACAGCTCACGTGCCCCGGCCGCGGGGGGATGCGCCGCGGTGGGGGCCCTGCGTACATCCCACCAGGGACGGGCCGTCGGACGGGCCCGACACAGTGTCGGCCGTTCGGGTCCCCGAGTGGACACATGGGACCCCCTCGGGGCCCGGGTGGCCGTGGGGGTGTGCGGCGGAACCTCCGGCGCGGGGCCGAGGCGGGCGGGGAGTCGTCGCTCGCACTTCGCTCCTGCCAAAGCGAAGCGGCCTCCCGCGCCGGAGGCGATCGGGGCCGGGGAGCCTGCGGGGGCACCCCGGTGGACGTACGGTTCGGTGCGGGTGGTGCCGGTGGTGCCGGTGGTGCGGCGGGTGCGGCGGGTTCCGTGCTCGGCGGACCGCCGGGGCGTGCCTCGCCCCTGCCCGGTGAGCGCGGTGCGCGGCCGGGTGTCGGCGCGGGTGCCGCCGGGTTCCGGGGCGACGGCTGCGGCGCCCCCAGCCTCGCGCACGCGCCCGTCCGGGTCCCGACGGGACGGGAACGGCGTGACGAACACCGGGAGTCGGCGAGTCGGCGCGCGGCGGTCGCCCCGGCGGTCATGTCACGGCCCCCGCGGTGAGCGCCGCGTCGATCTCGTCCGGGGTGGGCATCGCTGAGGAGCACTCCAGGCGGGAGGCGACGATGGCTCCGGCGGCGTTGGCGTGCCGCATGGTCTTCTCCAGGTCCCAGCCGGCCAGCAGGCCGTGGCACAGGGAACCGCCGAAGGCGTCACCGGCGCCGAGGCCGTTGAGCACGGTCACGGGCAGCGGCGGGACCTCGGCGCTGCGGCCCTCGCGGTCCACGGCCAGCACGCCCTTCGGCCCCTGCTTGACCACCGCCAGCTCGACCCCGGCGGCGAGCAGGGCGCGGGCGGCGGCGTGCGGGTCGCGCTCCCCGGTGGCGACCTCGACCTCGTCCAGGTTGCCGACGGCGACCGTGGTGTGGCGCAGGGCCTCGCGGTAGAAGGGGCGCGCCGCGTCGGGGTCGGTCCAGAACATGGGCCGCCAGTCGAGGTCGAAGACCGTGGTGCCGGACCGGGCGCGGTGGGCCAGGGCGGCGAGGGTCGCGGTGCGGCTGGGCTCCTCGCTCAGCCCGGTGCCGGTGACCCAGAGGACGCCCGCCTCGCGGAGGGCGTCCAGGTCGAGTTCGTGGGCGTCGATCTCCAGGTCGGGTGCCTTCGGCCGGCGGTAGAAGTACAGCGGGAAGTCGTCCGGCGGGAAGACCTCGCAGAAGGTGAGAGGGGTGGGCAGGCCGGGGACGGCGGTGACCCAGCGGTCGTCGACGCCGAAGTCGCGCAGGGCCTGGTGCAGATAGGTGCCGAAGGGGTCGTCGCCGGTCCGGGTGACCACCGCGGTGCGCCGTCCCAGGCGGGCCGCGGCCACCGCGACGTTGGCCGCCGAGCCGCCGAGGAACTTGCCGAACGACGTGACCTGCGGCAGCGGTACGCCCGTCTGCAGCGGATAGAGGTCCACTCCGATCCGCCCCATGGTGATCAGGTCGTACGCCATCGCGTTCCCTCCCTACGGCTGGTGCGGCGCCACGCGCCTCTCCCCGGTTTCTAGCCCCGGGCGGGAAGCCCTGTCAATGTTTTGTCCGGACATTCGGACGACAAGTTGACGGTGCGCCCGGCCTCCGACCCGGTTCGCCCACCGGTCGTGGCGCGGGGAGCGGGCCGCGGGAGTCAAAGCGCCGCGCCGGTGGGCCGGCGCGCGGCTGTGCGTCACTTCTGTCACAAACACCCGCGAACTGTCACACATGTCACGTGTGCGCGGGCCTCCCGTCACACCCGGCGCACAGCCCCTGCCCCGTACCCGTCCGGTCTCGTTCAACCGGACACCTGCTGATCGCCAGCGCAGCACCCGGCTCCCCCTGACGGCCGCCCCGGCCGCCGCCGCGGTGCGCGCGGGGAGGTGCGTTCCATGACCGACCGACGGCTGTGGTCCTACAAGGACATCGCCGCACACATCAAGGTGCAGCCGGACACCGTACGTTCCTACCGCAAGCACGGACTGCTGCCGCCGCCCGACCACGTGGAGGGCGGCAAGCCCTACTGGTACGCCGACACCATCCGGACCTGGGTCGCCTCCCGGCCCGGCAACCGCGGACGGGGAACCGGCTGACCCTCCGGCCGCCCCGCCCGGGGCTCAGCCCCAGGGCTCGATGACCGTCACGCCCGCCCCCGCCGCCGTCCCCATGGCGGCGAGGGCGGGCGGTACCGCGTCCAGGCCGATGGTGGAGGTGACCAGCAGATCGGGGCGGAGCACGCCCGCCCGGACCAGTTCCAGCATCGGCGGGTAGGTGTGCGCGGCCATGCCGTGGCTGCCGAGGAGTTCGAGTTCCAGGGCGACGGCGCGGGCCATCGGGACGGGGGTGGTGTCGGTCTCCGAGGGCAGCAGGCCGACCTGGACGTGGCGGCCCCGGCGGCGCAGGCCGTTGACGGAGGCGGCGCAGGTGACCGGTGAGCCGAGGGCGTCCAGGGAGAGGTGGGCGCCGCCGCCGGTGAGGTCGCGGACCGCCCCGGCCGTGTCGGCCACGGCCGCCGCGTCCACGCAGTGCGCCGCACCGAACTCGCGCGCCAGGTCCAGGGCGCGGGGCGACACGTCGACGGCGACGACCCGGGCGCCCGAGGCCGCCGCGATCATCACCGCGGACAGGCCCACTCCGCCGCAGCCGTGCACCGCCACCCACTCCCCCGCCGCCACCCGACCCTGCAGCACCACGGCGCGGTAGGCGGTGGCGAACCGGCAGCCGAGGGAGGCCGCCGTCGCGAAGGACATCTCCCCGGGGACGGCGACCAGGTTGACGTCGGCGTGGTCCAGCGCCACGTACTGGGCGAAGGAGCCCCAGTGGGTGAAGCCGGGCTGGGTCTGCCGCTCGCACACCTGCTGGTCCCCGGCCGCGCAGGCGGGACAGCTCCCGCAGGCGCAGACGAACGGGACGGTGACCCGGTCCCCGGCCCGCCACCCGGTGACCCGCGCGCCGGCCGCCTCGACGACCCCGGCGAGTTCATGGCCGGGAACGTGCGGCAGCGCGATGTCCGGGTCGTGGCCCTGCCAGCCGTGCCAGTCGCTGCGGCACAGGCCGGTGGCCTCGACCCGGACCACGACGCCGTGCGGCGCGGGCTCCGGGTCCGCGACCTCCCGCACCTCGGCCGGTTCCCCGTACCGCTCGAACACCACCGCCCGCATCGCTGGCCCGCCTTTCCGCCGGTCGTCGCCCTACCGGCGGAACGCTATCCCGCACGCCGAGGGCCTCCGGCGCCCGGGCGGTCGCCGCGACCGGCCGCCCCCCGTCCTGGATTCATACCCCCTAGGGGTATAGTCTGGGGTGTGGAGGCCCCCAGGGGCCCCGCACGACCCACCTTCACACCCCCAGCGTCCCGACGAGGAGCAACGACATGACCTCCCAGACCGACACCCAGGGTTCCGTCACCACCGTCTACAAGGTGAGCGGGATGAGCTGCGGACACTGCGAGGGCTCCGTCTCCGGCGAGATCTCGCAGCTCCCCGGCGTCAGCTCGGTGACGGCGGTCGCCTCCTCCGGCGAGGTGACCGTGGTCTCCGCGGCCCCGCTCGACGAGGCGGCGGTCCGCGCCGCCGTCGACGAGGCCGGCTTCGAGCTCGCCGGCACCGCCTGAGCCACCGCACGGGCGTGAACCGGGCCGCAGCGGCCACCCGTCCCCCGCGGTCCGGCACACCCCTCCGCCCACCCGGAGCCCGGACGCCCCAGGAGTACGGACATGACCAGCACCACCGCCACCGCCGCCGGGGCGACGACCGCCGCGCGGCCGGCCGCCTCGGAGGTCGAGCTGCTCATCGGCGGGATGACCTGCGCCTCCTGCGCGGCCCGCGTCGAGAAGAAGCTCAACCGCATGGACGGCGTCACCGCCACGGTGAACTACGCCACCGAGAAGGCCCGGATCACCTACCCGCCGGGCGTCGAGGTCGCCGACCTGATCGACACGGTCGTCCGCACCGGCTACACCGCCGAGGAACCCGCGCCGCCCACCGAGGAGGCGCCCGCCGCCGCGGAGGCCGATCCCGAACTGGCCGCACTGCGCCGGCGCCTGTCCGTCTCCGCGCTGCTCGCGCTGCCCGTCGTCCTCCTGGCCATGGTCCCGCCCCTGCAGTTCGACAACTGGCAGTGGCTCTCGCTCACCCTCGCCGCGCCCGTCGTGGTCTGGGGCGCCGCCCCCTTCCACCGGGCCGCCTGGACCAACCTCCGGCACGGCGCGGCCACCATGGACACGCTGGTCTCCGTCGGCACCCTCGCCGCGTTCGGCTGGTCCCTGTGGGCGCTGTTCCTCGGCGACGCGGGCATGCCCGGCATGCGGCACCCCTTCGACCTCACCGTCTCGCGCGCCGACGGCGCCTCCACGATCTACCTGGAGGTCGCGGCCGGCGTCACCGCGTTCATCCTGCTCGGCCGCTATCTGGAGGCCCGCTCCAAGCGCCGCGCGGGAGCGGCCCTGCGGGCCCTGATGGAACTGGGCGCCAAGGACGTGACCGTCCTGCGGTACGAGGAGGGCGAGCGCGACGCGCTCTCGGCCGAGGGCGGTGCCGGGAGACGGGTGGGCGGGCGCGAGGTGCGCATCCCGGCGGAGCGGCTGGCGGTGGGCGACCGGTTCGTCGTACGGCCCGGGGAGAAGATCGCCACCGACGGCACGGTGCTGGAGGGCTTCTCCGCCGTGGACGCCTCCATGCTGACCGGCGAGTCCGTGCCGGTGGACGTCGCCCCCGGCGACACCGTCACCGGCGCCACGGTGAACGCCGGCGGGCGGCTCGTCGTCGAGGCCACCCGGATCGGCGCCGACACGCAGCTCGCGCGCATGGCGAAGCTGGTCGAGGACGCGCAGAACGGCAAGGCGCAGGTGCAGCGGCTGGCCGACCGCATCTCCGCGGTGTTCGTGCCCGTGGTGCTGCTGATCGCCGTCGCCACCTTCGGGGTGTGGCTCGGCGCGACGGGCGACACCGTCGCCGCGTTCACCGCCGCCGTCGCCGTACTGATCATCGCCTGCCCCTGCGCGCTCGGGCTGGCCACCCCGACGGCGCTCATGGTGGGCACCGGGCGCGGCGCCCAGCTCGGCATCCTCATCAAGGGCCCGGAGGTCCTGGAGTCCACCCGCCGCGTCGACACCGTCGTGCTGGACAAGACCGGCACCGTCACCACCGGCCGGATGACCCTCCAGGCCGTGCACGTCGCCGACGGCACCGACGAGCGGCAGCTGCTGCGGCTCGCGGGCGCCCTGGAGCACGCCTCCGAGCACCCGGTCGCCCGGGCGGTCGCCGCGGGCGCCGAGGAGCGCGTCGGCCCGCTGCCGTCCGCCGAGCGCTTCGAGAACGTCCCCGGCCGGGGCGTACGCGGGCGCGTGGAGGGCCACGAGGTGGCCGTGGGGCGGCTCTTCGGGGACCTGCCGCCGGAGCTGGCCCGGGCCGCGCGGGAGGCCGAGCGGGACGGGCGTACGGCCGTGGTGGCGGGCTGGGACGGGGAGGCGCGCGGTGTCCTCGCCGTCGCCGACGCCGTGAAGGACACCAGCGCCGAGGCGGTGCGCGACCTGCGCGCCCTGGGGCTGACTCCGGTGCTGCTGACCGGTGACAACCGGACCGTGGCCGAGGCGGTGGCGCGGAGCGTGGGCATCGAGGAGGTCATCGCCGAGGTGCTGCCCGAGGACAAGGCCGGCGTCGTACGGCGGCTTCAGGGCGAGGGGCGCAGCGTCGCCATGGTCGGCGACGGCGTCAACGACGCGGCCGCGCTGGCCGTCGCTGATCTGGGTCTCGCCCTGGGCACCGGCACGGACGCGGCGATCGAGGCGGGCGATCTGACCCTGGTCCGCGGCGACCTGCGGGTGGCGGCGGACGCGATCCGGCTGTCCCGCAGGACGCTCGGCACGATCAAGGGCAACCTGGTGTGGGCCTTCGGCTACAACGTCGCCGCGCTGCCGCTGGCCGCCTCGGGGCTGCTGAACCCCATGATCGCCGGTGCCGCGATGGCGTTCTCCTCGGTGTTCGTGGTGACGAACAGCCTGCGGCTCCGGGCGTTTCATTGAGGTCTCAAGTGCGGTGAACCCCTGGAGTCCGCCACGAGCCTCACATAAGCTCTTCACAAGGCTCGCGCATCATCCTTACGCTTGAGTCCCGTTGAGCGGTTTGCGGGCTCTTGCGCACCAAAGGGTCATATGCAAGAGACGCAGATCACAGTGATCTGAACGTAACCATCGAAGGGGTTCGAAGGTCTAAGTTGACGATGTCGGGCAGCGTCTTGGGGGGCGCTTCCTGACATCTGGGGAATGTCTTGGGGGACGTTCCCAGAGATTGCGTTGCCGGGGCACGTACCAGCGGGGAGCTTTGAGCGGCCCTCCCGAACGTGCGCTGTCCCGGCAGACCGCATACGACGAGTGCGGCGGATTCCGTCCGCGCTCACACAGCGATTCAGGCGCTGTTCTCACAGGCGCCCGGCCGGATCCCGTGGGGGGAATCCGCACCGGGACATGGGAAGGCGCCCTGGTTCGTCGGCCCGTGGGGGGACCGGCGCCGGGGCGCCTTCTTCATTGCCTCGTGCGCACCCCGGCATCCGCAGACCCCTGACATCCGCCGACCCCGGCATCCGAAGACCCCGCACACGACGGGCGTGCGCGGGGTCCGGCGGTGCGGCTCGGAGCGGCGGTCAGCGCTCCTCGACCGGGACGAAGTCCCGCTCGACGATGCCCGTGTAGATCTGGCGCGGACGGCCGATGCGGGAGCCCGGCTCCTTGATCATCTCGTGCCACTGGGCGATCCAGCCCGGGAGGCGGCCGAGGGCGAACAGGACCGTGAACATCTCGGTCGGGAAGCCCATGGCCCGGTAGATCAGACCGGTGTAGAAGTCGACGTTCGGGTAGAGGCTGCGCGAGACGAAGTAGTCGTCGGAGAGCGCGTGCTCCTCCAGCTTCAGCGCGATGTCCAGCAGCTCGTCGGACTTGCCGAGGGCGGACAGCACATCGTGCGCGGCGGCCTTGATGATCTTGGCGCGCGGGTCGAAGTTCTTGTAGACCCGGTGGCCGAAGCCCATCAGGCGGACGCCGTCCTCCTTGTTCTTCACCTTGCGGATGAAGGAGTCGACGTCACCGCCGGCGTCGCGGATGCCTTCCAGCATCTCCAGCACCGACTGGTTGGCGCCGCCGTGCAGCGGGCCCCACAGGGCGTTGATGCCGGCGGAGATCGAGGCGAACATGTTCGCCTGCGAGGAGCCGACCAGGCGGACCGTGGAGGTCGAGCAGTTCTGCTCGTGGTCCGCGTGCAGGATCAGCAGCTTGTCCAGCGCGGAGACGACGACCGGGTCGAGCTCGTACTCCTGCGCGGGGACGGAGAAGGTCATGCGCAGGAAGTTCTCGACGTAGCCGAGGTCGTTGCGCGGGTAGACGAACGGGTGGCCGATCGACTTCTTGTACGCGTAGGCCGCGATCGTCGGGAGCTTGGCGAGCAGCCGGATGGTGGAGAGGTTGCGCTGACGCTCGTCGAACGGGTTGTGGCTGTCCTGGTAGAAGGTGGACAGCGCGGACACCACCGACGACAGCATGGCCATCGGGTGGGCGTCGCGCGGGAAGCCCTTGTAGAAGTTCTTGACGTCCTCGTGCAGCAGGGTGTGCTGCGTGATCTCGCCCTTGAACGCGGCCAGCTCGTCGACGGTCGGCAGTTCGCCGTTGATCAGCAGATAGGCGACCTCCAGGAAGGTGGAGCGCTCGGCCAGCTGCTCGATCGGGTAGCCGCGGTACCGGAGGATGCCGGCCTCGCCGTCGAGATAGGTGATCGCGGATTTATAGGCGGCGGTGTTGCCGTAGCCGCTGTCCAGCGTCACCAGACCGGTCTGGGCGCGGAGCTTCCCGATGTCGAAGCCCTTGTCGCCGACGGTGCTGTCGATCACCGGGTAGGTGTACTCGCCGTCGCCGTACCGCAGTACTACAGAGTTGTCGCTCACGTCTTCCCTCACCGACGTAGTGCCTCATCTTCGAGGTGCCCTGACTGTCTCTACCATCCCCCACTCGGCTCAGGTGAGTGCACTCGGGGTCGCCCATCGGGCCTATTGGCGGCACTCAGTGCCGCCAACTTGCCCATCCTGCCCCCTGTGTTCCCCATCCGGAAGGGCTCTGTGACCTTTACGACTCGTTTGATCGATCATTTTTTGGTGACGGCCCCCTCACCGCCGCACCGGGGCCCGTGGAGAGGCGGGAACCGGCGAGGCGGAAGTCCAGCGCCGTGCGGCGGCGGCCCGCCGAGACCGTGCGCACCGCCTGCCCGATCGCCTTGCGGGAGCCGACGAGGACCACCAGCCGCTTGGCCCGGGTGACCGCCGTGTAGAGCAGATTGCGCTGGAGCATCATCCACGCGCCCGTGGTCACCGGGATGACGACCGCCGGGTACTCGCTGCCCTGGGAGCGGTGGATGGTCACGGCGTAGGCGTGCGCCAGCTCGTCCAGCTCGTCGAAGTCGTACGGCACCTCCTCGTCCTCGTCGGTCAGCACCGTCAGACGCTGGTCGACCGGGTCGAGCGAGGTGACCACGCCCACGGTGCCGTTGAAGACTCCGTTCTCCCCTTTGTCGTAGTTGTTGCGGATCTGCGTCACCTTGTCGCCGACACGGAAGACCCGGCCGCCGAACCGCTTCTCCGCGAGGTCGGGGCGGCCCGGGGTGACGGCCTGCTGGAGCAGACCGTTCAGGGTGCCCGCGCCGGCCGGACCGCGGTGCATGGGCGCCAGCACCTGCACGTCCCGGCGCGGATCGAGGCCGAACTTCGCCGGGATGCGCCGGGCCGCGACGTCGACGGTGAGCCGGCCGGCCTCCTCCGTGTCGTCCTCGACGAAGAGGAAGAAGTCCTTCATGCCGTCGGTGACCGGGTGCTGCCCGGCGTTGATGCGGTGCGCGTTGGTGACGACGCCGGACTGCTGCGCCTGGCGGAAGACACGGGTGAGCCGGACGGCGGGGACGGGGCCGCCGTCGGCGAGGAGGTCCCGGAGCACCTCGCCGGCGCCGACGCTGGGCAGCTGGTCGACGTCGCCGACGAAGAGGAGGTGGGCGCCCGGCGGCACGGCCTTGACCAGCTTGTTGGCGAGGAGCAGGTCCAGCATGGACGCCTCGTCGACCACCACCAGGTCGGCGTCGAGCGGGCGGTCACGGTCGTAGGCCGCGTCACCGCCGGGCCTCAGCTCCAGCAGGCGGTGGACGGTGGAGGCCTCGGCGCCGGTCAGCTCGGCGAGCCGCTTGGCGGCGCGGCCGGTCGGGGCGGCGAGCACGACCTTGGCCCGCTTGGCGCGGGCCAGCTCCACGATGGAGCGCACGGTGAACGACTTGCCGCAGCCGGGCCCGCCCGTGAGGACGGCGACCTTCTCGGTCAGCGCCAGCTTGACGGCCGCCTCCTGCTCCGGCGCTAGCTCCGTGCCCGTGCGCCCCTTCAGCCAGCCGAGCGCCTTGTCCCAGACCACGTCCCGGAAGACGGGCATCCGGTCCTCGTCCGTGCGCAGGAGGCGCAGCAGCTGGGCGGAGAGGGCGACTTCGGCGCGGTGGAAGGGGACGAGGTAGATGGCGGTCACGGGGTCGCCGCCCTCCGGATCGGGGACCTTCTCCCGTACGACTCCGGGGTCCTCGCCGTCCTCGGGCTCGGCGGCGAGTTCGGCCAGGCACTCGATGACCAGGCCGGTGTCGACCTGGAGCAGCTTGACCGCGTCGGCGATCAGCTTCTCCTCGGGGAGATAGCAGTGCCCCTGGTCGGTGGCCTGCGACAGGGCGTACTGCAGGCCCGCCTTGACCCGGTCCGGGCTGTCGTGCGGGATGCCGACGGACTGGGCGATCTTGTCGGCGGTGAGGAAGCCGATGCCCCAGACGTCGGCGGCCAGCCGGTAGGGCTGGTTCTTCACCACGGAGATCGAGGCGTCACCGTACTTCTTGTAGATCCGGACCGCGATCGACGTCGACACCTCGACGGACTGGAGGAAGAGCATGACCTCCTTGATCGCCTTCTGTTCCTCCCAGGCGTCGGCGATCCTCTTCGTCCGCTTGGGGCCGAGGCCGGGGACCTCGATCAGCCGCTTCGGCTCCTCCTCGATGATCCGGAGCGTGTCCAGCCCGAAGTGCTGGGTGATGCGGTCGGCGAAGACCGGGCCGATGCCCTTGACCAGGCCGGAGCCGAGGTAGCGGCGGATGCCCTGCACCGTGGCCGGCAGGACGGTCGTGTAGTTCTCCACGTGGAACTGCTTGCCGTACTGCGGGTGCGACCCCCAGCGGCCCTCCATCCGCAGGGACTCCCCCGCCTGGGCGCCGAGCAGGGCGCCGACGACCGTGAGCAGGTCACCGGCGCCCCTGCCGGTGTCGACGCGGGCGACCGTGTAGCCGTTCTCCTCGTTGGCGTACGTGATGCGCTCCAGGACGCCTTCGAGCACGGCGAGTCGGCGTTCGCCGGGGGAGGTCTCCGACTGGTTGGTCATGATCCGACGGTACCGGTGGGGGGTGACAGGGGCTGAAGGCTTTGGGGGTGGTGGGGTGGGTTGTGCGGAGGGGTCCGTGTCGGGTGGGACGGGGGTGGGCGAAAACCGTGAACAGGGAGGCAGTACGTGTCCACGGGGCGTTCAGTGGCCGCCGATGCCGGTGTGGGGTCGGTGGTAGTCGGGCGTTGCCGGTCGGGACCCGCTCGACGACGACGCCCTGCCGGTCCAACCCATCGCGGGCGTCTTCCCGTTCAGCGGCCGATGCTGTCCAGCTCGGCCACATCCTCGTCCGAGAGGGAGAGACCGGCGCCCGCGATGTTCTCGCGCAGGTGGGCGGTGGACGAAGTACCGGGGATGAGCAGGATGTTCGGCGAGCGCTGGATCAGCCAGGCCAGGGCGACCGACATGGGCGTCGCCCCCAGTCGGTTCGCGACCCGTGAGAGGGCCTCGGACTGGAGCGGCGTGAAGCCTCCCAGGGGGAAGAACGGCACGTAGGCGATGCCATCGGCGGCGAGATGATCCACGAGGTCGTCGTCGTGGCGGCGGGCGAGGTTGTACATGTTCTGTACGCACACGATCGGGGCGATGCCGCGCGCCTCAGCGACCTGCTCTCCGGTGACATTGCTGACGCCGAGGTGGCGGATCAGTCCCTCTTGCTGGAGGTCGACGAGCGTCTCGAACGCTTCGGCGATCGAGCCGGCCTGCGGGCCCTGGGCGTCGCCCATGCGCATGTTGACCAGGTCGAGGGTGTCGACGCCGAGGGATTCGAGGTTTTCATGGACCTGCTTGCGCAGGTCTTCGGGACGCCGGGCCGTGGGCCAGCCGCCCTGCGCGTCGCGGGCCGCACCCACCTTGGTGGCGATGAACAGCGGCTCCGGGTAGGGGTGCAGCGCTTCACGGATCAGCTCGTTCGTGATGCGCGGTCCGTAGGCGTCGCTGGTGTCGATGTGGGTGATCCCGAGGCTGACCGCCTCGCGCAGCACGGCCAGAGCGCCGTCGCGATCGGCGGGCGGCCCCATGACCCACGGACCGGCGAGTTGCATCGCGCCGTAGCCGAACCGGGTGACGGACGAGTCACCCAGCGTCCAGGTTCCGCCGGGACGAGGTGCGGAGGGCGTGTTCATCGTGGGGCCTTTCACTTCATGCAAGGGGTGGTATCTCCAACCCCCTTGCACCAGTGTTGGAGAGGAACTTCCCGCAGGGAAGTAGGCACTTCGAAGTGCGTAACACCCCAGAAGGTGAGAGGCGAGATCAGTGACGACGAAGGCCGACAAGGAAGCACAGGCCAAGGCGGAGTACAACGCGTTCCTGGCGGTGTGCCCCAGCCGTCAGCTCCTCGACCGGATCTCGGACAAGTGGGTCGTCCTGATCCTGTGCGCACTGGGCGGTGACACACCCGAACAGTCCGGCGCATCGCACGCCCCGAAGGCGATGCGCTACTCCGAGCTGGCCCGGCTACTGGCCGGCGTCAGCCAGAAGATGCTGACCCAGACCCTGCGGGCTCTCGAACGCGACGGTTTGCTCATCCGCACCGTGACACCCACGGTCCCTGTCACCGTCACCTACGAGCTGACCGACCTCGGCCTCTCACTCCACCACCTGACACGCGGGCTCAGGCAGTGGGCCCAGATCCACATGGAACAAGTCCTCGCCCATCGCGAGAGCCACGACGCACGAGCTTCCTAGCGGGGCGGCGTTCTCCGTCTGGCGTTGATTTCTAGGGGAGGGTGAGGATGCGCGGGCCTTGGTCGGTGATGGCGACGGTGTGTTCGAAGTGGGCGGCCCTGCTGCCGTCCGTGGTGCGCAGGGTCCAGCCGTCGGCGTCGGTGCGGTAGGTGTCGCGGCCTCCGGCCATGAGCATGGGTTCGATGGCGAGGACCAGGCCGTGGCGGAGGGGGAAACCACGGCCGGGGCGGCCGCGGTTGGGGACGTGCGGGTCCTCGTGCATGCTGCGGCCGATGCCGTGGCCGCCGAAGTCGGCGGGCATGCCGCAGGCCGCCTCGCGGGCCACGGAATCGATGGCGTGGGAGATGTCGCCGATGCGACCGCCCACCTGGGCGGCGGCGATGCCCGCGTCGAGGGCCCGCTGGGTGGCGTCGATCAGATCGCGGTCACCGGGGCGGGGCGTGCCGACGGTGAAGCTGATGGCCGCGTCGCCCGCCCAGCCGTCGAGCTGGGCGCCGCAGTCGACGCTCACCAGGTCGCCGTCGCGCAGCCGGTAGCCGGTGGGGATGCCGTGCGACACCGCGTCGTTGACGGACGTACAGATCACGGCGGGGAAGGGGACCGGGGCGAAGGACGGCTGGTAACCGAGGAACGGGGAGCCGGCTCCAGCCTCGTCCAGAACCGCCCGGGCCGCTTCGTCCAGTTCCCGCAGGGACACCCCCACGTCGGCCGCGTCACGGACCGCGGCCAGGGCGCGGGCCACCACCCGCCCGGCCTCCCGCATCGCGTCCAGCGCGGCATCGGTCTTGATCTCCACCATGTGTTCGACTCCTCGGAGCACGTCGACCCAATACTTATACCGGTATTAGTATCACGGTCGGTCGTGGGCGCCGCCCGGCGAGGGGGACTGCGGGCGCCGCCCGGCGAGGGGGACTGCGGGCGCCGCCCGGCGAGGGGGACTCCAGGAGGGAGGCGGCTTTCGGCCACCCCACCTCATCCGTGGACTCCGGCCGCCAACCCCGGCGGGAGCCACCCCCTGCCCCTGCCGGCGGTGAACAGCAGGTACGCCCGGGCCGACCGCCCCGATTGACCCCCACCACCCCGGTCACAATCACGTATCGGCCACCCCCGCCCCCTTGCTCCCCTCCCGTGTAATCGATTCCAATCCTCCGTGTAATCGATTCCACAAGGAGGTGGAGCGGCGATGGCGAGCATCAAGGACGTCGCCTCCGAGGCGGGCCTCTCCGTCGCCACGGTGTCGCGCGTCCTGAACGACCACCCGTCGGTCAGCGAGGACGCCCGCGGACGCGTGCTGGCCGCCGTCCAGACGCTGGGCTACCGCCCGAACGCCGTCGCCCGGTCGCTGCGCACCGACCAGACCCGCACCCTCGGCCTGGTCATCAGCGACGTGATGAACCCGTACTTCACCGAACTGGCCCGCTCCGTCGAGGAAGAGGCCCGCGCGCTCGGCTACAGCGTGATCATCGGCAACGCCGACGAGCGGCCCGAACTCCAGGACCACCACGTGACGACACTGCTGGACCGCCGTATCGACGGGCTGCTCGTCTCCCCCACCGACGGCGGTTCGCCGCGCATGCTGGACGCCGCCCGCGCCGGCACACCGATGGTGTTCGTGGACCGGTGGATCCCGGGCGTGGACGTGCCGGTGGTGCGCTC
Source organism: Streptomyces capillispiralis (assembly GCF_007829875.1). Classification (NCBI taxonomy): domain Bacteria; kingdom Bacillati; phylum Actinomycetota; class Actinomycetes; order Kitasatosporales; family Streptomycetaceae; genus Streptomyces; species Streptomyces capillispiralis. The sequence continues at coordinate 5,073,494 of NZ_VIWV01000001.1, read as the reverse complement.
CGACGGGCAAACGGCCGTACGGGACCTCGTGGCGCATCTGCACCGGCTCGGGCACCGCCGGCTCGCCATCATCGCGGGCCCGGCGGCCACCACCACCGGCCGCGAACGCGTCGACGCCTTCCGCGCCGCGCTGCGCGAGCACGGCCTGGAACTGCCCGCCGCCTACATCGGCCAGGGCGACTTCCAGGCCGACAGCGGGCGCCGGGTGACCGAGGGCTTCCTCGACCTGGCCGAGCCGCCCGAGGTCGTCTTCGCCGCCGACAACCTGATGGCGCTCGGCGCGCTGGACGCCGTACGCGCGCGCGGGCTGCGGGTGCCCGACGACATCGCGCTGGCGGCGTTCGACGACATCCCCTGGTTCGTGCACACCGACCCGCCGGTCACCGCGATCGCCCAGCCCACGGGCGCGCTCGGGCGGGCCGCCGTGCGCGCGCTGGTCGACCGCATCGAGGGCCGGCCCGGTGAGTCCGTCACCCTTCCCGCCCGGCTCGTCGTGCGCCGCTCGTGCGGCGAGCCCGTACCCCCACAGTCCCCGTCCCCCGTACGAAGGAGTACGCCGTGAGCAACCCGGACGAGTTGCTGCGCATCGAGGGCATCCGCAAGACCTTCCCGGGCGTGGTCGCCCTCGACAACGTCGACTTCGACCTGCGCCGGGGCGAGGTGCACGTCCTCCTCGGTGAGAACGGCGCCGGCAAGAGCACGCTGATCAAGATGCTCTCCGGTGCCTACACGCCCGACGCCGGCCGGATCCTGGCCGGTGGCCAGGAGGTGCGCATCCACGATGCGCAGGACTCCGAGCGGCTCGGGATCGCCACCATCTACCAGGAGTTCAACCTCGTCCCCGATCTGACGGTCGCCGAGAACATCTTCCTGGGGCGGCAGCCGCGCCGCTTCGGGATGATCGACCGGAAGACGATGGAGGCGGACGCGGCGGTGCTGCTCGAGCGCGTCGGCGTCACCGTGTCGCCGCGCGCGCGGGTCCGTGACCTCGGGATCGCGCGGCTGCAGATGGTCGAGATCGCCAAGGCGCTCAGCCTGGACGCGCGCGTGCTCATCATGGACGAGCCGACGGCCGTGCTGACCTCGGAGGAGGTCGAGAAGCTGTTCGCCATCGTGCGGCGGCTGCGCGAGGACGGCGTCGGCATCGTGTTCATCACCCACCACCTGGAGGAGATCGCCGCCCTGGGCGACCGGGTCACCGTCATCCGGGACGGCAGGAGCGTCGGCCAGGTGCCCGCCTCCACGCCCGAGGACGAGCTCGTACGCCTCATGGTGGGACGGTCGATCGAGCAGCAGTACCCGCGTGCGCGGCCGGAGACCGGCGACGCGCTGCTCCGGGTGGAGGGGCTCACCCGCGACGGCGTCTTCCACGACGTGAGCTTCGAGGTGCGCGCCGGTGAGGTCGTCGGCATCGCGGGGCTGGTCGGGGCCGGGCGCACGGAGGTCGTGCGGGCCGTGTTCGGGGCGGACCCGTACGACAGCGGGGCCGTGAAGGTCGACGGCACGCCGGTGCGCGGCCACGACGTGGGCGCGGCCATGGCGGCCGGGATCGGGCTCGTGCCGGAGGACCGCAAGGGGCAGGGGCTGGTCCTCGACGCCTCCGTCGCGGAGAACCTCGGGCTGGTCACCCTGCGGTCCGCCACCCGTGCGGGGCTCGTCGACCTCAAGGGGCAGCACGCGGCGGCCGCGCGGATCGCCGAACAGCTCGGGGTGCGGATGGCGGGCCTCGGGCAGCACGTGCGCACCCTGTCCGGCGGCAACCAGCAGAAGGTCGTCATCGGCAAGTGGCTGCTGGCCGACACCAGGGTGCTGATCCTCGACGAGCCCACGCGCGGCATCGACGTGGGCGCCAAGGTCGAGATCTACCAGCTCGTCAACGAGCTCACCGCGCAGGGCGCCGCCGTCCTGATGATCTCCAGCGATCTGCCCGAGGTGCTCGGCATGAGCGACCGGGTGCTGGTGATGGCGCAGGGCCGGATCGCCGGCGAACTCCCCGCCGAACGGGCCACGCAGGACGCCGTGATGGCACTCGCCGTCGGCACCGGCGTCCACGACCACGACGACACCGACACCGACACCGACGACACGACCGACAAGGAGGCCACCGGTGGCCACTGACACGCTCAAGAAGCCCACGGGCGCGGGTGGCGCCCCGGGCGGCCTGCGCCGGCTGCTCCTCGACAACGGGGCGCTCACCGCGCTCATCGTCCTGGTCATCGCCATGTCGGCGCTGTCCGGTGACTTCCTGACCGCCGACAACCTGCTGAACGTCGGCGTCCAGGCGGCCGTGACGGCGATCCTCGCCTTCGGCGTGACCTTCGTGATCGTCTCCGCGGGCATCGACCTGTCGGTCGGTTCGGTCGCCGCGCTGTCGGCCACCGTGCTGGCGTGGAGCGCCACCTCGCAGGGCGTCCCGGTGGTGCTCGCGGTGGTCCTCGCCATCGCCACCGGCATCGCCTGCGGCCTGGTCAACGGCTTCCTCGTCTCGTACGGCAAGCTGCCGTCGTTCATCGCGACGCTGGCCATGCTGTCGGTGGCGCGCGGTCTGTCCCTGGTGATCTCGCAGGGCTCCCCGATCCCCTTCCCGGACTCCGTCTCGCACCTGGGTGACACGCTCGGCGGCTGGCTGCCCGTGCCGGTGCTGGTGATGGTCGCCATGGGGCTGCTCACCGCGTTCGTGCTGGGCCGGACGTACATCGGCCGCTCGATGTACGCGATCGGCGGCAACGAGGAGGCGGCCCGGCTGTCCGGGCTGCGGGTGAAGAAGCAGAAGCTCGCCATCTACGCGCTGTCCGGCCTGTTCGCCGCCGCCGCGGGCATCGTGCTCGCCGCCCGGCTGTCGTCCGCGCAGCCGCAGGCCGCGCAGGGCTACGAGCTGGACGCGATCGCCGCGGTCGTCATCGGCGGCGCCTCGCTGGCGGGTGGCACCGGCAAGGCGTCGGGCACCCTGATCGGCGCGCTGATCCTGGCGGTGCTGCGCAACGGCCTGAACCTGCTGTCGGTGTCGGCGTTCTGGCAGCAGGTCGTCATCGGTGTGGTGATCGCGCTGGCGGTGCTCCTCGACACGCTGCGGCGCAAGGCGGGGGCCACTCCGGTGGCGGCCGGCACGCCGGGCGCCGGGGGCGGGAAGAAGCAGGCGGCGACGTACGTACTCGCCGCGGTGGTCGCGGCGGCGGTCGTCGGCGCCATGTCCTTCCTGCACAACGGCTCGCCGGCGGCGAGGAACGAGCGGATCGGTCTGTCCCTGTCGACGCTGAACAACCCGTTCTTCGTGCAGATCCGGGCCGGTGCCGAGGAGGAGGCGAGGAAGCGGGGCGTGGACCTCACGGTCACCGACGCGCAGAACGACGCCTCGCAGCAGGCCAACCAGTTGCAGAACTTCACCAGTGGCGGCCTCGGCGCGATCGTCGTGAACCCGGTGGACTCGGACGCGGCCGGCCCGTCGGTGCGCTCGGCCAACCGGTCCGGGATCCCCGTCGTCGCCGTCGACCGGGGCGTCAACGAGGCGGAGACGGACGCGCTGGTCGCCTCCGACAACGTCGCGGGCGGCCGGCAGGGCGCGAAGGCGCTCGCCGAGAAGCTGGGCGGCCGGGGCACCATCGTGATCCTCCAGGGCCAGGCCGGCACCTCCGCGAGCCGGGAGCGCGGCGCGGGCTTCGCCGAGGGGCTGAAGGACTACCCGGGCATCAAGGTGGTCGCCAAGCAGCCCGCGGACTTCGACCGCACCAAGGGCCTCGACGTGATGACGAACCTCCTCCAGGCCCACCCGGACGTCGACGGCGTGTTCGCCGAGAACGACGAGATGGCGCTCGGCGCGATCAAGGCGCTCGGCGCGAAGGCCGGCACGTCGGTGCAGGTCGTCGGGTTCGACGGCACGCCGGACGGGCTCAAGGCGGTCGAGGCGGGCACGCTGTACGCGTCCGTCGCGCAGCAGCCGAGGGAACTCGGCAGGATCGCGGTGGACAACGCGCTGCGCGCGATCGAGGGCGAGAAGGTCAGCGGGACGGTGAAGGTTCCGGTGAAGGTGGTCACGAAGGAGAACGTGGCCGGCTTCGGCGGCTGACACCGGCGAGAAGACCGGGGGCGGGCGGTCACGACGACCGCCCGCCCCACGTGACCACGTGGGGAGCCACTACATGTACGACTACGACCTGCTGGTCGTGGGGTCGGCCAACGCCGACCTGGTGATCGGTGTGGAGCGCCGGCCGGACGCCGGGGAGACGGTGCTGGGGTCGGACCTGGCCGTCCACCCAGGCGGCAAGGGCGCGAACCAGGCGGTCGCGGCCGCCCGGCTCGGCGCCCGTACGGCGCTGCTGGCCCGGGTCGGCGACGACGGGCACGGCCGGCTGCTGCTGGACTCGCTGCGGGCGGCCGGTGTGGACACGGTGGGCGTACTGGTGGGCGGGGCGCCGACCGGGGTCGCGCTGATCACGGTGGACCCGTCGGGTGACAACAGCATCGTGGTGTCACCGGGCGCGAACGGGCGGCTGACGCCGGCGGACGTGCGGGCGGCGGGGAGTCTCTTCCACGCCTCCCGGGTGGTGTCCGCGCAGTTGGAGATCCCGTTGGAGACGGTGGTGGAGGCGGTGCGGAGCCTGGCGCCGGGCAGCCGGTTCGTACTGAACCCGTCCCCGCCGCGCCCGCTGCCGCCGGAGGTGCTGGCGGCCTGCGATCCGCTGATCGTCAACGAGCACGAGGCGAAGGTCATCCTGGGTGACGGTGCCACGGTGAGCGACGAGCCGGAGGACTGGGCGCGGCTGCTGCTGGCGAAGGGCCCGCGGTCGGTGGTGGTGACGCTGGGCGGCGAGGGCGCGCTGGTGGCGTCCCGGGACGGGGTCGCGCGGGTCGCCCCGGTCGCGGTGCGCGCGGTGGACACCACCGGTGCGGGCGACGCGTTCACGGCCGCGCTGGCGTGGCGGCTGGGTGCGGGCGAGCCGCTCGCCGAGGCGGCGGCGTTCGCGGCCCGGGTGGGCGCGGCGACCGTCACCAAGGAGGGCGCGCAGGTGTCCTTCCCGACGGCGGCGGAGGTCGCGGCGCTGTGAGGAAGCACGGAATCCTGAACCGGCACCTCACCGGTGCCCTGGCCGAACTCGGCCACGGCGACGGGGTGCTGGTGTGCGACGCCGGGATGCCGATACCCGACGGGCCGCGCGTGGTGGACCTGGCGTTCCGGGCGGGCGTGCCGTCGTTCGCGGAGGTCGTCGAGGGGCTGCTGGAGGAGCTGGTCGTCGAGGGCGCCACGGCGGCCGCCGAGGTGCGGGACGCCAATCCGGCGGCGGCCGGGCTGCTGACGGAGCGCTTCCCGGGGCTCGAACTGGTGCCGCACGAGCGGCTGAAGGAGCTGAGCGCCGGCGCGCGGCTGGTGGTGCGCACCGGCGAGGCACGGCCGTACGCGAACGTGCTGCTGCGCTGCGGGGTGTTCTTCTGACGTGCTCTTCTGACGTGTGCTTCTGACGTGTGCTTCTGACTGTTCTTGCGAGGAACGCGGACGCGCGTACTTCGAGGGGGCCCGGTCCGTCGACCGGGCCCCCTCGGATCCCTCCCCGTCAGAACCCCTCAAGCCCCCCGGGTCCCCTCCCAGGAGTCCTGACACCGAGTACGACCCGTGAGGTGCGGGGAGGGTTGCACGGTCTCCGCGGGATTTTTCCGGCGCCGGTTCCCTACGATGGCTGTCGGGCAGGACGCAGCCGTCCGGTACGCGTTGGGGGCGTAAGGCGATGCTGGTGCAGGAGTTCCGGACCGATGTCGTGCGGCCCGCCGAGCGGTGGGACCTGTGGCAGGACGTGGCGACGCGGACCCATGTGCCCAATCTGCTGCGCAGTGAGCGCAGGGACGACTTCGATGCCACGATGCGGGTGCTGCCGCTCGGGGACGTGCAGATCGCCGAGCTGAGGCTGCCGCACCTGGACACGGTGCGCACGCCGCGGACCATCCGGCGCTTCGACCCGGAGTTCCTCCAGATCAACTGCCAGCTCGACGGTGACGGCGGGATGGCGCAGGACGGCAACGAGACGGCGTTCCGGGTGGGGCAGCTCGTCGTGGCCGACACCAGCCTGCCCTACGAGGCCCTCATCAACCGGACGTCCGAGCGGTCGACGACGGTGGTGGTCAGCATGCCCAGGACGCGGCTGCCGCTGCCGCCGCGTGTGGTGCGGGGCCTGCTGGCCACGTCCGTCACGGTGGACCGGGGCATGGGCGGGGCGCTGCACCGCTGGCTGGCCGATGTCGCCCGGCGCGCGGGGGAGTTCACGGAGGCGGACGCGCCCGCGCTGGCGTCGGTGACGACGGATCTGATCGCCTCCGTGCTCGGTGGCTGCGCGGACTCGGAGGACGCGCTGCCCCCGGAGTCCCGTCGGCGCGCCCTGCACACCAGGATCCGGGACTTCATCGAACGGAACCTGGGCGATCCGTCGCTGTCGCCGGTGACGGTGGCGGCGGCTCACGGCATCTCGGTGCGCCATCTGCACCAGCTGTTCGCGGCGGAGGGGGAGGCGCCGGCGGCCTGGATCCGCCACCGCCGCCTGGAGCGCTGCCGTCGCGACCTGGCCGACCCCCGGCTGCGGGGCCGCGCCGTGCACTGGATCGCGGCGCGGTGGGGCTTCACCGACCCGGCGACCTTCAGCCGCGTCTTCCGCCGGGTGTACGGCATGACACCCACGGACCACCGCCACCACCACGCCGGCGGGTAGGGGCCGTTCCGCTTCTGCCGGAATCGACAAGATCCCTGCACGGACCGTCAAGGATTCAAGCTCCCGGCTGCCTCATGCTGGTGCCCGTGCACAGTGGGGGCTGTGCACTGCGGGGAGCAGGGGGGAAGCACCGTGCGGTGCCGGCGAACGTCGGCGTCCGGTCCGGCACCGCACCGCTCGCGCTCCGCGCCGGGCCCGTACGGACTGCGCCCCGTACCGGGCCCGCACTGCGTGCGCCGCTCCCGCCGCTCGGGGCCGCGCACGACGGGCCTGTCCCGCGCGCTCCACGCGCCGTGCCGCGGTCTCGGCGAGTCCTGGTCCGACGTGTATCGGCGTCGGTCGTGTCCCCGGCGTGTCCGGATCCTGTCACACCGTGATCAATGACATTGCGTCCGCAACGCGTTGTGCGACAGCATGTTCGAACGGTTCTGTGATGCGTACGTGACGCACGGGGGTGACACACGTGAAGTTCGACATGGGGTCGACGACCCTGTCGGATCTGGGGAAGAGCACGGTCGGTTCGAGCACCGACCTGGGCACGCTGATCCGCATGCTCATCCAGGCGGCCGAGCCGCTGGAGGGCAAGTTCAACGGCTCCGGAAAGGTCGCCTTCGACTCCTTCAAGACGCGTGCGGACGAGATCACCGCCGCGCTGAACGAGTCGCTCGGCGCGATCCTCGAGGGCCAGGGCGGTATGGACACCGCGTTCACCACCGGTGAGACCGAACAGCACGACAACGCCCAGAAGAACATGGGCGCGGCCAACTTCGACGCGGCCCGCTTCGGCGCGCGCTAGGCCGCCCACCGGGACAGGGGCCGACAACCACAGGGGGTTTTGAGATGGGCCAGAATCTGGACCGCCGCTCCTACGACACCGGCGCGTCGAGCGAGGTGCAGGGCGGCTTGCAGGGAATCGTCGGGCAGTTGGAGCGCGTGCTGGCCGACCGCGACAAGGCCGTCAAGGCCGCCATGGCCGACTTCCGGGCCGACGGGGTCTCCGAGGAGTACCACGGCAAGGAACTGCGCTGGAACCGCGCGGCCAACGAGGTGCGCAGCATCATCCAACTGGTGCGCACGACTCTCGAGGACAACGACGGGACGGCCCAGTCGACGCTGGCGAAGGCGCGCGCGGCGGTCGACAACATCGGCTGACGCGGGCGCGTCGGCGGGACGACGGCACACGGGAGTACGGGGATTCCAATGACGGGGTGGGACATCTCGCCGTCGGGCGTGCAGCACGTGCTCACACAGACGGCGAAGGCGGCCGAGGGCCTCTCGGACACCGGAAAGGCCCTTCAGGAGACCATGCCGAGCGCGGCGAAGTCCGCCGGCACGATCCAGCAGGGCGGCGTGGAGAAGAGCGGGGTCCAGGGGCCGGTCGCGGCGGCACTGGGCGAGTTCTTCACCGCCTACCAGGAGAAGCTGATGTACGTCGCGGTGCGCACGTCGAACTCGCTCAACGGGGCGGCCACCGCGACCAACGCGTACGTCAAGGGTGACCTGGACATGGCCGCGCAGGCCCAGGCGAACGCACTGAAGGAACCGAAGATCGACCTGCCGGGAGCGGGCGGGCAGGGGGGCCAGTGAGCGCGGACCTCATCGATCCGCAGAACATCCCGCAGTTCACCGGCGACCTGGAGCAACTGGGCATCGATTCCATGCTCCTGACGGGGGAAGCGCTCGTCTTCCGCCAGTCGGGATCGGACGTGCACACCCGGTTCCAGGGGCTGTCGTCGTGCTACACCGCGCCGGAGGCGGAGCAGTTGTTCGCCACGACGGCGCCGGTGGCGGCCAAGGCCGACGAGTTCGCCGACGACCTGGAGAAGGTGGCGGCGGCCCTCGGCTCGTACGAGACGGAGATCCAGCCGCTCGTGGCCCGGCTGAAGAGCCTCAAGCGCCGTGCGGAGGCCTTCCGGCAGCAGATCGCGGGGGACGACGACTGGCGCGAGGACGACGACAACGTCCAGCTCAACAACGACCTGATGCACGACGTCAACGCCACCACGGCGGCCTTCTGGCAGGCGGAGATCACCTGCCACAACAAGATCACCGCGCTGGTGGGCGGCTCGACGCTGATCATCGAGGACGGCGCGCAAAAGCGCCTGCTGAAGCGCGGCACCAGTACCTACGGCTTCACCGCGGACCTGCTGAACCAGTCCGAGGAACTGCCCTGGGGCAAGACCGTGGAGAAGGAGCGGCACGGGCTCGACTGGCTGGGCCACCAGATCATGGAGTTCGGCAAGGGCTTCGTCGTCGACGGGGTGTGGGGCACGATCCGGGGCCTCGGAACCCTCGTCGGCGTGGACGGCTGGGACGCGGCGGGCGAGGCGTGGAAAGGGCTCGGCAAGCTCGCGACCGGCGTGCTCATCACCGCGATACCCGTGGTCGGAGTGGCGTACTGGCAGATGCCCGAGGACAAGCTGCCCTCCTATCTGCGCGACTCCCGCACCACGGTCAAGGAGGCGGGCAAGGCGCTGGTCGCCTGGGACCAGTGGGGCGAGAACCCCGCACGGGCGGGCGGCGCGGTCACGTTCAACGTCCTGACGACCGTCTTCACTGGAGGCGCCGGAGCGGCGGCGAAGGGCGGCGCGGTGGCCCGCACGGTCGGCGCGCTCGGCAAGACGGCCCGGCTCGTCGATCCCATGACGTACCTGGGCAAGGCCGCGAAGTTCGGCACGGTCAAGGTCACCGACCTGTTCGCCGGCCTGCGGGGCGTCCACGCGGGCGCCTACGACGACATCCTCGCCGGGACGGGGCGCGTCCAGCCCGACGGCAGCGTGGTGCGGGTCGCCGACGACATGCCGGTCATCCGCGACAACGTGGTGGAGTGGCCGGACGGCACCCGGCTGAACCTGGACGACGGCTCGGTCGTCCGCGCGGACGGCACGGCGGCCCCGGCGAAGGTGGAACTGTCGGCGGCGGACCGGGACTTGCTGGAGCGGAGCCTGCCGCACGAGGAGGGCGCGCTCGTCGGGGCGGGCGACCGGGCGGGCGCACACGGTGACTCTCGACCGACGGCCAGTCACACGGAGCCCCCTCGCCGAGACGGCGGTTCCATCCCTGCGGCGGCGCACGGACCGGGCGGTGAAGGCGGGAGTAGCCATTCCTCGGACACTCCGCATGACAGGTCGTCACACAGCTCGTCGCCCGATCAGCCATCGGGACACCCTCGGCCCGCGGGCCCCACGGGGACCGCGTCGCACGGTGGAGCCGACGGGAACGGCAACGGTGGCGACCCGGGAGACATTCCCTCCGCCGGCAGCGAACCAACCGCGAAGGAGTGGAAGGCCGGCGACGACATCGTCGGAACGGCCCGGGGCAGGACCCTTCTGTACCCCAACTACCGTCACGAGCTGAGTGGGGTGCGTGGTGGTGCACCGGACACGGAGAACACCGTGATCCTTCCGGAGACAAGGCCGTTGGTTCGCCAGGACATTGCGGAAATAGCCGCCGGTCGAGCACACTTCGAAGCCGATACACAACGCTATCTCGTGAACGGCAGGCGGTACGCCATCGAACCCCATGGCCGCGTATTTCCGGTCGACGGACCTGGATTCGTGCAGATGAACCGTGTCGAGTACACGGCTCTCAAGCACATCATGCGCGCCCAGGGAGACATGAGTAAGCTGCAGACCATGTTCAGTAAAGCGCCTCAATTCCGGGAGAACCCAGAGGCTGTACAAAAGGCACTAACCCTCTACCGGAAGTACTACTCGTGATGTACCACTTGATGGTTCGCTCCAGTGATGCGCCGACACGCCTGCCCGTGATTCTCGCCGAGGTGTTCCACGTCGCACTGGAACAGACAGATGTATCGGCAGGATCGGAGTATGACGACCGGAACTGGGATGCTGTCGTCACCTGCGAGTACGAGCGCCTGCAGGGCGACTTGGACTGGTCCTTCAGCATCTATGCGGCCAACGAGGTCGAGCGTCGGCCAACAGAGGCGGAGTTGGCCTCGTCGGTGGCCCAGCGCCTCTCTGCGCCGGTTTTCACGGCCTGGGACGCCAGGTTCCCGTGGGTCCGCGGCGCAGCCCTGCCGGACGGCTCCTTCACGCTGGCACGGGTCCTGCAACCGGAGGACGACAGTCCCGCATACGTTGTCGACGCCGCAGAGTCGAGGATTCCGGGGCTTCCGAACGTTCTCGTGATGCAATTCCCGGAATCGGTACGCGCATATGAACTCCCCACCCCGATCACCGACTCGGTCGAGGAAGCGGAGCTCGCCAAGGAAGCGTCGGATCTTGCCGGTCTTCTGAGAAACTGGGAGCGCCTGTGCTCACGGCTTAGTTCCGGCTTCCCCCCTCACGGATGGTTTCCGGCGGATCTGTATCGCGAGGACCTGGAATACCGGGACCGCCTCGGAGAAGCACTGGACAGGCTTTCCCCCAAAAATACGGCGCGCGCGGCCAGAGACGCCCTGGAGCAACTCGACGAGGTGTACAGGCGCTTCACCGTCGATGATGGCGGACAGGCACTCAGCTCAGCCCTGGGCGGGGGGATCACGAGCTTGCCGAGCCTCCCGTGGTACTGGCATCGCCGCCCGCCCCGCCTGCCTTGGTCCGAGAACACCGAGCAAGAAGCAGGCCCTGCCGACGACGGGACCAGCACCCCGTGAGCAGTACCGACAGGACGAGGACGGTCGGCCGACGAAGAGATGGCGCCTGGATGACCACACGTAGATGTGCCGCAAGGACATCGGCCGTCCTGGCCGCGACGTGTCTTCCCAGGTCACAGGAAGGGCGGAGCGGGATCGACATGATCGGTCTCGATCTGAGCGGGGCGGATCTCTCCGGTGAGGTCTTTCACGAGTCCTGGTTCACCGATGCCAAGTTGGTCGGGGCCAGGCTCGTCGGCGTGGATCTCTACCGGTCCGACGCCGAAGGGGCCGACTTCTCCGGAGCCGACCTGACACGGGCGTCGTTGGTGCGTGTCAACCTTGATGACGCGGTGTTCCGGGGGGCGGTTCTCGACGGCGCCGACCTGGTCAAGGCATCGCTGTACGGGGTCGACGCCTCGGCCGCCTCACTTCGGGGAACCCGCCTCATGGGCGCCTCACTGATCGACGTCAACTTCTGCGGATCGGACCTTTCCGAAGCAGTCGTCCAGGAGAACACCTTCAAAGTCACCGTGGACGAGAAGACCGACTTCACGGGAATGACCGGCACCGTTTTCGGCCCTGTCCACATGATCGGTCGGGATGGCCAGAAGGAGATCGGCGGGGCCGATCTGGAGCGATGGCTGCGGGAACGTGGCGGCGATGTGCGTGTGCTGGAAGGTCGGAGGTGAACGGGTTGTCGATCAGTGTGTTGCGGCCTCCGCTGGAAGGTAGTCACCCGAATCCAGACGAGCTCCGGCAAGAGATCAACGAGAGAACCCTCCGTCGCGTCGAGCGTCTTGAGACATACCCGCAGAGCTTCGGCCTGACCTTCAGCAGTGCTGTGTCCAGCGCCAGCCTGCAGACGCTGGACGATCCCACCGCCGACAAACTGGAGACGTGGGAAGCCTGGGTCATGGCGATGCAGGTCGGGTCCGCCCTGTTCGCCTCGGCGACCGCTCCCGAGGGCTCCACCGTCGAGTGCGTGATCGGCCACGAGGTGCGGACGATCCCCGCCGTGGGGATCACGCATTTCGTGGACGCGGGTACCTGGCTGGAGGCCTTCTGGCTGGCGGTCGTCTGCCGGGACCAGGTGCGGGTGACCCAGTTGTGCGAGGTGCCGGTCGAGACGCTGCGGGCCTCCGGCGCCGTCTTCGAGGAGTACATCTACCACTGGGTCGACGTCCTCCAGACGTACTGGCTGGAGCGGCCGGGACTCGGGGACAAGCTCGTCGCCGCGTTCGAGGGGACCGACCCCGACCGGCTGCGTTTCCTCGACCGCGAGACCATGCTCAAGGTCCTGTATCCGCCGATCAATCTGTTCTACCGCTTCCTCGGCGGGGACGCGGATCAGTTCAACGCGGCCTTGGTCCAGGCACTGGAGCTTCACAAGGAGTACTGGACGGCGAACGAGGAGCGGGAGGAATCCGGTGACGGCGACATCCCTCTCGCGATCCTCGCCATCACCTGCCTCGCCCACGACGCCGGACGGCCCGTCGAGGTCGAGTCGGAGTATCTGCCCGAGCACCTGCTCAAGCGGAGCTGGCTGGGAGAGTTCCCCACGTGACACGAGGTGAGCGAGCGGCATGACCGCCCAGGACTACGACAGCCAGCTCCTGGAGTCCGTTTCCGTGCGGCGACGGCGGTTGCGGGACGCCCTGTTGTTCGGGGCGCGGCGGCAACGGCGTGCCGCGGACGAGCGGATGGGCAAGGTACTCGCCGGCATGGTGATCGCGGCCGTGCTGTGCGCGGGGTGTGTGGGGTGGTCGTTCGTGTCCCACCGGCTGATCGGGCAGGACAGCGCGTACTCTCCCGGCGTTTCCACGCCCTCCAATAGTCCTACGAGCCGGTGATAGGTTCGCGAACGTGATGTCTACGGGGGCCTTGAGCAGGGAAACGGCCGGGGGGCCGAAGGTGTTGAGCCGGGTCACGCTCGTCGGTGAGCGGCGCCGCGTCGACCTCGTGCTTCCGGCGCGGGAGCCGGTCGGGCTGCTGCTGCCCGAGATCATGCGGTTGCTGGACGACCGCGCGGAGGGGCGGCCCGCCTCGCGTCAGCTCGTCACGGTGGACGGCTCCGCGCTCGATCACGACAGCACACTGGAAACGGCGGGCGTCCGCGACGGCGCCGTGCTGCGTCTCGTCCGCGCGGAGGACGCCCCGCCCGCCCCGGTCGTGCACGACGTCACCGACGTGGTGGCGGAGGACCTCGGTCATCGGGCATGGGTGTGGGGGCCGGCCGCCCGGCGGGTCACGTCGGGTGCCGCGAGCGTGGCCTGGGTGATCGTCGCCGCCCTGTTCGCGCGTGCGCGGTACGACGACTCGGTGGTCGCCGGCGCGCTGCTCGCCGCCGCCGGTGCGGCCGCGGTCGCCGGCGCGGTCCTGGGGCGGGTGCGCAGGCACGGGCTCGCCGCGACCCTGCTGTGTGCCGCCGGCGGGCTCGGTGTGCCGGGCGTGTGGAGCCTGGTCGACGCCGTCGGCGGGTCCTCGGCGGGCGCTCTGCGGCTCGCCGGGGTGGCCGCCGTCGGCGTGCTGGTCCTCGCGCTGCTCGGGCTGTTCACGCCGCTGGGGCGGGGCGGGGTCGTGGGCGCCGGTGCCGTGGCCGCGACCGCCGTCGGCTGGGAGGCCCTCGTCGCCCTGCAGTCCGGCGCCGGGACGGCGGAGCAGCAGGCGCGGGTCGGGGCCGTCCTCGGCGTCGTCTGCGTGGTGGTGCTCGGGGTGCTGCCCCGGCTCGCGCTGATGGCGTCCGGGCTCTCGGGGCTCGACGACCGCCGGGCCGGGGGTGTCTCCGTCAGCCGCCACCAGGTGTCCGCCGCCCTTGCCGCCGCCCATCGCGGTCTGGTGCTCGCCACGGTCACCGTGGCCGGGTCGGCCGCCGTGGCCGCCGTACTGGCGCTGCGGGACCCTTCCGTGTGGACGGTGCCGCTGGCCGCGCTCGTCGCGGTGGTGCTGGCCCTGCGGGCCCGGGCGTTCCCGCTGGTCGCCGAGGTGGTCGTACTGCTGGCCGCCGCGGCGGTCGTCGTCGTGCGGTTGCTGACGGTGTGGGCGGAGCGGTCGTCGGCCGCGGCACCGCTGGCCGTCTTCGCCGTGCTCGCGGTCCTGCCGCTCGTCGTGCTCGCCGTGCGGCCGGCCGAGCATGTACGGGTCCGGCTGCGGCGGGCCGGTGATCTGCTCGAATCGGTGGGGGTCATCGCGCTGCTGCCCCTGCTCGTCGGCGTGTTCGGTGTGTACGGGCGACTGCTCGACACCTTCGCTTAGGAGGCACGGCCGCATGACGCAGGGGGAGCAGAGGCGCGAGCAGCCGCCGGCGGGCGGCGGGGACTGGCAGCGGGACGTGCTGCGGGAACTGGGCGGCGGCGCCGGGGGGAACGGCCGTGCGCGGACCGGTACCGGTGACGGCAGCGGGGCGCCCCCGGTGCGGCCCGGCGAGCCCACGCTGCGACTCGTGCACCCCGCGCCCTCACGGCCCCCGGTCACGACGGCGACAGCGGCAGAGGCAGCGGGCGGGGAGGTGACGCGTCCGGCCCGCAGGGCCGGCACCACCGCGACGAGCGCGGCCCCGCGGCCCCGGAGCCCGTGTCCGGTGCCCGGGCCGCCGACGAGCCGGCACCGGAGCGGCCCGCGACGCCCTCCGTCCCCGCCCGTGACCCCCGCCTCCCCGCGTCCCCCGCGCCCGACTCCGCCCCCACCCTCGATCCCCGTCTCCTCCTCGCCCTGGGACGCCCCCTGCACGGCGACTCCGTGACCCGGCGCACGGGGAGGGCCCTGCGCAAGCTCACCTCGTCCGTGACCCAGGACGTCGCCGAACAGACCCGGATCGCCCGCGAGTTGCAGCAGCCCGTCACCACGGGCCGGGTGGTGGCGGTCACCTCCATCCGTGGCGGTGTCGGCAAGTCCACCGTCTCCGCGCTGCTCGGGCGCACCCTCAACCACTACCGGCACGACCCGGTGCTGACCCTGGAGGCGGACACCGCGCTGGGCACCCTGCCGGTGCGCATGGGGGCGGAGGCGGTGCGCTGGACGTGCGCCGATCTCGCGCCGATCCTCCACCCGTCCATGCAACTGACCGACGTCACCGGCTATCTGGTGCCGGTGTCGGACGGCGGCTGGCTGCTGCCCGCCAGCCGGGGGCAGGTCGGTCCCCCGCTCGACATGACGTCGTACCGCAAGGTGACGCTCGCGCTGCGCCGCTACTTCGCCGTGACCGTGGCCGACTGCGAGACGCTGCCCGGCGAGGTGGCCCGTACGGCCATGGACACCGCGCACGCCCGGGTGGTGGTCGCGCCGACCACCGCGGAGGGCGTCGGCGCCACCCGTCAGGTGCTGGACTGGCTGGCCCGGCTGCCGCATTCCGCGCTGGCCACGACGGTCGTGGCACTGGTGTCGAACACCCCCGACACGCTCCTCGACGACCGGACGGCCGCGGGGCACCTCAAGGAGGCCGGAGTCACCGTCGTCACCGTGCCGTACGACCGTCATCTGGCCGGCGGCGGCCCCATCCGCACCGATCTCCTGGCGCATGCCACGCGGCAGGCCGTCCTGCGGCTGGCCGCCGAGGTGATGGGGCGCGCGGTGAGGGTGCGATGAGCATCCGGTCGGTGCGCCCCGGCCCGTGCCCGACCCGCCGCCGCCCTCACCCGTCCCGCCCCTCCTCCGTCACGACCCGCTCCGGAGTAGCCCGCCCGTGACCCTGAGAATCGTCCACCGGCCCGCCCGCAGCACCCGGCCCCCGGAACCCGCCCGGCCCCGTACGGTCGAGGCGCCGCCCAACCTGCCCGAGGGGAAGACCGGCAACGCGGCCACCGCCCTGCTGCCGATGGCCGGCGTCATGGGCTCCGTGGTCATGATGACCGTGATCCGCAACAGCCGGTTCGCGGTGGTCGGTGCCATCGTGCTGGTCTTCGCGCTGCTGGGCGCGGTGGCGCTGTTCCTGTCGCAGCGCGGCAAGGCGCAGCGCACCCGGCGCACCCAGCGTGAGCGCTACCTGGAGTACCTGGAGGAGCTGCGGGAGGAACTCGGCGCCGCGGAGCGGGGGCTGCGGGACGCGGAGCGTGAGCTGAACCCGGCGCCGGAGGCGCTGTACGACCTGGTGCGGGACCCCGCCCGGCTGTGGGAGCGGCGCCGCCGGGACGCCGACTTCCTGCGGGTGCGGATCGGTCTCGGTGACGTACCGGTGCGGGAGCCGGCGATCCAGCAGAGCGGCGCCGGCGGGGTGCTGACGCCGCCGGACCCGTTCATGCTCAACGAGGCGCGCGCCCTGCAGCGCCGGTTCGCCACCGCCGCCGACATGCCCTTGACCGTGCCGCTGGACCGCGCCGGGAACGTCAGCGTCGTCGGCGACCGGGAGGACGTCCTGCGGGTCGCCCGCGCCCTGCTGGTGCAGACGGCGGTGACGCACGCCCCCGACGACGTCGCGCTCGCCCTGGCCGTGCCCGGCGAGCGGCTGGCCGAGTGGGAGTGGGCGAAGTGGCTGCCCCACGTGCTGGATCCGCAGGCGCACGACGGTCCGGTGGCCGCCCGTCGCATCGCGCCCGATCTCCGGCAGCTGGCCGGGGTGCTCCGGCACGAGCTGGGCCGGCAGTCCGCGTACGCGGCGGAGGTGCGGCGCGGGCTCGCCGACCGGAACGCGCTGCGGCTGGCGGGCCGGCTGCTGGTGGTCGTCGACGCCCACGGCGAGCCGGCCGCCGAACTCCCGCGCCCGGACTCGGCCGTCGGCCTGCCGGACATGGGGGTCACCGTGCTGCACCTGCTCCAGGAGCAGGTCCACGAGCCCGACGAGGTGAGCGTGCGCATCACCGTCCACGGCGAACGGGTGGTCGTCGAGGACCTGCGGCGTCCCGCCGACGAGGGCACCACCGCACCGGTCACCGCCGCCGAGGGCACCGTCGACCCGATCACCGCGGCCGGGGCGGAGGGCCTCGCCCGGCTGCTGGCCCCGCTGCGGCTGTCCCCGGAGTCCGCCGCCGAGGGAAGCCCCGTCACCGGGCCGGTCGACTTCCCCGCGCTCCTCGGCATCACCGATCCCGCCGACCCCGACCTGTCCACGCTGTGGAAGCCCCGCGGCGAACGCGACTTCCTCCGCGTGCCCATCGGCGTCACCGACCGTCACGAGCCGGTCCTGCTGGACCTGAAGGAGTCCTCCCAACTCGGCATGGGCCCGCACGGACTGTGCGTGGGCGCGACCGGTTCGGGCAAGAGCGAACTGCTGCGCACCCTCGTCCTCGCCCTGGCCGCCACCCACTCCCCCGAGCAACTGGCGCTCGTCCTGGTCGACTACAAGGGCGGCGCCACCTTCGCCCCCTTCGCCGAACTCCCCCACACCGCCGGGATGATCACCAACCTGGAGAACCAGGCCGGTCTCGTCGAACGCGTCCACACCAGCCTCGCCGGCGAGGTCACACGCCGCCAGCAGGTCCTGAAGGACGCCGGCAACGTCGCCGACATCGGTCACTACGCCGAGCTGCGCGCGACGCGGAGGCCTGACCTCGAACCGCTGCCGCACCTGTTCGTCGTCATCGACGAGTTCGGTGAACTCCTCACCGCCAAGCCCGACTTCATCGACCTGTTCCTGTCCATCGGCCGCATCGGCCGCTCCATCGGCGTCCATCTGCTGCTGTCCAGCCAGCGCATCGAGGGCGGCAGGCTCAAGGGCCTGGACACCTACCTGTCGTACCGGCTGGGCCTGCGGACCTTCTCCGCCGACGAGTCCCGCACCGTCCTCGACACCACCGACGCCTTCCACCTGCCGCCCCTGCCCGGATTCGGCTACCTCAAGGTCGACACCTCCACCTACGAACGGTTCAAGGCCGGGTACGTCTCCGGCGCCCACCGCGGCCCGACGGCGCGCGAGCAGGGGGGCGAGGAGCCGCTCGCCCTGCCCTACCCGGCGTACAACACCGCGGAGCGGACCGAGGAGCCGGCGGAGGAACCCGCCGCCACCCGGCGGGAGACCGGCCCGACCGTCCTGTCCCTCATGGTCGGCCGGCTCGCCGGCGCCGCCCCCGCCGTGCGCCGTATCTGGCTGCCCCCGCTGCCCGACGCCGTCACCCTGGACGCCGCCGCCGGGCCGGCCCGGGTCTCCGAGCACGGACTGCACCTGGCGCGCGCCACCGGCGGGATGCGGGTGCCGCTCGGCGTGCTCGACGACCCGGCCCGCCAGTGGCAGGGCCAGTGGGTGCTGGACCTGACCACGGCCGGCGGTCACGTGGCCGTGATCGGCGGCCCCCAGTCCGGCAAGACCACGCTGCTGCGGACCCTCGTGCTGTCCCTGGCGGTCACCCATACGCCCCGCGACGTCGCCGTGTACGGCCTGGACCTGGTCGGTGGCGGCCTGTCGGCGACGGCCGCCCTGCCGCACGTCGGCGGGATCGCCGTGCGGGCCGACCGCGAGCGCGCGGCCCGCACGGTGGCCGAGGTGCGCGCCATGCTCGACGAACGGGAGACGGTGTTCCGGGAGCACGGCATCGACTCCGTCGACCAGCTCCGCCGGCTCCGCGCCCAGGGCCGGCTGCCACAGCTCGGCTCCACCGACGTCGTCCTCGTGATCGACGGCTTCGGCGCGCTGCGCGACGACTTCGCCGACCTCGACGAGCCGGTCGCCGACCTGCTGAAGCGGGGCGGCGGCTACGGCATCCACGTGGTGGCGGGCATGCTGCGCTGGAACGACGTCCGCATCGCCACCCAGTCGCTCTTCGGCACCCGCGTCGAGCTGCGCCTGAACGACCCCGCCGACTCCTCCGTCGACCGCAAGCTCTCCGAGACCCTCTCGCCGGACGTGCCCGGCCGGGTGCTCACCGACGGCAAGCTGTTCGCGCAGGCCGCCCTGCCCCGTATCGACGGCTCGCCCACGACCGGCGACCTGGGCCCGGCCCTCGACGAGGCGGCCCGGACCGTCCACGCCACCTGGCACGGCGAACCCGCCGCCCCGGTGCGGGTGCTGCCGGCCCGGCTGCCGGCGGCCCGGCTGCCCTCGCCGGCCGCCGAACCGCGGCGGATACCCCTCGGCCTCGACCAGGACGCCCTCGCCCCCGTGCTGCTCGACCTCTTCGGCGGCGACCAGCACCTGCTGGTCCTCGGCGACAACGAGTGCGGCAAGACGAACCTGCTGAAACTGATCGTCGCCGGGCTCGTCGAGCGGTACTCCGACGACGAGCTGGTCTTCGGTGTCTTCGACCCGCGCCGCGGCCTGCGCGGCGTCGTCCCGGAGCCGTACCGGGGCGGCTACGCCCACAACGCCACGCTCGCCGCCGCCCTCTCCGAGGGCATCGCCGCCGAACTGCGGAAGCGGCTGCCGGAGACCGCCGACCCGGACGCGCCCGAGACCGGCGAACCCGCCTTCCGGGGCCCGCGGATCGTCATCCTCGTCGACGACTACGACATCCTCACCACCGCCGGACAGCAGCCCCTCGCCCCCTTCCTGCCGTACGTGTCCTCCGCGCAGGACATCGGGCTGCACTTCGTCCTGGCGCGGCGCGCCGCGGGAGCCTCCCGCGCGCTGTACGAGCCGCTGCTGACCACCCTGCGCGAGACGGGCACCACCGCCCTGGTGATGACCGGCGACCGCACCGAGGGACAGCTCTTCCCCGGCCTGTACGCCTCCGCGCAGCCGCCCGGGCGCGGCACCCTGGTCCGCCGCGGCCGGCAGCACCGCCTCGTCCAGACCGCCCTCGCCGGAGCCGAGCAGGAGGAGGAGCAGTCGTGACCAAGGACGTCATCGCCCTGACCCCGAAGATGCCGGACACCTGGGCCCTGCTGGCCGGCCTGTACGCGGGCGGGCCCGAGGCGGCCGTGACCGCCGGGTCCGCGGGCGCGGTGCTGCGGCTGTGCGCCCCGGACGGCAGGCCCCTGGTGTCCGTGGAGGCCCCGCTGCTGGTCCAGGTCCCCGGGGAGGCCGAACGGCTGCTCGGGCGGGAGGTGCCCGTGCCGTTCTGGTGGACCGAGGCCCGGGCCTCCGGCGCCGTGCCCGGGGCCGAGCGGCTGGCGGGATCGGTGTGCGGGCGGCTCGCCCTGCTGCTGGGCGGCAGCACCTGGCCCGAGTCGGCGGCGGACACCGGGGTCGTGGACGTGCGTACGGCCGTCGCGCCCGACGACGGACAGCCGGTCGTGGACGTCCTCACCGACAGCACGGCCGTCGTCCTGTACGACCGGCCCGTCCTGGCCCTGACCACCTGGCTCTCCGAGGTGCTGCGCGACACCGCCGCGTCGGACCGTGCCCTGCAGATCGTCACCCCGCCGCACGTCCGGCTCAGTGCCCCGGCCCGCGCCACGCTCCTCCAGGTACCCAACCGCTGGGTGGTCCAGGACCCGGCACAGGGCTACTACGACGGCCTGTCGGGGGCGGTGCTGCGCTGGCAGGACGGGATGTTCACGCCCGTGCCCGGGGAGGACGGCACGGTCCCGGTCGCCGAGGCGTTCGGCCGGACGGCCCCGTCGGGCGACCGGCAGCTCGTCGTGGCGTTCCGTACGACGCTCCCCGCGCACGAAGACACCGTCCTGGGGGAAGCGCTCGAGACGGCCTGGCGTGCGCTCACCGGCGCGGCGCCGACCGGGTGGGGCACCGCGGAACCGGTCAACCTGCCCTGGTCGCCGCGCCGGCTGACCGGCCTGGCCCGTGACCGGGCCCCCGAGCCGACCCATCTGATCGTGACCGGACACCCCGACCGGCCCGCGCTGGCGTGGATCCGGGTCACACGGACCACCGCCGGTGTCGAGCAGGACGTGACGCTCACCCTCGGGTACGGGGAGGACGAGGAACCGCCCCTGGAGGCGATCGAGCCCCTCGCCGGGCGTCTCGTCGCGGAGCACGGGCTGACGACGATGCTGGCCTCGGTGCGGCGGGCCTCCCGTGACCTCACCACGGCGCCCGTGCTCCAGGCGCCGCCCGTCCCGGTGGCCTTCACGCTCGGTGCGCGGGACGTGCGGGGCATCGGGCTCACCCATGCCCGCCGCCCGCCCGTCGCGGTACGGCCGGTCGTCCTGGGGCCCGCCTCCGAGCCGGCCCTGCACTACCCGCTGGGCGACGGGTCGGACGCCGGTGCCCTGGTCGAGCTGCGCCGTCTGGGGGCGCATCTGCGGGCCGGTGTGCCGGGCTCGGGGGCGGAGGTCTGACGGCACGCTCCGCGCCCGGGGGACGTGCGCCCGGCCGCGCCGGGGCCGGACGCACGTGCCCCGCGCCTCAGCGCGCGGTGGACCTCATCCCGCGTGCTCGGCGAACCGTGCCGCCGTCTCGGCGAGGAGTGCGCGTCCGTCGCGGGCCCACAGCGTGTCGTTGAACAGCTCGACCTCGATGGCGCCGGTGTAGCCGGCCGCGTCCACGTACCCCTTCCACTCCCGCATGTCGACCGCGCCGTCGCCGATCTGGCCGCGGCCGTTGAGGACCCCCTCGGGCAGCGGGGTGATCCAGTCGGCGAGCTGGAAGGTGTGGATGCGGCCCTGGGCGCCGGCGCGGGCGATCTGCGCGGGCGCGGTGTCGTCCCACCAGATGTGGTACGTGTCGACGGTGACGCCGACCTGGTGGGCGGGGAAGCGTTCCGCCAGGTCCAGGGCCTGGGCGAGCGTCGAGACCACGCACCGGTCGGAGGCGAACATGGGGTGGAGCGGCTCGATGGCCAGCCTCACTCCGTGGTCCTCGGCGTAGGGGCCGAGTTCGGCGAGGGCGTCCGCGATGCGCTCCCGGGCGCCGTGCAGGTCCTTGGAGCCGGCGGGCAGGCCGCCGGAGACCAGGACCAGGGTGTCGGTGCCGAGTGCGGCCGCCTCGTCGACGGCCCGCCGGTTGTCGGCCAGGGCGGCGGCCCGCTCACCGGCGTCGGTCGCGGTGAGGAATCCGCCGCGGCACAGCGTGGTCACCGTCAGGCCCGCGTCGCGCA